>CANLIL010000038.1 GCA_947491305.1 Flavobacteriales bacterium | reverse complement strand
TTTTTAGATTCTTCTTCAATTTTTGAATTAATTTCTACCAATCGTGCTTTTGCAACTGCATTTTCAGCTTCTAAACCAATAACTTGCGTATATTTCTGTTTGGAATCAACCCACTTTGATAATTGAAATAAATCATTCCCTTCTTTCAACCATTTTTGAATATTTGCAATTTTCTCTTGCGCATCAGCGATTTCTTTCAATTTTAAGTCGCAATCTTTTAATTGTTCTGCCGAATACGTTGCACCAGATTCAATTTTTAACGATTCTACATATTTCGCTTTAGCTTCAGCCCATTTTTCTTCTTTGAAAAGTGCATCACCTTCATTGACTAAATCATCAAATAATTTTTTCTTTTCTTGAGCACCTAATAAATCAGCCATTTTCTTCTCGATATCGGCCAATCTCGTTTTTGGATGTTGCTCGTTCGGTTTTAATTTTGATGCAATCGTATATTTATCTTTCGCGGTTTTGTAACTTTTTTGATTGTAAAACATATCCGCACTTGCAATTGCATCCTTGTATTTCTGTTCGTTTTCAACTTCCGTCAATAATCCTTTTAAAACTTTAACTTGATCTACAACACTTTTTTCATCTTTAATTTCAAGTGCTTCATTGTATTTATCAATGGCTTGTTGGTATTTTTTTTGATCTGCCAAGGCTTTCGCTGCGACAATCAAATTCATGTATTGTTGATTGCCTTGATCGAGAATTGCATTGTCTTTTTGAGATTTAGCCAGCAATGCAGATAACTCAACAATCTTATCACTTGGCATTTTTTCAGTTGGACGAATTGTTAAAGCCTCTTCGTATTTTGTAATTGCTTGTTGGTATTTCTGTTCTTTTTCAAAACTTTGTGCCGCTGAAATTGCAGCTTGGTATTTAGCCGCATCAGATGGTGGTGGACCAGCAACTTTCAAGGCTGCGTCGATTTTTTTACGCATGTTTTCGCGAATTCCTTCATTCACTTCAACAGCCATCTTTTTATCATTCCAGGTTAATTTACCAACAGGTTCTGTTTTTAAGAATGCTAAATTATATTTTGGGTCATCGTTGATAATACTAGAACTCAAATCTTTAACAGGCTGGTATTCAGAGCCCGCAGGCACATCTTCTTCATTTAGTTTCGTAAAATCAAATTCAATTCTTTTTTCAACCATTCCAGTTTTTGAAAAAACAACAAAGAAATTTGAAGTAATTGAAACACCACTGCGCAAGGTATAATTCCCAGCAATATCCGTTTGAACAGTCGCTACTTTTTTACCATTTTGAACAATTGCTACTTCAGCTTTTGCTTCTGGTTTAACTGTAAAATGATTGGTTATTGTACCTTTGAATAAAAAATTCATTGTTTGCGCTTGGAAAAGCGAACAACTTAAAGTAAACAACAAAAAGAATAAATACTTCATAATCTCTGATAAAAACGAATAATAAGTTAATTGTTACGATTCATTTATTTGTTTTAACTACTAAGCTACAAATATGTAGAAAAATGTTGATATATTCTTGATTATAGAAGCGTTAAATATAAAAATAATGGTTTTTTTTGAACAAATTTGATTCAATTTATAAAATGGAAAGTTTAAACATCGACGCATTAAGTTTTTGGGAACGTTCAACCTATTTCGAAAATATTGATTTTTTGATTATTGGAGCTGGAATTGTAGGCTATACAACTGCCATTGAATTGAAGAAAAAACACAAAAATGCGAAAGTATTAATTGTTGAACGGGGAATTTTACCCGCTGGCGCAAGTACTAAAAACGCTGGTTTCGCTTGTTTTGGTAGTCCGTCTGAATTAATTGCTGATCTTAATAACCAACCTTCATCAACTGTTTTTGAAACCGTTCAAGAAAGATGGGAAGGCTTAATTCGCTTAAAAGAATTAGTCGGCACTGAAAATATGGCGTATGAACAACTCGGCTCGTGGGATTTATTGCGATCGTTCGAAAAAGAGAAAGTAGCATCCATCAACCAGCAACTTCCTTTTCTAAATGACGAATTGGAAAAAATCACAGGCCAAAAAAACACCTATTCAGTTGCAAATGATTGTTTTGAAAAATTTGGTTTCAAAGATCTTGAAACGAGTTTTTACAATCGTTTAGAAGGTCAAATAGATACAGGTAAATTAAACCAACGCTTGCATGCTTTGGCAATTGAAGCAGGAGTACTTTGTCTGTTTGGAACTACCATTCACGCCTTTCAATTGAATTTGTATAATGTTGGAATTCAATCTTCTTTTGGTTATTTCAAAACCAGTAATTTAATCATTTGCACCAACGGTTTTGCGCAATCATTTTTCCCTCATTTAGATGTAAATCCAGCACGCGCTCAAGTTATTGTAACAACTCCAATTAACGACCTAAAAATCAAAGGTACCTTCCATTTTGACGATGGTTATTACTACTTCAGAAACATCGGAAACAGGATATTATTAGGTGGAGGAAGAAATCTAAATCTCGAAGGAGAAAACACGACAGATTTGCAAACAACACAGCAAATTATTGAAGCATTAAAAGTGCAATTGTCGTCATTTATTTTACCCAAACAACCTATTGATATTGAATACGAATGGGCAGGAATAATGGGAGTTGGATTGGCAAAAAGACCAATTATCGAATCAATTGATCCAAAAATTGCAGTTGGAGTGCGTATGGGTGGAATGGGTGTTGCAATAGGTGCGTCTGTTGGTAAAAAATTAGCAGATTTATTTTAATTGAAACCTTAAAATTAAACAATTAAACCTTACTTTTGAGGCGAAAATTTGATGAAAATTTGAAATTATATTGCTATTAAAAAATAAAATCATAGAAAATGAAAAGTACTGCTTTAGTTAACAAACACATTGCATTAGGAGCGAAAATGGTTCCTTTTGCTGGTTATAATATGCCTGTTCAATACGAAGGTGTAAATGCTGAACACGAAACCGTTCGTAACGCAGTTGGGGTATTTGATGTTTCTCACATGGGTGAATTTTTGTTAACTGGAGAAAATGCGTTGGCATTGATTCAAAAAGTGGCGACAAATGATGCTGCAACGTTAACAATTGGCAGAGCTCAATATTCTTGCATGCCAAATGGTAAAGGCGGAATTGTGGATGATTTGATCATATACAGAATGAAAGAAGAACAATATTTGTTGGTTGTAAATGCTTCTAATATTGAAAAAGATTGGAATTGGATTTCTTCGCACAATGATTTAGGTGTTGAAATGAAAAATCTTTCTGATGATTATTCATTGTTAGCCATTCAAGGACCTAAAGCTGTTGAAGCGATGCAATCTTTAACTTCTATTGACTTATCAGCAATCAACTATTACCATTTTGAAGTTGCTGATTTTGCTGGTATTGAACATGTAATTATTTCAGCAACGGGCTACACGGGTTCTGGAGGATTTGAAATTTATTGTAAAAATACAGAAGTTGAACAAATTTGGGACCGCGTTTTTGAAGCAGGTGCTTCATTTGGAATTAAACCAGTAGGTTTAGCTGCACGCGATACATTGCGTTTAGAAATGGGCTTTTGCTTGTATGGAAATGACATCGATGATTCAACTTCGCCAATCGAAGCTGGTTTGGGTTGGATTACAAAATTCACGAAAGATTTTACTGACGCATTAGTATTAAAATCTCAGAAAGAAAATGGTGTTACGCGTAAATTAATTGCTTTTGAAATGATAGATCGTGGAATTCCTCGCCACGATTATCAAATATTAGATTTAGAAGGAAACGTGATTGGAAAAGTAACTTCTGGAACAATGTCACCATCTATGAAAATTGGAATTGGAATGGGGTATGTTGAAACAGCTTTTGCTAATTTAGAAACTCAAATCGCGATTGAAATTCGTGAAAAAGGTGTGAAAGCAAAAATTGTTAAATTGCCTTTTTATAAAAAATAATAAGTTCTTTTTAGCATAAAAAAATCCGTAACTTACATTACGGATTTTTTTTGTTTTAACTATTTTACAATGAATTTGCCAAAGCAATTAGTTTTTCAGCGGTTTGAAAACCAACAACTTGTTTTATTAATTTTCCAGTTCCATCTATTACTAATAATGTTGGATAAGCTCTCACTTTATAAGTTGCTGAAATATCGTAACCATCAGGATCTTTTTCGCAATCAATTTTTAAATTAATGAATTTAGCATTGAATAGCTTACCAACTTCAGGATCTTTAAATGATGTTGCAGCCATTTGCTTGCAAGGCCCACACCAACTCGTGTAAGCATCAATAAAAATATATTTATTGGACGTTAACGCTTTCGCTTTGGCAGCAACCAATGTGATTGATTCAAATGCAATACCAGTTGACCCTTCACTTCCTTTAAATGAAAGAACTAAGAAACAAATTGAAAGTAATCCTAAAAACTTTTTCATAACCTAATAATTTTGAGATGAATTTAATCAAAATAACGCTACAATAAAAAATTTATTACATTTTTTATTGATTTGAAAATCATATCTTACCTTTGGAATAAATTCTTCTAAGACAATGTCATTAAATATTCAGTTTGTTCAAGCTTCTGAAACTACGCAACAATTGGTTCATTCTTTTATAAAGGAATGGGAAAATGAGCAGGACTTCATAGAAGTAAAAACATCTGGTTCAACTGGTATTCCAAAAATCATACAATTAGCGAAAGCACATTGCATAGTATCTGCTAAAAACACGCTTTCGTTCTTATCGCTTAAAGAAAATGATGCGGCACTTTTATGCCTTTCGATGGAAACAATTGCAGGTAAAATGATGGTCGTTCGATCGATTGTTGGGAATTTAAAACTTCTTGTAACTGAACCAACTTCCAATCCATTAATCGGAATTGATCAAGCAATTGATTTTGCTGCTATGGTGCCGCTTCAAGTGGAAAAAATTATTGCGGATTCATCGATTCAATTAAATCTTATAGATAAATTAATTATTGGCGGTGGACCTGTTTCAATACAATTAATAGAAAATTTAAAAAAAATCAATTACACAGCTTTTCAAACATTTGGAATGACTGAAACAATTTCACACGTTGCACTTCGTAAAATTGGAAAAGAAACTGAAGAATATTTTACAGCACTTTCAACAGTTCATTTTGAAGAATCTAACCTACAATTAAAGATTCATTATCCTGGAATTTTGAAGGAAGCTCTATTAACCAATGATCAAGTGGAATTGTATTCTCCTACAACTTTTAAATGGTTGGGAAGAACTGACTTTATCATAAATTCAGGAGGTGTTAAAATCAATCCTGAAGAAGTTGAATCCAAACTAACAACTGTAATCAATGTCCCATTTTTCATTGCAGGAATTCCAGATGAACGTTTAGGATCAAAAGTGATTTTAATGGTTGAATCTGAAGAAAAAATCAACTTTAATAAAGAACAATTAAAAAAAATAATTGGATCTTTTGCAGTTCCAAAAACTATTTATTATTGCAAGAAATTTGAACGAACTACAAGCGGAAAAATCAACAGAATTAACGTGTTAAACCTATTATCATCAATGAATTATGAAGCAATACTTTGATGTTTTAGGACTTCCAACCGATGCTAATCAACAGCAGATCAAAAAACAATACCGCAAATTAGCGATGCGTTTACATCCCGATAAAAATCCGTCGCCGGAAGCTAAAGTTCTATTTATTAAACTCACCGAAGCTTACGATTTTTTAAGCAAACAATCACAACATCAACCAGGTTTAATTACTGACCGCAAAAAAGAAAAGTCACGAGAAGAACGGATTAAAGAAGCACAAATTCGATTTTACAACCAACAACAAAAAGAACGCTTAGAAAATGAAAAATACTTCCAATCATTATTTGTTGGTTCAAAATGGCGTATTCTAAAATTGATAACTTTTCCAGGGTTAATTCTTGCAACCTTATTGATAATGGATGTTTATTTACCTAGCAGGTATGAAAAAACAAGTATCCGTTATTTTGAAAAAGAAGCCGTTACTATTTCTAGTAATAATTATCGATTGACTGGAACTTTTCACACGAAAGATGGAAAAAAATTGCATTTAGAAACAATGGATTTTTCGTTGGTCAATAATTTTCATGCAATACAAATTGAAGAATCATTTATTTTTCATCTCCCTAAGCAAATTATAGCCAATCAGGGGTATTTTTATTCTAAGCACGCGTTAAACTTAAATTTTTATTGGGGAATGTTTCCTTTAATCGTCATTCTTCTGTTGCCACTATTTGTAAGATTCTTCAAACGAAAAACAGCCTTTTATACAATGATCTATCACATTGCATTAATTTTAAGTCCGAGTTTTTTGGTGTATTTTTTAATCTCAGATGATCATTGGGCGCATTTATTGACCCTAGGATTTTTATAATTATTTTTTCATTGCACGATCCATATCACGGCGGTCATCTTTTTCTTTTAAATCGTGCCGTTTATCATGTAATTTCTTTCCTTGGGCGCACGCAATTTCTAATTTTATCCAACCTTTATCCGAGAGAAACATTCTAAGCGGTATCAATGTATTTCCTTTAACTTGAAGGAATTTCTCGATTTTAATAATTTCTTTTTTATTTAATAAAAGTTTTCGATCGTTTCGTGGTTTATGGTTGTAAAAAGAACCGTTTTCATAAGCAGTTATGTGCATGTTACGAATCCATACTTCTTTGTTGCTAAAAACACAATATGCTTCCAAAATACTCGCTTTTCCATTTCGAATACTTTTAATTTCTGTACCAGTTAATTGCATGCCTGCAACAAACTCATCCATTAAATGGTATTCAAAACGCGCACGTTTATTTCGTATATTGACTTCGTTTTTAGACATTTCTTTTATTCGATCTTCAAAAATAGTCAAAATCTTCGGTTTTAAGCGATATTTATTCAAGATTCAATGTTAAAAACATCCCAAAAATTAGGTTTATAAATGCAATTTTTAATGTAATTTTAACCAATGAAAATTCCTTCAAAGTTCATAGAAAACGCCGTTGAGCAATTAGCTTCTTTACCAGGTATTGGGAAAAGAACTGCTTTACGATTGGTTTTACAATTACTTAACAGAAGTGAAGAGGAGATTGAACTTTTCGCACATTCATTTATGGAAATGAAAGCGCATACAAAAAAGTGCCTATCGTGTGGAAATATTGCAGATACAGAAATTTGTTCTATTTGCTCCAATCCAAACAGGGATCACGCAACGATTTGCGTGGTGGAAGATATTCGCGATGTGCTAGCGATTGAATCAACCGAATCTTATAAAGGAATTTACCATGTTTTAGGCGGTATTATTTCGCCAATGGATGGTGTCGGACCAAGTGATCTAAACATTTCTACCTTGATTCAAAAAGTTGAAAACGAAGATATTAATGAGATTATATTTGCACTTAGTCCAACAATGGAGGGCGATACAACAAATTTTTACCTCTACAAAAAACTGAAAGACCACGAAGTGATTGTCACAACCTTATCAAGGGGTGTTTCCGTCGGAACAGAATTGCAATACGCAGATGAAATCACTTTAAGTCGCTCACTATTACAACGTCAATTATTTCAACAATAAAAATATGTTTAAAGAATTTAAAACTTTTATTATGCGTGGCAATGTCGTTGACCTTGCTGTTGCTGTAATCATTGGAGCTTCCTTTAATACAATTGTAACTTCATTCATAAACGATGTAATCACTCCACTGTTACTAAAACCAACGATGCGTGCATTTCACGTTCAAACACTCGAAAAATTAGCTTGGAAAGGGGTTTATTTTGGGAAATTCATTTCTTCCATTATTAATTTCTTAGTGGCTTCTTTTGTGGTTTTCATGATGATCAAAGCCATCAATCGTTTGAAATTGAAAAAAGAAGATGAAGAGAAAGCATTAAATCCACCAAAAGACGAAATTCTTTTGTTAACTGAAATCAGGGATTTATTAAAGAAAAACAATCAAGAATAAGCTTGGAGTTGTTTTGATACCAATTCATGGATTCCATTAGGTAGATCAAAAACAACTGAACGCATACAGTTAGCTACTTTTTCAATTCTAATTGGTCTGTAATTTTCTATTAATCCTGTTTTACCTATTAGGTTCAACAAAGAAATTCCAAATTTTTCTCCTGCCCTCTTCTCTTTTCGATCTCCATCCAACATTGAAGGCTTTAAGATAATTAATTTCTCAAAATTCATTTTTTTTGCTCGTTCGTCCAATTCAGCTTTCATTCGTGAATAAAAAACAAGTGATTTTTTAGAGACGCCCATCGAAGAAATGAGGACACAATTTCTCACGCCTGCAGCTTTTGCAAGTGTCATTATTTTAGAAGGTATTTCAACATCAATGTAAAATTGCTTTTCTTTTGAGCCTGCAATTGCCTTGGTTGTTCCAAATGCTATAAATAAAGTATCTACTTGATTTTCAAAAGGGAAACTATCTATTTTTTCAAAATCTATCGTATAATTTTCAATTTTTGTTGATTGAAAATCAAGCGATTTACGACTCACTAAATAAACCTTTTCAAAGCGCTGGTCTTCAATTAATTGACGAACTAATTCACTTCCTACCAAACCAGATGCGCCTAAAACAATTGCTTTCATTCTTTTTTTCGATAAAATTAGCCGAGAAAGTGATACTACAACAAAAAATAATTCTATTTTTGAGTCATTATTAATTATTAAAAAGATTTTATCTAAGCTATTTCATTTTTATGACTAGTATTTTTGTCGCTAAATTAGATTTTGGCATTACAAGCGAGCAAGTTAAGCAAGCTTTTGAAGATTACGGAACAGTTCTAAAAGCGACTGTTGCAACGGATAGAGAAACAGGTAAATCAAGAGGATTTGCATTTGTAGAAATGGCTGAAAAAGAAGAAGCTTTAAATGCAATCGCAGGTCTAGATGGTTCTTTAATGAACGGTCGACCAATTGCAGTGAAAGAAGCCGAAGCACGACCAGACACACGACCGCCAAGAGATGCAAATTCACCCCGACCAGATTTCAATCGTTCGAGAGAAAATTCACCTCGACCAGCAGGTGGATTTCAGCGTCCAGATTCTGAACCGCGTGAATTTACTCCGCCGATTATCGATCCTTTAAGTATTGAAATTCGTAAAAAGAAAGAAGACAAAAAACCAAAAGATTTTGGTGATACAGATAACCGCGCCAAGAAACCAAAAATGGATGCGTACAAGAAAAGTGGTAAAAAGAACCTCTTTTTTGATGATGAAGATGATGATGAAGAAATCGATCTTTTTGGCTTGAAAGGGAAAGAAGATGATGATTGGCAAAGCGATGATGATGATTGGGAAGATGATGCATTCGAAGACGAAGACGAAGATTAATTAAAATACAGTAAAACCTCACAAAAACGTGAGGTTTTTTTGTTCACTAATTGTAGCTAAATTTGAAACATGGAAATATTCATCATTTTTATTTTAACCTTATTAAACGCCTTTTTCGCACTTTCTGAAATTTCATTGGTTTCTGTTAAAAGAAGTAGAATTGAACACTTAGCAGAACAAGGTCATCTTCGCGCTAAAACAATTTTAAAACTACTTGATAAACCTGAAAATTTTCTTTCTTCCGTTCAAGTAGGTATTACATTAATCGGGATAATTGCCGGTGCTTATGGAGGTGCTACATTAACCGATGATTTAGAACGCTATTTAGTACAATTTAGTTTTTTAGGCTCTTCAACACATATTGTCTCTTTATTTATTGTAATTGGAAGTATAACCTATTTTACAATTGTGATTGGTGAATTAGTGCCGAAAACAATTGCGATGAACAATGCAGAAAAAATTGCATTAGTCTGTGCTCCAATAATTAATTATTTTACCATTACAACCTACCCATTTGTTAAATTGTTATCTTTTTCAACCAAAATAATTTTAAAAATTACTGGAATTAAAGAAACTGATAACGATCATATCAGTGAGGAAGAATTAAAATTTATGTTGTTTAACGCTGGTAAACATGGCGTTTTAGAAACTGAAGAAAGCCAAGTGCATCAAAATTTATTTTACTTTGCCGATCAAACAGCGAAATCATTGATGACCCATAATTCTGAAGTTGAATGGATCAACAACAATGAACCAATTGATGAGATTTTACAACAAATATTAAAAAGTAATTACTCTAAATTTTTAGTTTGTGACGGACAATTGAACCAAGTGAAGGGCGTTATCACAACCAAAGATTTTTTAGAGAATTATCAAAAAGAAGCCTTTGAAATTCATTCGATATTAGAACCTGCAATTTACATTATTCAAAATTCTCCTGCATTTAAAATTCTAAATCTTTTTAAAAGTAAAAAACAATACATTGCCGCTGTTATCGACGAGTACGGTGGCGTTGTTGGGATTTTGACCTTACACGATTTAATTGAAGCAATTGTTGGTGATTTACCTGAAGAAGATGAAGTAGATGAATTAAGCATTTTCCAACGCACTGATGGAAGTTATTTAATTGATGGTAAAACCTTGATTTTTGAATTGAATCAATTTTTTCAAAAAGAAATTATAGAAGATAATATTGCTTTGTACACAACAATTGCAGGCTTTTTCTTAAATGAATTAAAACGCATTCCGCAAATTGGAGACACGATTCAACATGACAACCTCATACTAGAAATCATTGATTTAGATGGTTTACGCATTGATAAAATAAGTATGAAAACAATAATATCGGTTGTGTAATTGATCGTTTAACCTTTATTTATTGGTGAATTATCTTCCACGAATTTTCACTAATTTATTCATAAAATTTACTTGCCACGAATACACGAATTCTCACTAATTTATTCATAAAATATTAGTTGCCACAAATACATGAATTTTAACTAATTTATTCATAAAATTTAGTTGCCACGAATACACGAATTTTCACTAATTTATTCATAAAATTTACTTGCCACGAATACACGAATTCTCACTAATTTATTCATAAAATATTAGTTGCCACGAATACACGAATTCTCACTAATTAATTCATAAAATATTAGATGCCACAAATACATGAATTTTAACTAAGTATTGGTGTTTATTAGTGATTTTATGGATTTTTTCTGTTAGATTCTGATTTATTTGTGGTTTCGTCGTGATTTTTTTTTCAACCACTATCTATAGCTTATTTATTCAAGCCTTCGTCACTTTTTTTGTGATTTGGCTGATAAAATTAAAGAATTGTATGTATCTTTGTGCGGGGTAAGTCTTGTACGACCAGCTCCCTCTTAATCCTCCAGGACGGGAACGTAGCAAAGGTATGAGGTTGTAGCGGTGCGATGTGAGTAGCTTACCCCACTTTTTTTCTACATTCTTTCTGGAACAGCAACACCCAACAAACGCATTGCTAAGCGAATGACTTTAGCCACATTTGCACTAAGCACCAATCGCATTTCTTTTTTTGCTTCATCCTCTTCAATTAAAATTGGAATTGCTTGATAAAAATGGTTGTATGTTTTTACTAATTCATATGTATAATTGGCAATAACAGCTGGAGATAATTGCGTTGCTGCTTCTTCTATTACCGAAGGAAATTCATTCAATAATTTTATTATTTCAACTTCTTCAGACAATAATTCAATGGACGATTGAATTGGAGTTTCCAAAGAAATTCCAGATTTTGCAAGCAAAGATTTAATACGTGCATGTGTATATTGAATAAATGGTCCGGTATTTCCATTCAACTCAATCGATTCTTCCGGGTTAAATAGCATGCGCTTTTTAGGATCTACTTTTAATAAATAGTATTTTAAGCCGCCCATTCCAATTAAATTGAATAAAGACGTACGCTCTTCTTCCGACATGCCATCTAAATGTCCGCGCTCTTTCGTCATTTCTGCAGCGCTCTCAATAACTTCTTGCATTAAATCATCCGCATCAACTACTGTTCCTTCACGTGATTTCATTTTACCAGAAGGCAAATCTACCATTCCGTAAGAAAGATGTGCACATTGTTTTGCCCAAGAATAACCCATTTTTTCCAAAATCAAAAACAGGACTTTGAAATGGTAATCTTGTTCATTACCAACCGTATATATAATGCTATTTAAATCAGAAAAATCATTGAATCGATCTACAGCTGTTCCGATATCTTGTGTCATGTAAACGGCGGTTCCGTCTGAGCGCAATACCAATTTTTCATCTAAACCATCCGCTGTTAAATCAATCCAAACAGAACCATCGTCTTTTTTGAAAAACACGCCTTTTTGAAGTCCTTCCAAAACTATGTCTTTTCCTAATAAATACGTTTCTGATTCATAATACAATTGATCAAAATCAACACCCATTGATTTATAGGTCACATCAAATCCTTTGTAAACCCAACTATTCATGGTTGTCCACAATAAATAGGTTTGTGGGTCTTTCGCTTCCCATTTTACCAACATTTCTTTTGCTTCTCTCAGCAAAGTCGTTTGGTTTTTTGCTAAATCTTTGATTTTATCATCTAAGCCTTTTACAGCTTTTTCGTCTTTACCTTCTTTTGCTGAAGTTAATCGATTATATTCTTCAATTGTTTCAGGATGAAAATTGTCATAATTTCCATTGTCCCAACTTTCGATGATTTGTTTCGCTTCAGCATTAAACTGTTTGTCAAATTCAACGTAATATTTACCAACTAATTTATCGCCTTTAAGTCCCGTATTTTCTGGTGTTTCACGTTCACCTTTTTCATTCAGTGGCGAAAACTTATCCCAAGCTAACATGCTTTTACAAATATGAATTCCACGATCATTGATAACTTGCGTTTTCACAACTTTATGACCGTTTGCTTTCAATAATTCGGCAACAGAGAAACCCAAGAAATTATTTCTTAAATGTCCTAAATGCAAAGGTTTGTTAGTATTCGGAGATGAATATTCAACCATTACTGTTGGCTTTGAATTTTCAGCTACATAACCAAACGTAACATCCTTATTTATTACATTCAATTGGTCTAACCAAAATGAGGTTGCTATGGTTAAATTCAAAAAGCCACTTACGACCTCAAATTTATCTATTGCAGAAATATGGTCAACGATAAATTGTCCAATTTTAGAACCTGCTTCAATTGGACTGCATTTCAACATTTTAACAAAAGGAAAAATCACCAACGTTAAATCTCCTTCGACATCTTTTCTAGTTTTTTGAAATTGAATGATTGACGCGTCAATTTCTTGGCCAAAAAGTTCTGTTGAATGAGCTAAAATTAATTGTTTGATTGATTGTTCCATTGTATTGTTTATCAGCGTTTTATTTTACAGCGGCAACTACTGCTTCTAGTATAGAAAAAGTTATGGTTGCCATTTGATTCATTTTATCATCTAAGCAAGGGTTGATTTCAACAAATTCCATGCTTATTAACTTGGGCGATTTAAAAAATGTTTGAAGCAATTCTTTTGCTTGATTCGGATGTAAACCATTTGCTACTGGTGTTCCCGTACCAAAAGAAGTTTCTTTAGGATCCATTGAATCGACATCAAAAGAAACATAAATAATGTCACATTCTGCTAAATCTTGTAAGGCTTTTTCTGCTATTTGAACAGCACCTTCTGCTTGAACTTCAGCTACGGTATAATTTTTAATATTGAATCGATCAATTAAAGCATTTTCTTGGGCTTCAGTATCTCTAACAGCAATAAAGATTAAGTCTTCTGGCTGAATTTTAGCGCCTTCAAAACCTGTGTTTTTCAATTGATTCCAAGCTTCAATTGTAGCTGGTGGAACATCATTTATTTGGCAATCTAAATTATCTTCATTTATCGCAGTAGCGAGTGGCATTCCATGCATGTTACCCGAAGGAGTTGTGTAAGGTGTGTGTAAATCCCCGTGAGCATCCACCCAAATTACTCCCAAACGCTTTGTTGGAAATGCTTTTTTTATTCCAGCAATTGTTCCACCAGCAGAACCATGATCTCCAGATAATAAAAACGGAAATTGTTGTTTTGCTAATTTCTCTGAAACAATAGTTGAAACATCTGAGTATACTTGAATCAAACCACCTACTCTTTTCGCAAATGCATGTTCAACTGGTCGATCTAACAGGTAATTATAATTCGGTAATTCTTCAACGTTAAAATCATTAAAAAATTGATTATTCATAGCACGTGCAGCGACAAAAAGTGCTTCAGGACCTAAAGAAGCTCCGCGCGTTCCAGCCGTTAATTCAGATTTATTAATGATAAAATGAATATCTTTTTTCATAGACTAATTTGTAGCACAAAAATAGCATATTTAAACTGAATAAAAAGTCAAAATTGAAAAGCGCCTCGATTTATTGAGACTTTTTAGAAAAAAATCGTTAATTGATAAAATTGGTTTAATTTTGAAAAAAAACACCAATGCGCAGCTTCACATTCTTACTTATTTTTAGTTTCTCTTCGTTTTTTGCACAAAAGCAAGTTCCGTTTGTTGGTAGATTAACCTACGAAGTGACCAGTTGTGATTCAATACTTAAAGACAAACTTCCAGCTAGTAAAATGTTTGTTTACTCCAATGATACGTTAATTAGAATCGAAAATAATTCTTCTGTCGTTGGCGTTCAAACATTGATTAAACATTTAAATCTGAATAAATCCTATTTATTAATTAATAGTCCGATAGGTAAAATTGCACTACAATCTAATCAATTAACGCAAGCAACAGATAGCTTGAATTATTCGTTCATTAAAAAAAGAGGAACTAAAAAATTTGCTGGATTGAAAGCCAAAAAATTAGTTGTTCGTGTAAAAAAAATAAATACTGATTTTGATTTTTATTACATTGAAAAGATCAATGGCCGCTATTTAAACAATTTTAGTTCTTTTCCTGGCTTACCTGTTTTGTACTATTTAACTACACCGGAAGGAATATTCAAGTATGAATTAAAAGAAATTGATTACCATCTTCCAGCGAAAGATTTATTTGGTATCCCATCTGAATATAAAAAAATGAGTTTTGATGCGTTTATTAATGAGATCGAAGCCTTGCAAAACAAAGAATCTGGCCCTAAATAAAAACAACTTTGTTTAACTAACATTTCGCTGTTTATAGTTCCTTTAATTCTCGCAAATACAAGGCGAATTCTTTCCTATCTTCGTAAGATAGATACAATAAAATGGCAGATAACGAATTCATACCTAAAGGTAAAAAACCGGAAGAAAATACTGTTAAAGCAACAAATTCAAGCGCTAACAAAGATAAAGGTTCAAAACGAGTTGAACTTAAAAACCCAGTTGCTGGTTTAACAAATCGCTTTGATAAAAAGAAGGTAAAAACAATTACTGGAAGTATTTTTATTTTAACAGCATTTTATTTATTCCTTGCTTGTTTGTCTTATTTATTCACGTGGACCGTTGACCAAGACCGTGTTTTAGACAAAAATTTACTTGAATTTTTAACAGAAGGAGACGCTGAGCAAGTTTCCAATTGGTTAGGTAAATTTGGTGCGTGGACTTCACACTTATTATTCTACCGTTGGTTTGGTATTTCATCTTTTGGTATTCCTTTCTTGCTTTTTATTATTGGGATTCGCATTGCATTTGACAAGACTTTTTTACCGATTGCTAAAACAGTAAAACGTGTTTTTGTTTTGATGGTTTGGAGTTCAATTTTATTAGGATACTTTTCATACGCAGTAAATTATGCAGGTGGATCATTTGGCTATTACATTAATGAATGGTTAGCAATGACCTTAGGTAGTTTTGGTTCTATAGCGCTTATTATTGTTTTAGGTTACATTGTAATTGTAAGTTTATTCAATCCAAATTTCAGTGCCTTACTAGAAAAATGGACCGGAAGTAAAGAAGATTTAGTTGAAGATGATTTTGATTCTATTCACGATAATGCAGGTATTATTAAAGACATTCATGCAGTCAATACAATAAAAGATAACGAAATTGAAAAAGAATCGATATCGGAAACGATTCATTTTGATGAAGAGAATGAAATTTTTGGAGCAGATGAGGACGAAGATGATTTTGACGCTTCTGAATTGATTATTTCTGTGAAAGAACCTTCAACTGATGAAAGCGAGAATGACGATTTTGAAATTGAAATCCCACAAGAAACAGCTTTCACCCCTTCTGATGAATCGGATTTTTCTATTGAAGTACCAATAGCTGACCCTGAATTAGATGATGCTGATTTAAATAGTTTACGAAAAGAATATGGCGATTACGATCCTAAACTTGATTTAGCGAGTTATGTGCTTCCCTCCATCGATTTGTTAAAAGAATATGGTTCTTCTACTATTTCTGTAAATAAAGAAGAATTAGAGCGCAATAAAAATAAAATTGTTGAAACACTTTCGCACTATAAAATTGAAATTGCAAAAATTAAAGCTACAGTTGGACCAACTGTAACCTTGTATGAAATCGTTCCTGCTCCAGGTGTTCGAATTTCAAAAATTAAAAATCTAGAAGATGATATTGCTTTAAGCTTAAGTGCTTTAGGAATTAGAATTATTGCGCCAATTCCTGGGAAAGGTACAATTGGTATCGAAGTTCCAAATTCTAATCCTGAAATGGTAAGTATGCGATCGTTGATTGCCTCTGAGAAATTTCAAAATTTTGATGCTGAATTACCAATCGTAATGGGTAAAACAATTACCAATGAAACATTTACGTTTGATTTAACTAAAATGCCGCATTTATTAGTAGCTGGATCAACTGGTCAAGGTAAATCAGTTGGATTGAATGCGATACTAATTTCTCTGTTGTACAAAAAACATCCTTCTCAAGTCAAATTTGTATTGGTCGATCCTAAAAAAGTAGAGTTAACACTTTACAATAAAATAGAACGCCATTTCTTAGCAAAACTTCCTGGTGATGAAGATGCGATCATAACAGATGTATCTAAAGTTGTAAATACGTTAAATTCGTTATGTATTGAAATGGATGACCGCTATGAATTGTTGAAAATTGCAGAAGTTCGTACAATCAAAGAATATAACACTAAGTTCATTTCAAGAAAATTAAATCCTGAAAAAGGGCATCGTTATTTACCATATATCGTCGTATTGATTGATGAGTTTGCAGATTTAATCATGACTGCTGGTAAAGAAGTTGAACATCCAATTGCGCGTATCGCTCAGTTAGCGCGTGCGATTGGTATTCATTTAATTGTTGCAACACAGCGGCCTTCTGTAAATGTAATTACAGGAATGATTAAAGCAAATTTCCCTGCAAGAATAGCATTTAGAGTTTTATCAAAAATCGATTCAAGAACAATTTTAGATGCCTCAGGAGCAGATCAGTTAATTGGTCGCGGTGATATGTTAATTTCTACTGGATCAGATATTATCCGTTTACAATGTGGATTTGTTGACACGCCAGAAGTAGATGCTATTTGTGCATTTATTGGCGGACAACGAGCGTATCCTGAAGCCTTATTATTACCTGAATATGTTGGTGAAGGCGGCGATGGAAGTAGCGATATTGACATGAATGAAATAGATGTTATGTTTGCAGATGCTGCACGTATTGTTGTTATAAATCAACAAGGTTCAGCTAGTTTATTGCAACGAAAATTAAAACTTGGTTACAACCGTGCTGGAAGAATTGTAGATCAATTAGAAGGTATGGGAATCATTGGATCGTTCCAAGGAAGTAAAGCCCGAGAAGTTTTGTATGGAGATGTTGAATCTTTGGACGAATTCTTGCGCATGAAAGGAATCATCTAATTGCTGTAAACTTTCTGAAAAATTCAAGTTGTTTTTCTAAAATCTAATTAGATTTGTGTAAACCAAAATACACACTATGAAATTCAATGCTTGGATAATTCTACTTTTTGCGCTAGCAAGTAATTCTTTTTCACAAAAAATTCAAAGTCCTTCAGAGTATTTTGGCTACGAATTAGGAACTTATTTCACCCGACACCATCAAGTTGTTGATTATTTCAAGCAACTTGAAAAAAATGCTCCTTCTTCAATAAAAGTTGAAAAATACGGCGCTACAAATGAAAAAAGAGATTTAATCGTTGCGTACATTTCAACACCAGAAAATTTAAAAAATTTAGAACAATTAAAACAACATCACAGCAATTTATCAAATGAATCAGTTGCATTTGTTTGGTTAAGCTACAACGTTCACGGTAACGAAAGTGCTGGCACAGAGGCGGCGATGCAAACGGCTTTCGAACTCATAACGCAGCGTCAAGACTGGTTAAAATCAACTGTTGTTATTTTGGACCCTTGCATTAATCCTGATGGACGAGACCGTTACGTTAACTGGTACAACCAACAATACAATACAACGTTTAACACAGATCGAGTTTCCAATGAACACAATGAACCTTGGCCTTCAGGTAGACCAAATCATTATTTATTTGATTTAAACAGAGATTGGGCGTGGTTAACACAAGTAGAATCGAAACAACGCATTGCTTTGTACAATCAATGGTTGCCTCACGTTCATGTTGATTTCCACGAACAAGGCATGAATAATCCCTATTATTTCGCACCAGCTGTAGAACCATACCATGAAGTGATTACCAATTTTCAACGAACTTTTCAAACTGAAATTGGGCGAAACAACGCGAAATATTTTGATAAAAATGGTTGGTTATATTTCACAAAAGAAATTTTTGATTTATTGTACCCAAGTTACGGAGATACCTACCCTACTTACAGCGGAGCAGTCGGTATGACCTATGAACAAGGCGGAAGTGGTCGCGGTGGTATTGGTGTAATGAATAGCGAAGGAAAATTAATCACCTTAAAAGACCGACTTTTACACCATCACACAGCAGGTTTATCAACGGTAGAACATTCAGCAATGAATGCATCAAAGCTTATTCAAGAATTTCAAAACTTTTCTAAAAACAAAAATTACCGCTATAAAAGTTATGTCGTTGGAG
The DNA here is from genome assembly GCA_947491305.1 of Flavobacteriales bacterium. Classification (GTDB taxonomy): domain Bacteria; phylum Bacteroidota; class Bacteroidia; order Flavobacteriales_D; family Crocinitomicaceae; genus M0103. The sequence goes on along the minus strand of CANLIL010000038.1, from coordinate 8,857 downwards.
GAAATCAAGGTAATTTAAATGCACTTAAAAAATTATTAGATGCGCACAAAATCAACTACAACTATGGAAATGGCGCAACAGTTACTGGATTTGATTATGCAACAGCTAAAACAGGTTCTCTAAAAGCAACAGATCAACACATTGTAATTTCTACCAATCAATTGAAGGGAACGTTAGTAAATGTTTTATTTGAACCTAAAACTGCGTTGACAGATTCTTTAACGTATGACATTACCGCTTGGTCGTTACCGTATGCCTATGGTTTAGAAGCCATAGCGTCAGAGAAAATTATTAGTGGAGTTTCAAAAAATAACAATCCAATCAAAAACACGCTAACAACTGATGCATATGCCTATTTAGCAAATTGGAATAGCTTTCAAGATGCGCGTTTCTTGAGTTCTTTACTTCAAAAAGGGTACAAAGTTAGAATGGCAGAAAATCCTTTTACATTAAATACGATAAACTATAACCGTGGCACGTTGATAATTACAAAAGGTGACAATGCAAAGGACTTTGAGAATCAATTGATAACAATTGCTAATGAGTTTCAAATTCAATTAACAGCTACTTTAACCGGAATGGTTGAAAAAGGAAATGATTTTGGTTCTTCAAGTGTTAAATTAATCAAAAAACAAGCTGTTGCACTGCTATCAGATGAAAACGCTTCTTCCTTAAATGTGGGCGAAGTTTGGCACTTTTTTGAAGAACAATTAAATTACCCCATTTCTTTAATTGCAACTGAAAATCTAGACAAATCAACGCTTTCGAAATTTACTAGTATCATTGTTCCCGAAGGTTATTTCGACTATTTTTCTCTTGATGAAAACTTAAACAATATCAAAGAATGGATTGCAAACGGTGGGAAACTTATCTCTATTGGTGGTGCTGTTGATCATTTTACCACTAAAAATGGATTTGCATTAAAAGCAAAAAATGAAGCTGCTTCGCCGGAAGAGAAAAAAGAAGAAAAACACGAGCATGCACCGATTGTTTACAACCAACAAGAACGTGAAGCAATTAAAAACACCATCACAGGAGCTATTTTCTCTTGTCAAGTGGAACAAACAAATCCTCTGGCATTTGGCTATCGTGGAACGTATAATAGTTTAAAACTAAGCGCTAGTGCTTATGAATTAATAGAAAATCAAGCCTCTGTAGTTTACACTTCAGACAATGCACCAATATTGGGAGGATTTGTAGGATGTAATGTAAAAAAAGACCAAAACAATTCATTGATTATTGGCCAAGAAAACCGTGGCAGCGGAAGTGTGATTTATTTCATCGACAATCCATTATTTAGAGGGTTTTGGGAAAATGGAAAACTATTCTTTGCAAATGCTCTATTTATGACGAATAATTAGTAAACATCAAAATAACTTTAAACTTCGAAAGCTGTTTTATTAGCTACTTTTTATAATTTTGTAACTTATTTAAAAAATTTTTATCCCTTGAAAAAAATACTAAAAAAAAAATGGTTTAAAATTCCATTTTTTACATTCTTAGTAGCATTTGCACTAATTGGTTTCTTTTTAACGTCTTCATATGTTGCTATAAAATTTAGATTAACAGATGAAAAAGGCGCCATTGATTCAAACAATCGCTATTTCAACGACATAAAAGACAAATACAACCAATCATTCAAAAAAGACACCTCATCAGTTGATTTTAATGATTATGAGGTATTGCAACGAATCGTTCTCTTAAATAAATATTATCCAAAAAATGCGCAATACATTCTTCATGCTTATGAAAAAAGCAAAGACGATGCGGAGGTTTTAAGAATGATTGAAGCAGTTGGGATTCAACTAAAATCGAATAAACAGTACCAAAAAGAAGTTTATAAATTAGATTTTAAAATCAAACATGCACGTTACAATTTTAAACACGAAAGCGCTTTTGATTGGATGAACATTGCTGAATGGCAAACATTTAAAGAAGCTGTTGTTAAAGACAAAAAGTTAATAGATAGTGTAGCCAACCAAACTGGCGTTGAAAGTCGTTTAATCGTTTCTTGCCTTGTTGGTGAACAAATTCGTTTGTTTAATTCAAATCGTGAAGCGTATAAAAAATGGATTGGTCCGTTGAAGGTGTTATCTGTTGAATCTCAATTTTCGTTTGGTGTAACGGGCATTAAAGAACCAACAGCCCAAAAAATTGAAGCCTTATTGAAAGATCCAGCTAGCGAATATTATTTGGGTAAAGAATATGAACATTTGTTAGATTTCTCAAGTGAAAACCACCAACAAGAACGCATGGATCGCTTGACATCTTTCAGAAATCATTATTATTCATACATGTATGCAGCGGTATTTTTGAAACAAGTAAAAGTTCAATGGGAACGCGCTGGTTTCCCGATTGATAACCGACCTGAAATCTTAGCGACCTTATTCAATGTTGGATACCCACAATCTGTTCCGAAAAAAGATCCGAAGGTTGGAGGTTCAACCATCAAAATTTATGAAAAACCGTATTCATTTGGTGCAATTTCTTATCAATTTTATTATTCTGGTGAATTATTTGACGCGTTTCCATTTAAACCTAAAAAATTCGATTGGAATGAATTACCTCTATAATCTAATTTTACTTTTTGCTGTCATTTCTTTTCAAGCTTGTTCTCAAAACACCCCTGAAAAAACTGCTCCAAAAACCTACAATTGGCAACTTTTAGCAAAAGGATTAGAATACTGTGAAGTGGATGCTCCAACGAAATCAATTTTAGGGGATTCAAAACTAACCTTGGTTCGAATCACTCCCTCCTATTTTGATTTTCACTTATACACTGCAACGGAACACAATAAAACCAAATATACGGTTGACCAATTGTGTGATTCGTTGCAACTAAACATTGCTTTGAATGCGGGAATGTATAATTTAGCAAATGGACTCGTCAACAGAGGTTTCATGAAGAATTATACGCATGTTAATAATCCTGAAGTGATTCCCAATTACAACGCGCTGATTGCATTTAATCCTAAAGAAGATAAAAAATTATATCCGTTTAAAGTGATTGATTTACAATGCGAAAATTGGTCATCCGTGAAAGATGATTACCACTGTTTCGCCCAAGGAATGCGCATGATAGATTGCAATGGGAACCCCATGAATTGGAGCAAGAAAAAACAATCTTGTAGTATGTTATTGGCTTCAACTGACGTTCAAAATAGAATTTATTTTGTATTTACACGTTCGCCATATTCACACAACGAAATGATTGGATTTTTAAAAGCAATGCCTTTTGAATTGTCAAATACCATTTATTTAGAAGGTGGACCAGAAACGAGTTTGTATGTTAGAGTTGGTGATATTGTCATTGAAAAAGTAGGGAGTTACGTTTCACAAACTTATCCAAACGACGACAATGTGTGTTATTGGAAATTGCCAAATATCATCGGTTTAAAACTTAAAAATTAATTTACCTTAATTTTCATTCCATCATACGCCGCAAAAACATTGGGAGGCAATAGTTTTTCGATCTGTTGATGTGTTCCAAATAAATGAGAAATGTGTGTGATATATGCCTTTTCAGGATTTATGCGCGCAATAAATTCTAACGCTTCTTCCAAATTAAAATGTGAAATGTGTGGCGATAAATGCAAGGCGTTTACGATCAAAACTTTTGTTCCTAGAACTTTTACTATTTCTTCTTCTGAAATCGTTTTAGCATCAGTTATGTAGGTAAAATCGCCTAACCTAAATCCTAAAACGGGCATTTTGTAATGCATTACTTCAATTGGTTGAACATCAACTCCATTGTTTAATTGAAAGTTATTTTTAGTGATGTTATTAATCTTGATTTTAGGAACTCCCGGATAATTAGCATTTTCAAAAATGTAGTAGAATTCTCTTTTTAGTGCTTGTTCTACTGCCGCATTACAATACACATCCATTGGACGATTTTGCTTATAATTAAATGCTCTTACATCGTCTAAGCCTGCAATGTGATCTTTGTGTTCGTGTGTATATAATATCCCAGATAATTGTTTTACATTTTCGCGTAACAATTGCGTTCTAAAATCAGGTCCAGCATCTACAACAAAATTCTCTCCAGCAATTTTTATTAATAGTGAAGCACGAAGGCGCTTGTCTTTTGTATCGCTCGATAAACAAACGACACAATCACAAGCAATGACTGGCACACCTTGTGAAGTTCCCGATCCTAAAATGGTAATTTCCATTTATTTCGATTGTTTAATTAATTGATAAATCAACAGAAACCATCCAATAATTTGAAACAATCCTCCGAGCGGAGTAATTGGTCCTATGAATTTTAACGAAACAGAAAATACATCTTGCAATGCCAATCCATAAATTGAACCTGAAAACAAGATGATTCCAATGAGTAATAAACGAACAATCCATTTCAATGAAAATTGAAAACGATCCGTATTTATTCCTAAAATCAACAAGGCAAAACCAGCATACATTTGGTAACGAACTCCTGTTTCAAACGATTGCAAGCGATCTACTGAAATAAGTGATTTCAATGCATGTGCGCCAAATGCACCAAGTACAATTCCAATTACACACAAAATTGTACCAGTAATAACAGTTTTATTGTTCATTTTTATTCAAGTTTAATGTAAAATCTAAAACGGCACTCCACCCTTTCCATTTTCGATAATCGCCAATTGTTTCATTGTGCCAAATAAAAACAAAATCACCTCCAACAGTTGAAACTTCTTTGTGCAAAGATGCGATACATTTCTTAGATTCCTCGATTGTCAATTTTAAATATTCATTAATTGTTCCATCCATATACACAAATGGATGAATGGTTAAATCTGTTTGTTTTTCCTCTATTAAATCGTACCATTTATAAGGTCGACATGTTCCTGCTCTAAATCCTGTAGCTTCAGCATATCCCATCGTGTAATCATGCAGAATTCCCATAGAACTAGCAATTGGATAGGTTTCTTTGATATTCAACTTTAAATAATGTTGACGCGAATTGATTACTTGATTGGCTATTATTTTTTCTAATCGTTCTTTTTCATGCAACAAATGCAATTCATACGAATTTGATTTATAACTTGGATGAATTCCTACCTCACAAACTTCAGCCATCTGTTGAATGATTTTCTGATGCATGGGTGAATTGTGTGAAACATTTTTATCGTATTTGGCATAATCTCCCAATAACCAAAATAGTTTAACAGGAAAACCTTGCGCTGCAATCGAAGTTATTTTATCATACGTATCATATGGATCTTTCTTTAATCCTAATAATACTTTTGTACGTTGTTGAATGCGATAAAAATCTCCTTTTAAAAAATCTTTGAGTATGGATAAACTTTTTCGAAGCTTTCCTTTGTGGCGATAAGCGTATGCATTGTCGATGTCAAAAGTTGGAATCATCTTAGCGTGTGGACGAACAATTTCAATTGTCAACCCAGCTTGTTGCTTCAAAAAGTTTAAAAGTGCATTTGCCCAACGGTCACACATCGCTTTTTGTAACCAATCAAACCGCGTTGAAATACTATTCACAGCTTCAAAGCGTCCATGTTGATCGAATTTTTTTGATTGATATTCTTCCATACGCGTCAGCATGTAAAATATGCTTGCCAAAGGATCAACTACTTCATTAAACGCAAGACATTCTTCTGCTTCAAAATAACCTTTTGTAATTCCGTAAGTTGGAACTCCATTATCAAATAATACAATTGAAGGATGAATGGTGCAAATACCATCCATTGGAATTGACGAATAGTTTAATAGTGCTTTTTTGGAAGTTTGAAAATATTCTTTATCTGAAGTTAGTTCATACGAAATCTTAGCATAAGAACAGATGACATCTATCACATATGCTAATCTTGGGGAGTTTTCCGACGCATAAACTAACAACATCTTATAAATCTTCTAGTATTTTTTGACAAATAAATTCTGCAGCACTTCCATCGCCATAGAAAGATGGGAATGTAAAATCTGTTTTTGAATGTAACTTTTTAAATGCTGCTACAATTTTAGTGTAATCTGAACCTGCTAAAACAGCATTTCCATTTTCTACTATTTCTACCCACTCAGTTTGCGGTCTTAATATCACGCATGATTTTTGAAAGAAATAAGCCTCTTTTTGTAAACCTCCACTATCTGTAATTAACATACGTGCATTTTTCTCTAAAGCAATAATATCGATAAAACCTGCTGGCGGAATTATTTTAAAAAAAGAATTAGTTAAAATTTTAGCATAAAGTTCAGCTGGAAGTTGCGCTTCCATTTTACTTTTTGTTCGCGGATGAATCGGTAATACAATTTTTAATCCTGTTTCGTGTTGAATATCCAATAAAGCTTGAAATATTGCTGTCATATTCTCAGCAATGTCAGTATTTGAATCTCTGTGTATGGTCGTTAATACATATTGGTTTTCGATCAAATCATTTGCCGATAAAATAGTAGATTGTTCTGCTGAAATAGTGGAAAAGTACAAACTGTTATCATACATTACATCTCCACATTGGTAGATTTTTGGCTGATTCGCAGTTGCTTTTCCATCATTATTTTTAGAAAACCCTTCACGCATTAAATTATCTAATCCAGTTTTTGTAGGTGTAAACAATAACGTTGACATATGATCACACGCAATACGATTCACTTCTTCAGGCATCGATTTGTTGAAACTTCTTAATCCTGCTTCTACATGTATTACAGGAATATGAATTTTTGCTGCAGCTAATGCACCAGCAATTGTTGAATTGGTGTCACCATATACTAATACAGCAGTTGGATGCTCTTTTAAAAAAATCTCTTCTAAGCCTTCTATCATTTTAGCCGTTTGTTGCCCATGACTTCCGCTTCCTACATTTAAATTGTAATTTGGAGTTGGAATACCCATTTCTTGGAAGAAAATAGCAGACATATTTTCATCGTAATGTTGACCAGTATGAACAATAATTTCATCTAATTGATCATTAAAATGTGTTTTTATTGCACGATTTATTGCGGAAGATTTTATGATTTGTGGGCGCGCACCTATAATTGTAACGATCTTTTTTTTCACGAGTATTTGTAGTTAATTCAACTTGCCTTCATCTGCGAAGCTAAAATAGCCATTATCTGTGAATATGAGGTGATCTAAAATCGGTAAATCAATCATTTTACCAAATTCTACTAAATTTTTGGTCAATTTTTCATCATTTACACTCGGAGCTTTCGTTCCACTTGGATGATTGTGAATTAAAATCAATCCTTGCGCTTTTAATTCCAAAGCAAAATTAAAAATGAGTTTTGCATCAACGACTGTACCAGCCATCCCTCCTATTGATAATTGCTTGTGTTGAATCAATTGACTTGCACGATTCAAATAAATCACGTGAAATTCTTCGTGCTGTAAATCGAGTAAAAAAGGAGCAATAAACTCATAAACGGCTTTAGAACTGGTAAATCTCATTTTCTCAATTTGATTAGATGCTTTTCTTCTTCTTCCTAATTCTAAGGCTGCAATTAAGGTTACCGCTTTTGCTGCTCCAATTCCTGAGAATTTCATTAAGTCTTGTGCTGTTAATTTTGAAAAACGAATCAAATCATTTTCAACGGATTGCAACAACTCTTTGGCTAAATCTAACGCACTTTTTGAGCGCGATCCCGAACCTAATAAAATGGCAACTAATTCAGCATCACTTAAAATACTTCTTCCTTTTAACAGTAATTTTTCTCTAGGCCGATCATCTTCTGACCAAGTTTTGATGGATTGGTGGTGGTTTCTATAATTCATATACAATTAAAGATAGTGAAAAAAAGTATATTTGTTGCCATCAATCTGAAAAATTATAATGGATTCACTAACACAAATTGTTTTAGGCGCAGGTGTTGCAGAAGCTGTAGCTGGAAAAAAAATGGGCAACAAAGCGGTTCTTTGGGGAGCTGTTGCTGGTACAATTCCTGATTTAGATGTTTTCTTGCGTTTCTTTTATCACCCAATTGATGCAGCTTTAGTTCACAGAGGATTTTCGCATTCGTTGCTTTTTGCTCTTTTGATGGGTCCTCTTTTGGGTTTTGTGTTTTTTAAATTATACAAACAAAAATATGAACTGAAAATGTGGATTTGGTTGTTCTTTTTAGGAATTGTGACGCATCCAATTTTAGATATGTTTACCAATTATGGCACACAATTTTTATGGCCATTCAATTTTAGAATCACCTTCAATTCTGTTTTTGTAATTGATCCTTTGTACACCATTCCTTTCATGGTTTGCATTATTGTTGCAATGACGATGAACCGTGAAAATCCGAAACGGAAAAAATGGAACTTATTTGGCATCTATTATTCTACCAGTTATTTACTCTATGGCGTGATTGTTAAATTAATCATTCTTTCCAACGCAACAGCCTACTTTCAAAAAGACAATCGTAACGTTAAGAACCCAATGGTAACACCGATGCCGATGACTAGTTTTTATTGGATGATTTTAACAGAAGATGATTCAAATTATTACGTTGGTTATAAATCGCTCTTTTATGAATTCAATCCTGCAGACATTGATACAGTTAAAAAAGACAAACAAGCACTTTACAACCTAAAATGGAAAGGTAAAAATTATGCCAAACAATTGGATTTCATTTCAAATGGTTATTACACCACTGAATTAAAAAATGATACTTTGCGTTTTTACGATATGCGTTTTGGCTTAACTTCTAAGCTGAGTAACCAGCAAGTAAATATCCCTGTTAAATCATTTACGATGGTTATTGACAATAACACTGTTCAAAAAACTTTTGAAACCTTCTCCAAAGATCTCTTTAAGAAGGTTACTTTTGGAAAATATATACACAAAATAATTTCAAATGAGTAAAACAATTTTAATTCCAGTGCTTTTTGCAGTACTTTTTCAAAGCTGTGCACAGAATAATGATAAAAAGACAG
>CANLIL010000037.1 GCA_947491305.1 Flavobacteriales bacterium | reverse complement strand
TGTTCCACTATGAACAGACCAGCCGTTTGCAGATGCTAATCCACTAAAATTAAACGACTCAAGTGTTTGAGCTACAATTAACTGAGAAATTGCAACAAAACAGATTAGTATTATTTTTTTCATATTTTTTATTTTCTTTCAAAATTACGAAACTAATTGAATTTAGGTGTGATTTAGAGATGAAACTATTATTAACAAAAAAAGCAACCTTAATTGCTTTTTTTGTTAATTACTATGAAGTTAATGCATTTGCTCGTCTTCTTCAGGATCTGGCGGAAAGATTTTAGGCAAGTCTTTTTTTCCTTGTAAACGATCGATCAAATCTTCTAATTGCGAAATTGAAATACTTTTAGCTATAATTTTTTTGTCTTTATCTAATACAAAAACGCGCGGTGTAGAGAATATGTCATAAGTTGTTTGATAGTTCAACGACTCAACGTTGGTGTATTTTGGTACAAATTGATTTGCGTCTTGCAAAGCTGCTTTGTACAAAGCTTCTGTAACGGCAACATTTGTATAGGTTAATGAGTTGTCATGAATGAATTTTTTCCATTTTCCAAAATCTTCACCAATGGCTTTTCCTACAGCAAAAATTTCCACATTTCTTGCTTTGAATTTTTCTTTGTACAAAGTTTCTAATTTTGGTGTCGTTTTTTTACAATGACCACATTCTGGGTCCCAGAAATAGAGAATTGTATATTCAGATTTTAAGCTGTAATAATCTTTCCAAGTAACATCTGTTGTGTCGCGCAAAATAATGTTTGCAGGTTTGGCGCCAATTACTAAGTTTTTCTGAATAGGAATTTTCTCACACAAGTCTTTCAGTTTTGGTTCAGTCATCCAAAATGCAGGTGATTTTCCTTCAGCATTTTTAGCGCAATAATAACGGTCCGCCATTAAAATGTAGACTTTGTCCATTCCCATGATTTTACTTTTTCCATAGGTTGAAGTAATCCAAGAAACGCAGTATTCAAACGTTTTTGATTTAGGATTTAAGCGATCACATAAATCGAACGCATAATATAAAATGGTATCCCAATGCTGCAATTGCATGTTTTTACCAAAATAAAATTCTAATTTATTATGAAAAACTGGTGTGTTTACTAAACGATCATCGTTTAAGTCGATGTTGTCCCAATAATGGCTTCTGAAATATTTAAATCTAAAATTGGAATCAATTATTTGTCCTTTGTCATTTTTAGGTGCTTCCGGTACAAAAACATCGATCGACATTTTGACGATTTTAGAAACGTATTTTGTCGGATTGTTTTTCATCAAATCATTTTGATATGCAACCACTTCATTATTTATTGAATCAATTCTTGTTGTCAATTTTTTAAATTGATCATCCGTATCTTTTAATTTTGAACGCGTGTCGATTAATTGGTTAATAGTTGTTTTTCTGGTTGTAATAAAATTAACATATGCCATGAAAACTTTGTTTTCTTCAGACTTTTTAACTTTCATATTTCCAGCAAAATCAGGAAGTGCTGTTTCGATTTGAACTTCTTCGTTGTTGTAAATAAATTCAAAGAATTTTTGCCCTGGCAACAATAAGCCAAGGATTCCAGGAACCTGTTTTGCTCCATTAAACTCAACAATTCCATTTTTTATTTCAGCTGTATCAGCATAATACATGCCTTTTCCAACGTATTTTACTAAATTAACAATGGTGTCTTTTTGTCCTACAACCTTAAATTTAAGTTTTTGACCAAAACCAATTGTTGTTAACATTAGCAAGCAAATAAAACTAAGTATTTTCATGTTTTTATAATTTGAATTTGAAATTAATACAAAGACGCAACAAAGTTAAAAAAGAATGTAAAATTAACATTTCTTTAACGCTTCGATTTTTAAGTAATTTTGGATAATATATTATTTTTCATGGCATCAACAGATTCAAAGGGAATCCAAGTAGCATCTTCGTGTTTTCTGAACCAGGTTAATTGTCGTTTGGCATACCTTCTAGAATTTTGTTTGATTTTTTCAATCGCGTCTTCGAAGGTTATTTCACCGTCAAGATATTCGAATAATTCAGAGTAGCCAACAGTTTTTAAGGCGTTTAAATGTTTTTTAACAACAACAGATTTTACTTCTTCAAGTAATCCGTTTTCAAGCATGCTATCAACTCTTAGGTTAATTCTACTGTATAGTTGTTCTCTCGGATGATCAATTATAAACCGTTGAATTTCAAAATCGTGTACTTTTTTTATTGCTTTCCTAAGCGAAGAAAAAGCTTGTCCACTAATTCGCATTACTTCAATTGCGCGCATGATTCGAACGGGATTGTTTAAATCAACCTGTGCATAAAAAACCGGATCTTTTTCTTTTAATTCATTAATCAATGGTTCAATTCCATTTAATTCAACATATGCCATGAGTTCTTTTCGAAGTATCGGGTCTGTAGGTATTTCATCTAAACCATTGCACAAGGCATCTATAAACATTCCAGATCCTCCCACCAAAACGATTGTTTCGTTTGATTTAAATGCTTCTTTTAGAACTAATTCAGCTTCATAGGCAAATTTTGCGGCTGTAAAATCTTCTTCAATGGAATGAGAGTCAATAAAATAATGTTTAATTCCTGCTTGTTCTTCCAGGCTAGGTTTTGCCGTTCCAATGGCTATTTCACGGTAAAATTGACGGGAGTCTGCTGATAGAATTACAGTGTTGAAATGTTTGGCGATGGCAATGCTTAAAGCAGTTTTACCACTTGCAGTTGGACCTTCTATGACAATTAAACGTTTGATTTTTTCTTTCAAAAGTACGAATAACAAATGAAATCAAGGAATGACTTTTTTCCAATTTTCAAAACGTGCAAAAATTGAACGGACATAGCGCGTTGTTCTAGAACCTCGAACAGCACCAGATTTTACAACGCCATCTCTGTAATATTTTCCTCTAGAAAGATTAAATAACATGTATTCTACATTTTCGTCCCAAACGAGTGGATTTAATCCAACTTTTTTAGCTAATCGTTGTGCATCCTCAACGTGTGATCTGCCACAATTGTAGGTTGCAACTGTGAATTTGATGCGTTGGTTGGTATCAGGAATTTCGCTCCAACTTTTAAAATCTTGGCTAATTTTCTTTGTCCCACCATCAATTTGTTTTTCAACGGTTGAGCTAGGAAATACGCCATATTGAGGTCCTGTTCCAGGCATGAATTGCATAATACTGTAAGCACCTCCAAATCCACGGGCATTAGGATGAAATTTTGTTTCTTGAAAAGCAATCGAAGCAACCAATCGCCAATCGACACCATGTTTTGCTGCAGAAGCTTTGAATAACTTATCAAAAGGAGAAATCTCACCTTTCAATACTTTTGTAACATACTCATATGAGTCTACTATAAAGTTTTCAGGATTGAAATACTTATCACACAAAAAACGAAACGACTTGGTGGTCATAAATTTCAACAACCATTTATCTAATTTTTTTAATAATTCTGGAGAAGTTTTGCGTAATCCAAATCCAATTTTTTGCCGAATCGACAAAACAGTTTTGTAATCAATATTGGGGTAGAAATGAGCATTTACGCGACCAATAATTTCTTCTGTAACTGTGTAATCGATTTCTCCGTTGGCCACTTTTTCAATTAAATCCTCAGAACTTAGGGCTCCTTTTTCTTCAATTATAGAAATTTCATCGCCAATTTCTTCTTCTAAATGAAGCAATCGTTGATAGTAGGAAGAGTTTTGCCAAACATTCACTTTTTTTCCTGCTAAATCTATTGGGTCACGGAGTAAAAGTGTTTCTAATTGTGAAGACTTTAATTTTCTCCATCCTTTGGGTTTGCGTTGAACGAGCACTTGAGCAGATCGGAGGTATGGAGTTGAAAACGCAATTTTTTTCGCTCTTTTCTTGTTAACTGTATAATTGCAAGCGATTATATCTCCTTCACCCGTGTTTAATAAATGAATTAAATTATCGAGATTATTGATGATTTTAACTTCTAGTGGAACGCCCAAATCATTTGCAAATGCTTGTAATAATTCATATTCAAACCCCATTTTTTTTCCTCTGTAAATGAAAAATGAAGTAGAACTATTTTCGGCTAGAATAGTTAGCTTTCCTCTTTTTATAATTTCCTTAACGTCATTGGGTGTTCCAAACAATTTTTGAGTCGCTAATTGCCCATTTTCTTCACTACAATTTGATAGAATCGGTAGTAGAAAAGCAAGTAGTAAAAATCGTATTAAAAACTGTTTTTTTTTGTGCATTGAGCAAGCTAATTTAAAGCTAAGTTAAAATAATAAATTTTAATAGCATACTTTATTGGTTTAAATGATAAATTAGTTTATTGTTTATCAATGTTTTATAGTGTGTTTAAGCCGCATGTAATTATTGGAGTATTCATTTGATTCGAGGAATTTAGAAAGCAATGCTTACCTTTACAAAAAAAAGTAAAAAAGTGATTCAAAGAGGAGAAATTGTTGCGTTAGAAATCGTAGATTTTGCATTTGGAGGAAGGGGAATAGCTCGTGTTCCAGTTGAAGATGGTCATTACGTAGTTTTTGTTGATAATACCTTTCCAGGGCAAAAAGTTAAAGCTAGAATTGAAAAAAAACGAAAACGACATGCTGAAGCGAAATTACTCGAAATAGTTGAGCGTTCTCCTTTAGAAATTAAATTACCTTATCAAGAGATTTCAGGAGGACCATATGTTTTTGTTCCAATTGAATTGCAAGAAAAATATAAAAAAGAATCGACCTTAGAAGTTTTTGGTAGAATATCAACTATTCGCGAGATTCAAGATCGTTTTGATGAATTTATTTCCTCTCCTGATCATTTTTTCTACCGAAATAAAATGGAGTATAGTTTTTCTTGTATTGAACATGATCTAGATACAAATGAAGAATTAGATGATGCATTTGCATTAGGATTTAAGCGAAGAGGTACGTGGTGGAAAGTTGAAAGTTTAAATAAAGCAAGTGGATTGTTTGATGAACAATGGGAAACGATATTAAAAGATGTTCGCTTGTTTTTGAAAGCAACAGGTTTACCAGCTTGGCATCCACCAAAAAAAGAAGGTTTTTTTAGACACATTGTTGTTCGTAAATCGTTTAAAGAAGACCAATTGTTAATCAATTTAGTCACCTCGTCAAACGATGAAGGATTGTTTAATGTTGAAGCTTTCTCTCAATTTCTACAAGATAAATTAGGCAGAAGATTAGCTGGATTTCAACATACAACCAATGACAATGTTGCTGATCGTGCTAAAATTGAGAATGGAACTTGGCGTTTAGTTTATGGACAACCAATTGTGGTAGAAAATTTATTGAATTTATCGTTTGAAATCTCGATGGAAAGTTTCTTTCAAACCAATCCTAAAAGTGCGGAGAAATTATACACCAAAGCATTGGATTATGTATTTGAAGAAGAAATTCCAGCAGGAAAAGTAGTGATGGATTTATTTTGTGGAACAGGAACAATTGGACAAATATTATCAACCCGTCAAAAAGATGTTTCCATTGTAGGGGTTGATATTGTTGAAGAAGCAATTGAAGATGCGAAGCGGAACGCTAAAAGAAATGGCATTGAAGGCATTCAATTTTATGCAGCTGATGTAGGGAAGTTTTTAAAAGAGCATCCTGAATTTATCGGCAACATTGCTACAATTATTCTAGATCCACCAAGAGCTGGAATTGCTCCTAAAACCTTGTTAAAGACAATTGATTTAGGTGCTGAAAATATCGTATATATTTCGTGTAATCCATCCACGCAAGCCAGAGATACTGAAACATTAGAAAAAGCAGGTTATCGATTAGAAAAATTATCATTAGTAGATCAATTTCCGCATACGGGACATATAGAATCCATAGCGAAATTTAAAAAAGCAAATTAAAAATTCACTATGAAAGCAGAATTAATATCAATTGGTGATGAATTATTAATTGGTCAAACGATCAATACAAATGCTTCTTGGTTGGGCAAAGAATGTTCTCAACGTGGCGTTAGAATTGTGCAAGTAACAACAATTTCTGACGACAAACAATTGATTTTAGATGCTGTTAAACAAGCGTTTGAACGTGCTGACTTGGTTTTAGTAACAGGAGGACTTGGTCCAACCAAAGACGATATTACAAAACACACCTTGTGCGAGTTTTTTAATACAACGTTAGAAATGCACATTCCGACTTTGCAACAAATCGAACAGTTTTTCAGTCAACGCAACCGTCCAATGTTGGATGTTAATATTCGACAAGCAGAATTACCAAAAGATTGTGAAATTCTAACCAACAGAGTTGGAACAGCAGCAGGAATGTGGTTTGACTTCAACGAAAAAGTATTAATCAGTATGCCTGGAGTTCCATACGAAATGAAAGGAATAATGTTGGAAGAAGTTTTTCCACGTTTAGACAATCGTTATCAATTAAAAAGTTTGTTTCATAAAACCATTTTAACACAAGGAATGGGTGAATCATTTTTGGCAGAATCCATTGCAGATTGGGAAGATGAAGTAAGAAAAGCAGGATTGAGCTTGGCTTATTTACCAGCTCCGGGATTGGTTAAATTACGTTTAACATCTTTTGAAGGCAAACAACGAGAAGCAGAAATTGACGCCTATTTTTTAGTTTTAAAAGATCGTTTTCCTGCGCTTGTTTTCGGTCAAGAAGAAGAAACGTTACCACAAGTTATTGGAAAAATACTTAGTCAAAAAAATCAAACAATTGGAACGGTTGAAAGTTGTACAGGAGGAGGTTTGGCTGCAAGTTTTGTTGCGAATGCTGGAGCGTCAGCATATTTTTCAGGAAGTTTGTTAACGTACACCAATGCTTTAAAACAGCAAGTTGGCAAAGTTGCCATCGAAAAATTGAATCAATTTGGAGCTGTTAGTAGCGAAGTAGCAGAAGAGATGGCGCGAAATGGAAGGGATTTATTAGGGGTTGATATGTGTATTTCAACTACAGGTGTTTTAGGTCCAGATGGTGGCTCGTCAGAAAATCCAATTGGAACAGTTTGGATTGGAGTCGCAACAAAAGAACGCACCATTTCAAAACGATTTCAGTATGGTGATAATAGAGAACGCAACAGTCAAATGGCAATTTTAAGTGCCTTAAATTTAGCACGATGCGAACTTTTAGAATTAATATTTGAAAAAAAGTAAAAATAACTTGTTCATTTAGGAAAAAAGTAGTTACTTTGCACCCCATTTTAGAATTAGGATAAAATATATAAAGATGTCACGAGTTTGTCAACTTACAGGTAAGTCGGTTATGGTCGGAAACAATGTTTCTCACTCAAATCGCAAAACGAAACGTAAATTCTACCCGAATTTAATTACGAAGAAATTTTTTCTACCAGAAGAAGAGCGTATTATTACGTTGAAAATTTCAACTTCAGCGTTGAGAACAATTAATAAAAAAGGAATCTCTGCTTGTCTTAAAGAAGCACGTGAAAAAGGTTATTTAAAATAACATTACACGTCAACTTTAATATTAAGTAGTAGACTTTAAAAAAGTATAAAAATGGCTAAGAAAGCAAAAGGTAATAGAATTCAAGTGATTCTTGAGTGCACAGAGCACAAGGATTCGGGTATGGCTGGTACTTCTCGTTATATTACAACGAAGAATAGAAAGAACACTCCTGATCGTATGGAAATTAAAAAATTCAATCCTATTTTGAAACGTATGACGGTTCATAAGGAGATTAAATAATTGAATCATGGCAAAGAAAGTAGTAGCATCGTTACAAAAAGGTGGCGGGAAAGAGCACACAAAAGTGATTAAAATGATTAAGTCTGAGAAATCAGGAGCATTCACTTTTAAAGAAGAAATCGTTCACAACGATAAAGTGAAAGAATGGTTCTCTAAGAACTAATCCATTATCTTTATTTTTAAAATAGTATAAGCTTCCCTTTTATTTGAGGGAAGCTTTTCTCATTTATATTCAGTATGGCATTTTTTGGTTTATTTTCGAAAGAGAAAAAAGAAAGTCTCGATAAAGGACTTGAAAAAACGAAACAGAATTTTTTATCTAAAATCGCACGAACAATTGTTGGTAAATCAAGAGTTGATGATGAGGTATTGGATAATTTAGAAGAAGTATTAATTACTTCTGATGTCGGTGTTGAAACAACTTTGAAAATAATAGAGCGAATTGAGGCGCGCGTATCGCGCGATAAAGTTATAGGCGCTAACGAGCTCAATACAATTTTGAAAGAAGAAATCGCTTTTTTATTAGAAGAAAATAATGCGGATGGAAGTGATGAATTTACTGTAGAAAAACAAAATGGCCTACCGTATGTAATTATGGTTGTAGGTGTGAATGGAGTTGGTAAAACAACAACAATTGGAAAATTAGCACATCAATTTAAATCAGCTGGTAAAAAGGTGGTTTTAGGAGCAGCAGATACTTTTAGAGCGGCTGCTGTCGATCAATTGATTATTTGGTCGGAGCGCGTAGGTGTGCCAATTGTACATCAAGGAATGGGTGCAGATCCAGCTTCCGTGGCTTTTGATGCGTTGCAATCGGCCAAAGCGCAAAATGCGGACGTTGTGATAATAGATACTGCAGGTCGTTTGCACAATAAGATTAATTTAATGACGGAGTTGAGTAAGATCAAACGCGTTATGGAAAAAGTTATTCCAGGAGCGCCACATGAAATTTTATTGGTATTAGATGGTTCTACTGGTCAAAATGCATTTGAACAAGCGAAGCAATTTTCTTTGGCAACAGATATTAATGCTTTGGCCATAACAAAACTAGATGGCACGGCAAAAGGAGGAGTAGTTATTGGGATTTCTGACCAAATGAAAATTCCTGTAAAATATATTGGCGTTGGTGAAGGAATTAATGATCTGCAATTGTTTGATAAGCAAGCATTTGTTTCGTCGTTATTTTCAGAATAAATTACTTAATTTAGTGCTTGACAAAGAGATAGAATTAAACAAGTACCTATGAAATTTCAAAAAGCAACGAATTTAATACTTGGTGATCGTGAAAAAATAGATGCTGAACGCCATTTTATCACAACGATATCATTTGTAGCTTTCTTTTTTGTTTTTATCTTGTATGTATTTCATTACTTTACGAGTGAAAAATTTGGTCCCGTTTTTATGTCTGGAATTAGTACTGTCATCATTCTTGGATTGTACCTTTTTATTCGTTTTTTTGATTATACGTTACTTGCAAAAATTCTATTTAGTTCAGTTGGAATTCTGTTATTAGATGTTTCTTGGTATGAAAAACATTTATCAAACGGACCAGTTCTATTTTTTATCATGGCATTTGGTGGTTTGATTGTTTGGATTTGGGAAGGAATTGTATTGTCCTCACTAATTTTTCTCTACATATTAAATATTTTGATGCTGTATTTAATTGATTTGAAATCACCCGTTTCAGATTCAATTTATTTAACAAAAGAAGCTAGAAGCATTGATATTTACTTTAATTTTTTGATTTATTCCATCATTTTAATTGTATTATTAAACTCCATTAAAAGAGATTTCGTTCGCCAAAAAGAAAGAGCGGTTCGTTCAGATAAATTAAAGTCTGCTTTTTTAGCAAATATGTCACATGAGATCAGAACTCCTATGAATGCAATTGTAGGATTTAGTGGGTTAATTGAGGATGAAAACGACGAATTAGTTCGAAATCAATACGTTAACATTATTAAAAACAGCAGCGATAGTTTATTAAAATTAATTGACGACATCATTGATTTATCTAAAATTGAAGCAGGAGATTTACAATTAGTTCAAGCTGAATTTAGTGTTAAAGCAATGTTTAAGGAATTGGAGTCGATTTATTTACTTGAACTACAGAAAAAAAATAAACCAAATCTTTCTTTAAAATTTAATTTACCATCTGGAGATATCATACTTCAAGCTGATCCTTTTAGAATGCGTCAAGTTTTAATGAATTTATTAAATAATGCGCTCAAATTTACCAATCAAGGAACGATTGAAGTTACTTGCCAAAAGAAAAATGGTGAATTACTTTTTGAAGTGAAAGATTCAGGAGTTGGAATACCTTTAAATGATCAAGCAAAAGTATTTGAACGATTTGTTAAATTTGATTACCATGGATTAAACAATGAAGGTTCAGGAATTGGATTGTCAATCGTTGAGAAAATAATTCATTTATTACAAGGTAAAATTTGGTTGGAAAGTACAGAGGGTAAAGGAACCTCATTCTTCTTTACGATACCATACAATTCAACGAAAAAAGCAACTTTTGCATTTGAAACACCAAAAGAAATTATCAATATAATGCTCCCTTCTTCAGCGGTTAAAATATTAGTAGTTGAAGACGATCCTGTAAGTTTTTTATTGTTGAAAGAAATTTTTAAACCAACAAATTATCAAATTTTCCATGCTGATAATGGTTTAAAAGGTGTGGATTTTATGCGCCAAAATACGGACATAGATTTGATATTAATGGATGTAAATCTTCCCGGATTAAATGGCCATGATGCAACTAAAGAAATCCGAAGTTTTAATCCTAGCGTTCCCATTATTGCTCAAACCGCAAATGCAATGTCTGGTGATATGGAAAAAGCTATTTCAGCAGGGTGTTCAGATTTTATAACAAAGCCTATTAAGGCTAAAATCTTGCTGGATAAAGTTGGTTTTTTTCTTGCTAAATAATTGTTGATTTAGTTGAACGACCTAATTATTTACGTTAACTTTGTACTGTAAATTTCATGCATGCTATTATTCTTAAACGATATCGCTGGTTCTGAAGTATTGGTAATCCTTGCTTTTATTTTAATGTTTTTTGGTTCAAAAAGCATCCCTGGGATTGCACGTACTATGGGTTCAACAATTCGCCAAATTAAAGAAGCTTCCAGCGAATTGCAAAATGAAATTAAAAAATCAGGCGCTGACATGAAAAATGAATTGAATCTCCGCAGTTTATTAGATGACACAGCAGCAGAACTGAAAGCTCCTTTAGATCAATATGTTAGCGATTTAGAAGATGCTGTCCAGTATGAGCCAATTAAAAAACAAGCAGTTATGCAAGATTTGACACCTGACACTCCTGTTGTCCAGCATGCTGAAAATTCAATCGCATCGCCTGATAAACCTATCGAAACTACTGAGAATTAAAATGATAATAAAAGCACAATAAAAATAAATTGTGTTCTTCTTTAATTTATACGTATCTTTGCACCCAATTTTAAAAACATAGAATGACATTTGAGGAACTCGGGCTAAAGAGTGAGGTGCTGAAGTCGTTACAAGAACTGGGGTTTGAAGCACCGACTCCCATCCAAGAAAAAGCTATACCATACCTTTTAGGTGAGAATAGCGATTTTGTTGGCTTAGCTCAAACAGGAACAGGAAAGACAGCAGCGTTTGGTCTTCCATTAATTAACAACATCGAAAATCACGCGAAAATCCCTCAGGGATTGGTAATCTGCCCAACGCGTGAACTCTGCTTGCAAATTGCAAAAGATCTGGAATCGTATTCAAAACACTTGAAAATTGCTGTAGTAGCAGTTTATGGTGGTACAGATATCAGAAAACAGATGACCGACATCAAAAGAGGTGCATCTATTATCGTGGCAACACCAGGACGTTTAATGGACTTAATCAATCGCCGAGCAATCTCGCTAAGCGAAATTGAATATGTTGTATTGGATGAAGCGGATGAAATGTTGAACATGGGATTCAAAGAAGATATCGATTCGATATTAGAAACTACTCCCGATACTAAAAACGTTTGGTTGTTTTCTGCAACGATGCCTGCTGATGTAGCGCGTATTGCTAAAACATACATGACGGATCCTTTAGAAGTATCAATTGGACACAAAAATCAAAGTAACGAAAATATTGATCACATATATTATGTGGTAAAAGAAAAAGACCGTTATGCTGGGGTGAAACGTTTGATTGATTTTAACCCTCAAATTTATGGGTTGATTTTCTGTAGAACGCGTCAAGAAACTGCTTCTGTTGCTGAAAAATTAGCAAAAGAAGGTTACTCAGCTGAACCATTGCATGGAGATTTATCTCAAGTGCAACGTGACAGAGTAATGGATCGTTTTCGTAAAAAAGATATTCAAATATTAGTTGCAACTGATGTTGCTGCGCGTGGTTTGGATATTGATAACATTACGCACGTAATTAATTACAATTTACCAGATGATATTGAAAACTACACGCACCGAAGCGGAAGAACAGCACGAGCTGGACGTAAAGGTGAGTCGTTGGTTTTAATCAATACGCGTGAAAGTGGTAAAATTCGTGCTATTGAAAAACAAATGCGTACAACGTTCAAATTAGGAACAGTTCCTAATGCGCAAGAAATCTGCGAGATTCAGTTGATGAAATTAATCAACAAAGTAATCAAAACAGAAATACGCGAAAAAGACATCGAGAAATTTATGCCAACTATTACGGCTGAATTTGAAAGTATGTCGAAAGAAGATGTCATCAAGCATTTCGTTTCAACTGAGTTTAATCACTTCATTGAATACTACGAGCGTGCAGGTGATTTAAATGCTTCTGCTTCTAAAGGAGATGATCGTGATGATCGTGGACCAAGAAGACGAGAACGTGGTGATGACACAGAAAGTGGAAAAACACGTTTCTTTGTAAGTATTGGTCGACGTGACGGTTTAAATCCTGGTGGTTTATTGCGTTTAATTTGTGATGCAACTGGATTAAATTCTGGAAATGTAGGACGCATTGATATCATGACTTCGTATTCATTCTTTGAAGCAGACAATGAATTCGCTGATAACATCATCAAAAAAGTGAATGGTTCTGATTATGAAGGTCATTCAGTAAGTGTTGAAGTTACAAAAGCTAAATCTGGTGGCGGAAGTGGTCACAGAGGCGGTGGTGGCGGTGGACGTCGTGATGGTGGTTCTTTTGGAGGAAAATTCCAAGGAAGCCGTGATGGTGGTCGTCGTGAAGGCGGTTATGGCGGAAGTCGTGATAGCGGTAGCAGAGAAGGCGGAAGTCGTGACGGCGGAAGTAGAGACGGAGGTCGTCGTGAAGGTGGTAGCAGTTTTGGTGGCGGAAGCCGAAGAGATAGTGCGCCTCGTTCTGAAGGAAGCGGAAGAAGAGAAGGCGGTTATGGCGGAAGTCGAGATAGCGGAAGCAGAGACGGCGGAAGTCGTGATGGTGGACGTCGTGAAGGACCTAGTTCTGGAGGCGGAAGCAGACCACGTTCTTTTGGAAAACCTTTTAATAAAAAATAGTACTAATACGAATTTCTACAAATAAGTATGGAAATTAGAAATATTGCAATTATAGCACACGTTGACCACGGTAAGACTACCTTGGTAGATAAAATGATTGAAGCTGGAGCAGTTTTAAATGAGCGTGATCGCCCAACAGGCGAATTAATCATGGATAATAATGATTTGGAACGCGAGCGTGGTATTACTATCGTGTCTAAAAACGTATCTGTTTATTACAAAGGAACAAAAATCAACATTATTGATACACCAGGTCACGCCGATTTCGGTGGTGAAGTAGAACGTGTATTAAACATGGCTGATGGTGTTTGTTTGTTGGTAGATGCCTTTGAAGGACCAATGCCGCAAACTCGTTTTGTACTTGGTAAAGCACTTTCATTGGGATTAAAACCATTGTTGGTTATAAACAAAGTTGATAAAGATAATTGTACGCCAGACGAAGTACACGAAAAAGTATTTGATTTGATGTTCGAATTAGATGCTAACGAACAACAATTAGATTTTGCTACCATTTATGGTTCAGCTAAAAACAATTGGATGTCAACTGATTGGAGAAATCAAACGGATTCAATTACGCCTTTATTAGATGAAATATTAAATTATTTCCCACCAAAGAAAATTGAAGAAGGAAATACGCAAATGTTGATTACATCGTTGGATTTTTCAGCGTATGTTGGTCGTATTGCAATTGGTTGTTTAAGAAGAGGAGAAATTAAAGAAAATCAACAAGTTATTATCGTGAAACGCGATGGTACTCATGAAAAACACCGTATCAAAGAAGTTTTTGTTTTCTCTGGTTTAGCACGTGAAAAAGTAACATCTGTTCAGGCAGGAGATATTTGTGCAATTACAGGAATTGAAGGATTTGAAATTGGTGATTGTGTGTGTGATTTTGAAAATCCAGACCCATTAGATACGATTCAATTGGATGAGCCAACAATGAACATGTTGTTTTCGATCAATGATTCACCATTCTTTGGTAAAGAAGGAAAGAAAGTAACTTCTCGTCACATCCAAGAGCGATTGACAAAAGAATTAGAGAAAAACTTAGCAATGCGTGTGGCAGATACAGACAAAGCAGACAAATGGATCGTTTCTGGTCGTGGTGTCTTGCATTTATCTGTTTTGATTGAAACAATGCGTCGTGAAGGTTATGAATTACAAGTTGGTCAGCCACAAGTTATCATCAAAGAAATTGACGGTAAAAAATGTGAGCCAGTTGAAGAATTGACAATCGATTTACCAGAAGAGTTTTCAGGTACTGCTGTTGAAGCGGTAACAAAACGTAAAGGTGAAATGACGAATATGGAACCGAAAGGAACGCGTATGGTGATTCAATTCCAGATTCCTTCTCGTGGAATCATTGGTTTACGTAATTATTTGTTGACTCAAACTGCTGGTGAAGCAATTATGACGCACCGTTTCTTAGAATACCAACCCTACAAAGGTGATATTCCTGGACGTCAAAATGGTTCAATGATTTCATTGGAGCAAGGAGTTTCAATTCCTTTCTCGTTGAATAACTTACAAGATCGTGGTAAATTCTTCATTAATCCTAATGAGAATATTTACGAAGGACAAGTTATCGGTGAAAATTCAAGAGCTGGTGATTTGTGTGTCAACGTTACAAAAACCAAAAAAATGTCAAACATGCGTTCTTCTGGAGCAGATGAAAAAGTGCGTTTAGCACCCGCAAAAATCTTCAGCTTAGAAGAGTGTTTGGAGTACATTCAAGGTGATGAATACGTTGAAGTAACACCAGAAAATTTAAGAATTCGTAAAGTATTATTGAAAGAATCGGAAAGAAAACGTTCTGGAAAATAAGTAGAAATTAATAAATTCTTTAAAACCTGTATTCTGAAAATGAGTACAGGTTTTTTTATTGTTTATATTTTTTTTATAAAATTAACAGACTTTTTTATGCAGTGATGTAGAAAGTTTGTACCTTACTTTTTTTTTAAAACAAGCGCTATGTTTGACGACGAAGAAGAGTATTATGAAGGCAATTTAAGTGAAGATTTGGAGCGATTCGAAGCGCATTTAAATGGAGATTCGTTGGGTTTTTTAGACAGTGATCGCTTGGAATCATTGATTGACCACTATTTAATTAATAGTCAATATACCAAAGCAAAATTGTGTTCTGAACATGCTATTCAACAGTTTTCTTACAATCCGTTGTTTCACTTAAGAAAAGCCCAAGCTATTTCAGCAATGGGGAATTTAAAAGAAGCTTTACATATTTTATCGACCATTGAAAAATGGGAACAACCATCGTGTGAATTCTTGCTAACTAAAGCTTCAATTTTCAGTCAATTGCGCGATAGTAAGAATGCTATTAAATATTTTAAAGATGCATTGGCGCTTTCGGAACCAGAAGATCGAGACGAGATATTCTTAGATTTAGCTATGGAATACGAGAATGCGACTGATTATAAAAATGCAGTTATCGTTTTAAAAGAAGCTATTCAATATAATGTTCACAATGAAGGTGCTTTATATGAAATCGCATTTTGTTACGATCAATTGGGTGAATATGAAAATGCCATTCAATGTTATTCAAATTTTATTGATGAAAATCCATATTCTTTCACCGCTTGGTATAATTTAGGAAATGCATTCACTAAATTAGAAAAATACGACAAAGCGATTTGGGCGTATGAATATTGCATCATTATAAACGAAGAATTCGGACCTGTTTATTTCAATATTGGTAGTGCCTATATTTCTCAAGAAAAATATACCTTGGCAATTGAGAGCTTTAAATCCTGCATGGATTTAGACGGCGAAGATGCAATGGCTTTGTGTTATATTGGCGAAGCTTACGAGCAATTAAACGATTTGAAAAACGCAAAAAAAAATTATTCAAAAAGCTTAAAACTTGATCCATTATTACCCGACGCATGGCTAGGTATGGGCATTGTTGTTGATTTAGAAGGGAATACAGTTGAGGCGTTAACATTGATTCATAAAGCAGCTGAATTAGATCCTGAAAACGCTGGGATTTATCACGTATTAGCTGGGGCGTATGAAAAGATTGAAGATTTAGATTTGGCAAATGAATATTACTTACTTTCATTAGAATTAGATCCATTAGATGAAGAATGTTTGACGAATTATGTGCAACTTAAAATAGAAGTTTCTACGTTAGATGCCTATCACTATTTAACAGAATTTACAGAGCTACATTCAGAAAACAAGATTATTCCATTGCTAAAGATTAATTTACTTTGGTTGCTTGGTAAAAAAGAAGAAGCGTTGTTTTCATTCGCTGTTTATGCAGGAATGAATAAAGAAAAAGCAAAAGAACTTTTTGAAATTAATCCACCATTAAAAGACGTGCAAGAATTTGTAAATTTGTGCGAAGAATAAAGATAATTATGAATTTTGAATTACCATTTATACCAGAAAGAAGTATAAAGCCTCGTCAAAAAGGCATTACAATGATGATGGACAAAGGTTTGAGCTTGACTGAATCAGTTAATTTTATCCAGGCTTCAGCACATTTAACCGATGTTGTAAAATTTGGATTTGGAACTGCTTATGTAACAAACGATCTTCAGAAAAAAATAGATTTATACAAAGAAGCTGGGATTCGTCCTTATTTCGGTGGAACATTATTTGAAGCGTTTTATGCGCGTAATAAAGTAGATGATTATTTGCGTGTATTAGATAAATACAAATTGGATTTGGTAGAAATTTCTGATGGTTCAATCATTATTAATCACGACGAAAAATGTGAATTAATTCATCGAATGGCAAAAGATCGTACCGTGTTTTCTGAAGTTGGTTCTAAAGATGCTGGAATTTTAATTTCTCCTAACAAGTGGATTAAAATGATGAGTAAAGAATTACAAGCAGGAAGCTGGAAAGTGATTGCTGAAGGCCGCGAAGCTGGAAATGTAGGTGTGTTTAGACCCAATGGTTCTGCACATACCATATTAATCAATCGAATTATTGCAAAAGTAGCACCAGAAAGTATTTTATGGGAAGCACCTCAAAAAAACCAACAAGTTTGGTTTATAAAACTTTTCGGTGCTGAAGTGAATCTTGGCAATATTGGTCACAATGATATGATTCCATTAGAATGTTTACGATTGGGATTACGAGGAGATACTTTCTTTGACTTTTTACCGGGAGATTATGCAGAGCGTTTAAAACAAGTAAACGACGACGATGCTTCTTCGGATGACTTCTAAGAATGAAATTTGAAAAAGAACATTCATTTTTAGGTCATTCGTCTGGCGTTTATGCGCTTGATTACGACGGTTTTTTTGTTTATTCTGGAAGTTCAGATTGTTACGTTACGCGCTGGGATTTAACAATTAATGCTCAAGATAAATTCGCGGTGAAATTTGATTTCCCGGTTTATGCACTTAAATTAGTCAACAACAATCAGCATTTAATTGTCGGTTTAGCATCCGGAGATATTCACATTTTTGATCTTACTGCACGAATAGAACTCAAATTTTTTCAACAACACAAAGAAGCGGTATTTTGTATACAATACAATTCTAAATTAAATCAATTTTATGCTGCAGATGCAATTGGAAACGTATCTGTTTGGGATGCCAAAACATTTGATTTACTAGGTTATTTCCCGTTAGATTGTGGTAAAATTCGTCGAATTGCTGTCGATTCAATGGGCGAAAAGTTAGCAATAGCTTGCCAAGATGGAACAATTCGCATTATTGATTCAATTACTTTTAATGAATTAAACAGGTTAATTGCTCATGAAAATGGTGTTGGAGCAGTCATTTTTTCTCCGGAGAATCCATCTATACTTTATTCAGGAGGAAAAGACGCACTTTTAAAAAAATGGGATTTAAGATTTAATCAAGTTGAATTGGAAATCCCAGCTCATAATTACATGATTTATGACTTACAGTTTATAGGTGAATATTTGCTTTCTGCAAGTCGCGATAAAACTATAAAATGTTGGAATGCTAATGATCTATCAATTCTACAACGACTTGATTTCAAATCAAAAGGACATAAACATTCCGTTAATGCATTGGTGATACTTTCAACTGATTCGTTTGTTTCGTGTAGCGATGATCGCCAAGTAATTTCTTGGAAAGTAAAGGAGTAATTACATTGTTTTTTAGTACTTTAGTCATCAAATTAATTTTATGATTAAATTTCTATTAACCAATATAATCGTTTTATTCGTAGCTACTTTTTATGCTCAAATTACTATGAATGAAGCAAGTAACGCAAATTCAACATCAATTATTCGTCCTGATGGCTCCAATCCTGATTGGATAGAATTGCACAATGCATCTGCTTCGAGTGTTAATTTACAAGGCTATCAATTAACCGATGATTCAACAAAAACGGATAAATGGATATTTCCATCTGTCACAATCGCTCCAAATGGTTTTTTAACTGTTTTTGCAACGGGAACAACAAATGCTGTGACTATTAATCATTATGAAACAGTTGTTTTACCGTCTCAATCTTGGAAATATTTTATTCCAACAGCCACGTATAATCCTGGTTGGAAAGGAACGGGGTTTAATGATCTAGCATGGAACTCCGGGAGTTTAGGAATTGGCTATGGTGATGGTGACGATGCAACTACAATTTCAACTGGAACTACTACTGTTTATGTTCGGAAAACATTCAATGTTACGGATCTTCAAGCAATCAAACAATTGGTGTTAGATATTGATTATGACGATGGATTTGTAGCGTATTTGAACGGTGTTGAAATTGCACGCGCAGGATTAACTTCTAATCCAGTTGTATGGAATGATTTATCAACTGATCATGAAGCACAAGTCTATCAAGGGCTAGGATTCTCTACTTTTATGGTGAATGAAACAGCTTTGCAAAATGTCATTCAATTAGGTACAAATGTTTTGGCAATTGAAGTGCATAACAGTTCAACAACATCTTCAGATTTGAGTTTAATTCCTTATATGACACTTGGATTTGATAATGCAACAGTTTATTATAGCGGTACAACCCATCCAGCGTTTAATTTAGGTTCTAATGGAACTAATTTAGAAACTAATTTCAGTATTAAAACAAGCGGGGAACAGCTTTTTTTATTCAATCCAGCTGGACTTTTAATTGACACCTTGTATGTTTCAGATCTCAATCCTGATATGTCTGTTGGAAAGCAAAATGATGGCGTTGCAAGTTGGAAACTTTTTCAAACCGCAACACCCAATGCTTCAAATAATTCTTCATCTTCCTTTGCAGGTTTTGAACAAACACCAACGATCACAATCGATGGTGGATTTATTACATCAGCAACTTCTGTTTCGATTCAAAACAATTCCACAACTGGAGGACAATTACGCTATACTTTAAACGGTTCTACTCCAACCATTTCTTCACCATTGGTATCAGGTCCAATAACTATCAATAGTAGTAAAGTCCTAAAGGTGATTTGTTTTCCTTCGGTTCCTAATTTATTACCTAGTGAAATTGCCACAGAAACATATTTGTACAATGAAAATTTCACACTTCCTGTTATTTCAATTTCAACAGATCCCTCTAATTTATATGGTGCAAATGGAATTTTTGATAATTACAATACAGATTGGAAAAAAGCTTGTGTGATTGAATACTTTGACAAAAACAAAGTCAAACAATTTGAAACGAAAGCATCCATTAAACCGGATGGTGGAGCAGGCGGAAGTCGCTCAAATCCGCAACACAGTGTGACCATCGAACCTGCTAATAAGTTATTCGGAACTGGAGATCCAATTAAGTATCCTTTGATTGATGAAAAAAGTTACATCCAACAATTTGATGCATTTTATTTAAGAAATGGCAGTAATTTTTGGAATACATACCCGCAAAAAGATGCAACGTTCATGCGAATTATGCGTAATACACATGCAAATTCTCAAGCTTATACGCCAGTCATTGCTTTTGTAAATGGTCAGTATTTTGGTGTGTATGAATTGCGCGAGAAAGCAAATGAAGGTTATTTTGAAACAAATTATGGCAACAATCCAGATAGCTTGGATTTATTGTCAGTGAGTTACTTTTATGGAGCAGGTGTATTGAGAACTGTTGAAGGTTCAGATACTGGTTTTTATAACATGAAAGATTTTGTAACACAGTATAGTCCAACGAATTCAGATTATTACAAGAAATGTGATCAAAAACTAGATTTGAAGAATTTTGCAGATTATTTATCAGCAGAAAATTGGTTTGCTAACGTCGATTGGATCTATAACAACATGAAAATTGCGCGTACACGAACAACCGATAATAAATGGCGTTTTTTCTTGCAAGATATGGAACTCGGTTTGGGCGGTTGGACAGATTACAATTCCAATATATTCGATTATTTCAGGTACAACAACCAACCAAATCCTTATTGGCAAATTTATGAAGGCTTAATTCAAAACACAAAGTTTAAAAATAATTTCGTTAATCGTTACGCCGATTTGATGAATACAGTATTTAAACCTGCTTATTTTATGCCGATTTTGGACACAATGTACCAGCAATTGTTACCAGAAATGCCGAGACATTTCCAAAAATGGACGAATGATGTGACAGGTGGAATGGCAACGTATACCAATTACAGAACGACCCTGATTAATAACTTCTATCCTAGAAACAATGTGGTGCGTTCTCAAATTGTCAACGAATTTAATTTGGTGAAACAAGTGAATGTTACGTTAAATGTGCAGCCTGCCAATGCCGGATACATTAAAATTTCTACAATTGTTCCTGAGTCCTTGCCTTGGACAGGAGTTTATTTTGATGGAGTACCCGTTCAAATAACAGCTGTTGCAAATCCTGGCTTTACCTTTAGTAATTGGCAAAATAACAACATTATTCCGGCTGGTGATCTAGACACCAACAGTATTGAATTAAATATTCCGTCAAATAGTTCTTATGTTGCTATTTTTGAAGGAGGGAGTGAGCCCTTGAAAATAGCCATTTCTGAAATTCATTACAATCCAGACCCAACAGTTAATGGCGGAAATTGGATAGAATTATACAACTATGGATCAACGCCATTGAATTTGACCAATTGGTCGGTGAAATCTAATAATCATTACGACAAATTTCAATTTCCCAATCAAACGATTCTTCCTGTGAACGGTTATTTAGTCGTTTGTGAAGACACTTCGTTGTTTAAATTGCAATATCCTTCAGTGATGAATTATATCGGCTCAACAGGCTTTACGTGGAACAACAAAGAAGATTCGATTTTCATATTTAATGGCAAAGAAAAATTAGCGCTAACGTATTATTACGCAGATGATTTTCCTTTTCCACATTGTGCAGATGGTTTCGGCCGAACACTAGAAAACAGTAAAAGTGCAACAAATCAAACGGATGCATCAATTTGGTTCTGTGGCTGCATCAGTGGTTCGCCAGGAAAAGCATATTCACCTTGTAATGAAAAACTAGTATTTAATGAAATTAATTACAACAGTGTCTTCTCATTGAACAATGCAGGCGATTGGTTTGAAGTGAAAAACTCCTCTTCGCTCCCAATTTCAATGAATGGATTTACATTTAAAGATCAAAAAGATAACCATGTGTTTAACCTTCCTGCAATCACGTTGGGACCTTCAGAAATTTGGGTATTTGCCAATGATAGTATTCGTTTTAATTCGCGTTATGGCATTACTAATATTTCTGGAAATTTCAATTTTGGATTGAGTAACAATGAAGCTTTGCGATTATTTGACTCAAGCGGTAAATTGGTTGCAAGTGTCGTGTATAATTCAATGAATCCTTGGCCTTCTTCGCCAATGAACGATGATTATACGTTAGAATATAATAAGTTATTAAATAATCAAGCCTTACCGGAAGCGTGGTTTGCAGGATGCCAGGGTGGCTCTCCAGGTGTTGATTTTTCACCTTGCGCAGTGCTTCCTGAAGGACAAAATCTTTTCTTGTATCCTAATCCTACATCGAATTC
The DNA here is from genome assembly GCA_947491305.1 of Flavobacteriales bacterium. GTDB lineage: Bacteria > Bacteroidota > Bacteroidia > Flavobacteriales_D > Crocinitomicaceae > M0103. Next base: position 6,417 of record CANLIL010000037.1, on the reverse strand, counting down.
GTTAACAGTTGTCTTCAATAATGCCACGAATTCTTCGAATAAAACGACCATTCAATTCATAGATTTACAAGGGCAGTTAGTACAACAATATGAAATTGATGCGTATTATTCAAAAGTTGGCACTAAATTCGATGTTTCAGCGTTTGCTAATGGGTATTACTTTGTACGAATTATACAAGACGGATTAATGGATCAGAAGCCTTTTGTAAAATATTAACTATGAAACAACTAATCTTACTTGGTTTTATTTGCGGTTTTTGGTTCTTGTCGAACAAAAGTGTGGCACAAAGAGTCATGCCATTTGTTGATTTCAACAATTACTTTAAAACATTTGATAATGATAATTTCAAGCAATTAGAATTTCAATTGATTAAAGAATTTAAAGCAGGGGATGAATTGGTTGCCTATTTAGATACACGCGGAAATTTGCGTGTTTACGATGGCAAAGAACGAAAAGACATCACTAATCTAAATGTCAAATACGATGTATCTGACCATTTATTAGCATATAGCATTGGAGCAACCTTGAACATGTGGGACGCAGGAAAATTGCAAACATTAACCTATTTTGCAGGAAATTATGTTGTGAAAGACAGTATAATTGTTTACGAAGATACGCGCTATAATACTGTGAGTGCTTATTGGAACGGGGAAATTTATCCTTTGTACACGGTTACAGGTGAACAATACATGCCAGTATGCATTGGTGACAATATCATTGCGTTTAAAGACAATGGCGATTTTTACAAAGTTTTTTGGCGCGGTAAAATTTACGATATTGGAGTATGGAATGCGGGAATCGAATTTGAAGCAGGTACTGACATTTTGTGTTTTAACGACCCGACTACCCGAACATTTACGGTATTTGAAAATGGTGTTTTTACGGATGTTGAGCAATTTTATTTGACTAAATACAAAGCGGGTAGAGGATTTGTGGTGTACGAAGATTTGAATGGAAATTTGATGCAGTATAAAAACGGAACAAAAAATGAATTGTCTAATTTTTCAGCAACATTTTGGGAAGTCAAAGACGACTTAGCCATTTGGGGAGAAAACTCGTTTGTATATGCATATCAAAATGATACTAAAATTCGTGTAAGTAACTTTTTACCAAAAGATTATTTATTGAAGAACAATGTCTTTGCATTCAGAAATATTATGGGTGGTGTAAGCGCACTGATGGATTTAAAAGTTCATGAATTGACTATGCTGCAGGATGCTGAATATCAAATATACAGTAATGCAGTTTTAGTGAAACTTTTTAATAATTCATTCTTTGTGTTTAGTAATGGGCGAAAATTTGAAAGTTTTTAAAAGTAAATTATTGAGGATTTTCAAACAATTTCTTCCCTTCTTTCCAAGAAATTAATTGACTTCCTATCGTTCTTTTGCTGGAAATCTTTGATGAAAACAAATGCGCTTGTTGCATGGCTTCCACATGTGTTCCACTTCTGTAAAATGTGTTAATTGCGGCATCATCTTCCCACAAGGTCATGGTGTACCATGTTTTTAAATTCCAACTGCCAGTGATTTTATAATCCTTACAAGGTGATTTTTTTAGTTCTTTAATGATTTGGCCGTTAAATCTGAAAAATAAAAAAAATCTTCTGTAATTGTGTAATGTGATTTTTGTAATACCGATTACCATAATTTCTTTTAAAGTTATAATCTAGCGTTAAGGATAGCAATGAAAAGTCTGCTCGAGCGCCCAAATTATTCGATCAATCCATTTCTTCACTTGTATCTTCCATTGTTTTGGAGGAATGTGCAATCAGTTCATTGAGTTGGTTCAATTCGTCTGGTGTTAAATGGCGCCATTTTCCTAGTGTAACATCTAACTGAATATTCATAATTCGGGTACGTTTCAACTTTATAACTTCGTACTCTAAGTATTCGCACATACGACGAATTTGGCGGTTGAGTCCTTGTGTTAATACAATTCGAAACGTAAACCGACTCAATTGTTCCACTTCGCAGTTGCGCGTTACGGTATCTAAAATCGGAATGCCATTGGCCATTTTGTGAATGAATTCTTCTGTTAATGGTCGATCTACCGAAACAATGTATTCTTTTTCGTGGTTGTTCCGTGCCCGTAAAATTTTGTTGACAATATCGCCATCGTTGGTTAAAAAAATCAAGCCTTCACTTGGTTTGTCTAAGCGTCCAATCGGAAAAATTCGGGTCGGGAAATTGATGTATTCAATGATATTGTTGCGCTCGACGCGCGTATCAGTAGTGCAAACAATGCCAACTGGTTTATTAAATGCAATGTAAACGGGTGTTTCTTTTTGTTGTTCAACGGTTTTCCCGTCCACACAGATATCATCTCCGGGTTGAACTTTTGTACCCATTTCAGGTACTTTTCCGTTGAGCGTTACACGACCTTCTTCAATTAATTTATCAGCTGCTCTGCGTGAACAAAAGCCAATTTCACTTAGGTATTTATTGATCCGAATCGGGGAGAGCTCTTCCATCTTTTTTTCACAAAGTTACTTTTGAAACACCAATTCGTCAACTTTTTAAACTATTTGTTTCAAATTGATTTCAAGACGAGGTGCTTTTTAACGTTTCGAAATTTTATTATTGGTGATGGTTCGCTGTAAATTACACTTAAAACGGTCAATGTCAGTAGCGCGTTTTTTTAGGTGTTTTGTCTGACAATTCTCAACCCGTTCACGCCATAAAACGTAGCTTTTGAACTTTAATTCACGCTTCATTAGCTGTTTTACGTCAGCTTCCGCCAAACCAAACTGCGCCTGAATGGCATCAAAAGGAGTGCGGTCTTCCCAAGCCATTTCAATAATACGATCGGTATCGGCAGGTGAAAATAATGTGCTTTTCATGTTCAATTTGTTTTCAAATTAGACATTCCTCCATCAACATGCATAATTTGTCCCGTAATCCAACTTGATTTGTCGCTCATTAAAAATGCAGCCATTTCTGCTAAATCACTTGCTTCTCCAACGCGTTTCATCGGGTGGCGCTCACCATTCGCTACTTTTTTCTCTGGTGAACTCAATAAACGTCCAGCCAAAGGTGTATCTGTTAATGATGGAGCGATGCAATTGAAACGAATTTTAGAAGCGTATTCGGCAGCTAAACTTCGCGTTAATCCCTCGATTGCGCCTTTACTTACCGCAATTGATGCATGGTAAGGCATGCCAACTTGAACCGCAACAGTGCTAAACAAAACAACTGAAGCTGCTGGTGAAGTCAATAAATTTGGTAAAAAATGTTGAATAACTTGAATTGCTCCTAGAACATTTATGTTTAAATCTTGTTGAAAATCTTCTTGTTTCAACGAACGAAACGGTTTCAAATTTATCGTTCCTGGGCAGTAAATCAATTGATCAATTGGTCCGTCTATTGTTGGAAATGATTGCGGATCCAATAAATCATAAATAAAGGAAGTTGTTCCAGCTATTTCAGGCGCAGTTCGCGACAAGGTAATCACTTTATTTCCTTCGTTAATTGCAATTTGTGCCAGCGCTTTTCCAACAGCTGAAGATGCTCCAATGATTAAAGTTGTTTTCATTTATCGTTCTTTTACATTCAAACAACTGCCAACGAAAAAAGTTTTTGAAATCATTAAATTCAACTCGTTTCATTGTTTATCTTTGTACCATATACAACATTTCAAAAAAAGTAACTATGAACAATTGGTTTACCGTTAAAGTAAAATATACAAAACAATTAGACAACGGAACATTGAAACGTGTTTCTGAACCGTATTTATTAGCCGCAATGACATTTACAGATGCAGAGGCTCGAATTTATGAAGAACTTGGAACGGTAATCCGTGGTGAATTTAATGTAGTTGGAATTTCAAGAACTGAAATACACGATATTTTTGCTTACGACGATGCCGATGTTTGGTACAAAGTGAAAATCACGTATGAAAGCGAAGGTGCTGACGAAGAAAAATCTAAGAAAATTGCTCAAAACTTTTTGGTGTCTGCGCACTCTGTAAAAGATGCCTACGATCGTATCAAAGAAAGTTTGGCAACCTTAATGGTTGATTTTCAAATTCCTTCGATTACAGTTTCTCCGATTGTTGAGATTTTCCCATATAATGAAGATTTAGATCGCGAAATTGAACGCAAACCAATGGTTGCGGCTATCGAAGAAGAACCAGCGCCAATCGGAAAAGTGTTTTCAGCACCAGGATCTGATTTTGACGATGAAGCTATCGAAGAAGAGTTAGATGATGAAGATGCAGATGAAAGTGAATTAGAAGATTCATTTACAGAGGAATAATGGAAGATTTTTTAGAACAAATGCGCAATGATCACAAAGATTTTGATCATGGAAGCTTAGAAGGTAACTTTGGTTCTCAACCCTTTGAATTGTTTTCAACGTGGTTTTCTGAAGCCATTGAGACGAAACAAGTTGAACCGAACGCATTTGTTTTATCAACTGTAAATACAACGTTGCAAACAAGTTCACGTATTCTTTATTTGAAAGAAGTTATGGAAGAACAATTTGTATTTTACACCAATTACAATAGTCACAAAGGAACAGATTTAATGCACAACAATACCGCTTCGATGTTGTTCTTTTGGCCGAATTTGCAACGACAAGTTCGAATTGAGGGTGTTTGTGCAAAAGTTGCAACAGAAATCAGTGATGCATATTTTGCTTCTCGGCCGCGCGCTAGTCAAATAGGAGCGTGGGCTTCCAATCAGTCTGAAAAATTGGAGGATCGTTCGGAATTGGAGCATAGAGTTGAAGCGTTTGCACTCCAATTTCCTACGGAAGTGCCTCGTCCACCGCATTGGGGAGGATACGCTCTATTGCCTACAAAAGTTGAGTTTTGGCAAGGAAGGCCATCGCGTTTACACGATCGAATTGTATTTGAACGAAACGCTGATCAATGGGAAATCTACAGGATGAATCCTTAAGTAAGTATGTACGAAATAAAACCTAAAATTTTCACCTTAAGCAATGGTATTCGTGTGGTGTATTTACACGCGCCAGCGCACGTAGCACACTTGGGGATAACAGTCTTAGGAGGTTCTCGTTACGAAAAACCAGGAGAAGATGGATTGGCTCACTTTTTAGAACATTGTATTTTCAAAGGAACAACGAAGCGAAAAGCTTTTCATGTTTTATCCCGCTTAGATTCTGTTGGTGGCGAATTAAATGCTTACACTGCAAAAGAAGAAATTTGTGTGTATGCTTCTTTCACGAAAGAACACATTCGACGTGCATCTGAATTGTTAGCGGATATTACCTTACATTCAAATTTTCCACTAAAAGAAATTCAAAAAGAAAAAGAAATCATCTTGGATGAAATTAATTCTTATTTGGACAGTCCAAGTGATAAAATCTTTGATGATTTCGAAGCCCACTTATTCAAAGGTCACGCTTTAGGAAATAATATTTTAGGAACCAAAGAACGCGTTCAAAGCTATACGCAAGAGCATTTAATCGATTATGTTGGTAGGTTTTTCACAGCTGAAAACTTGGTTATTTCTTTTGTTGGTGACATTTCCATTAAACGTCTTGAAAAGATTCTCGAAGAAGATTTCAAAGCGTGTAAAAAAAGTACTTCGTTGCAAGCTGTTGATTCATTTGAATCGCTTCAACCGTTTCGCATTCGTTCCAACGAAGCCAATTATCAAGTTCATGCCATTGTTGGAGGGATTGCGCCAAGTTACAAAGATGAAACCCGCAGGGGCATGACTTTATTGACCAATATTTTAGGTGGGCCTGCTTTGAATTCGCGATTAATATTATCCATTCGAGAGAAATATGGCTATTCATACAATGTTGAAGCCAGTTACACATCGTATGCCGACACTGGTTTTTGGAGCGTTTATTTAGGAACTGATCAGAAATACATTGATAAATCGGTTGCGTTGATTTACAAAGAATTGAAATTATTGCGAACAAAAAAAATGGGCTCTTTGCAATTAAATCGTTCAAAAGAACAGTTAAAAGGACATTTAGCGCTTGGTCTCGATAGTAATTCTGGTTTGATGCTAGGATTAGGAAAAAGTTTGTTGTTGTTCAATCAAATTGACACGATAGAAGAAATATATGAAGGAATTGATCGCTTAACAGCTTCAGAATTGCTAGAAATTGCCAATACTTATTTCAGCGAAGAGAATTGTTCAGAATTGATTTTTGATTTATTGAGTGATTAGGCATTAGTTAATTAGGCATTAGTTTTTAAATTTCAACAGAATAACGATCTGGTATTAAAGCCTTGTAGTCCTAAAATCCTGCCTCTTAAAGTCTTGTCTCTTGAAGTCCTAAAATCTTTACATCCTTTTGTCTTTTTTTAAGGGCATTAGTAGTTAGTTAATTAGGCATTAGTTTTTAAATTTCAACAGAATAACGATCTGGTATTAAAGCCTTGTAGTCCTAAAATCCTGCCTCTTAAAGTCTTGTCTCTTGAAGTCCTAAAATCTT
>CANLIL010000036.1 GCA_947491305.1 Flavobacteriales bacterium | reverse complement strand
TCTTTAAATCTTAAGAAATCTAATTAAAGAAATCCCACGTAATTCCAACTCTAAACTGAGTAGAAGCGATAGGGTAGCCTTTGTAAAAAGCTGAAGTAGTTTCATTCCAAGATCTTCCAATGTTTTCAACGCGAACAAAAAACTTAAATTCTTCGATTTGAATTCCTCCAAAAACGTGAAGGTTCATTTGAGGTAAAAGTTGCGCATTCGAATTATTGAAATCAAAACTACTTGTAATAGAATTGAATGTTACTTGTCGAAAGCTTGAAGCATAAGAGAAATCTGCACCTAAATAAGCTTTTAATTTCTTCGCTTTAAATATGCCACCTTTTATAAAAACACGTGCTTGTAATTGGTGTTGTGGAATAAAGTCTGTCGATTCATCAAGAATTGAATACGTGTAGTGTGGTTGTAAGTATAAAAATTTCAACTTGTAATCAAGCTTTAAGTAGAATTGGTGAATAACATAATTTGAAACTGTGTCTTGCTTCCATTGTGTTTCTTTGAAAAAATAATTGTTTTTGGATAATGAAAAACGGTAACCAATTTTAGTTGTTAAATTGGAAAAAGCTTTCGAAACTGTTATGTCTGAATAGGTATTAAATTGTTTGTTGAAAGTGCCATTCAAATTCGAATAATTGTTTCCGATTGCCAAACGCTGGTATACTTCAGGCAATTTATTTAATACAGCGATTGTACCATTTATTTCAAACGATTTCAACTTTTTGATAAAAGAAAAATAATTGCTCCATTCGTTTTTTGCACCAATTAAATTAAATTCAAATTGATTTTGGATAAAACTTGTTTTGCGTTCACGCTTAAAATTTAAAAATGTAGCTATTTCTAATGTGTCATTTGTAAAACCAGCATTTTTAAATTGCCAATATCCCGAATTGATGCCAACTGTAAATTCATGGAAGCTATTTTTGGAAAACAATCCAATAGCATTGTCCAAACGCGTGAATTGATGGATGTCATTGGTTTGTAAACTGTCAAAATTTATAATCGTGTAATTATTAGCCAAAGAATCGCTTTCCGAATAAGAATAATTTTTTGCACTTATTTTGTGAGCTGTGAAAATACCTTTTGCCTGCAACGAATCTTTGTCAAAATCTAAATAATTCTGCCATTCAATTCTACCTAATTGTGTTTTTGTTAATGCGTTTTCTTTGGCAACTGGAATGTACAATAAATCGAGACTTTTAATCAACGAATCAGCGCTTAAGCCACCACTTTGTTGAACGTTCGAATTTTGATAGCCCAACTTTAAGTTGGATTGGTATCGTTTTCCATTAAAGGAGTACTGTATTTGTAAATCATTGTGTGTGAATTCACTGTTGCGAATAAAACCGGTTGAACTGTACCTATTGAAATCAATGTTTAACAGGCTTTTTGTCGATAATGCGTGTTGGTATTCTGCAAGAATGTGTTGTGTTCCTTTGTTTCCAAACGAATAGGAAAACCCTAAATGTGGAAGTGCAGAAAATCTTAATTTTTTCCAGGGACTATATGCGAAAAAACGTTGCCCACCATTAAATTCAATAAAAGATCGTGCTGAAAAAAGGTTGTTATTCAAATTGAATCCACCACCAGTCAAAGAACTAGATTGAATTCCTAAGAGTAAATCACTTGAATCAAGTTGATTACTTATGCTATAGCCTGATTTTATGGTGTCAATTAAACTACCATTTAATTGAGCTTTCACAAAAGGAATCACTAGAAGAAAAAATCCAAGTAAAAATAACCGCATAGCTTTAAAAAAAATAAAGGTATAAAAAAAGGGGCTAATGCCCCCTAATTATCTTTATAAATAAAAATTACAACTTGTTAATTTTAACTTGTAATCCAGATTTTAAATTTGCAGCTTTGTTTTTGTGGATAACGTTTCTTTTCGCTAATTTATCCAACATTGAAACAACACTAATTAATAGTGCTTCCGCTTCTGTTTTATCAGTTATTGTGCGTAAATTACGAACCGCATTACGCGTTGTTTTGTGTTGGTATTTATTACGCAATCTTTTTGAATCATTTGTTCTGATTCTTTTTTGTGCTGACTTGTGATTCGCCATTTTTTCTCTTTTTTAAGTTTTTATTTTACTCTGTAGCCCATAGGAGAATCGAACTCCTGTTTCCAGGATGAAAACCTGATGTCCTAACCACTAGACGAATGGGCCAAATTATGCATTTGGCAGCCCATAGGAGAATCGAACTCCTGTTTCCAGGATGAAAACCTGGCGTCCTAACCACTAGACGAATGGGCCGTATTTCAAATTCTCCCTTAATTTGGGAGTGCAAATATACTTAGAATTTCTATATTAGCAAACGACTTTCGTAATTTTTTTAAAAAAAATCACTTTGATCTGTTTTCATTTTGAAACCAAGTCGTTTTCCAGTTTTTAATTGTAAATTATTACTAATTGCTTGAATTTGTCCAACGGATAATTCTTGAACATATTCGTATGGCGGCGTAAGTAAGTCAAATTCAATTGCATGTGCAAATGCAGCTTGTATAATCAAGGCGATAATAGCATCGTTGATTTGAGTGTTTTCTACATCTCTAAATAAGTAACCCAATTGACCTTTACCTTCCATCATAAAATGGCGTTCGTGGTTGATAAACATACGCCCAATTAAATAACCCGAGTCTTCATAACGATTTTGAATGAACGATTCTGCTAAAAAATTGTAGATATAAATCAATCCAAAATAACCTCGTTTGTCGTCTGATCTTAAGTAATTTGTACCCCACAAAGCATTGTCGTCAGGCAATCTGAAAACATTGTTATGTTGGTGAAACACTAATACGTCACTTCCAATAAATACATGGATTTCATAATCTCCTTTTTCTTTGTAACTCAAGCGAATACGTTCGTCTTTGATTTTACTTTGCAAAAGGGTTAATTCATTTTTAATTGCGTCCTTTAAAGAAGCAAAAAGTACATTACAATCATCTGCAATGTTTTGTTTTAAAGCAGCTTTGTTTAAGAGTAAGTCTAAAATAATTTTATGATTGTCGTTCTTCATCTTATCGATTATTAATATGCTTTTGCAAAAATTACGCGTTTTGAAGATGGTTTTCCTGTAACCATACAAAAACCTGCTTCTTCAGGTTGATCCAATGCAATACAACGAATGGTAGCTTGCGTTTCTTCCTTGATTTTACTTTCTGTTTCTTTGGTTCCGTCCCAATGTGCTAAGAAAAATCCTCCTTTGTCAATTTGTGCTTTAAAGTCTTCATACGTATCAACTGAATGCATGTTTTCGCTTCTAAATTTCTTTGCACGTTCTAATAAATTGATCTGAATGTCTTTTAACAACTGTTCAATAACTTCAGCAATGTTGGCGAAATCTACGATTTCTTTTTCTTTTGTATCGCGACGTGCAAGTTCAATTTTTCCATTTTCTAAATCACGAGGGCCCATTGTTAGTCGAACAGGTACACCTTTCGATTCGTATTCAGCAAATTTCCATCCTGGACGTCTATTTTCGTCGTTGTCATATTTAAATGAAATACCTTTTGCTTTTAATTCCAAGCGTAATGCTTCAAATTTCTCGTTGATTGCAACTAAATCTTCTTCCGTTCGGTGAATTGGAATGGCAACAACTTGAATAGGAGCTAAAGCTGGAGGCAAAACCAATCCTTCGTCATCAGAATGTGTCATAATTAACGCACCCATTAAACGTGTAGAAACGCCCCAAGAAGTTGCCCAAACATGTTCTAATTTACCTTCTTTATCTGCAAATTTAACATCAAATGCTTTTGCGAAATTTTGACCCAAAAAATGAGAGGTTCCAGCTTGTAAAGCTTTTCCATCCTGCATCATTGATTCAATGCAATACGTGTCTTCTGCTCCTGCGAAGCGTTCGCTTTCAGTTTTACGTCCTTTAATAACCGGCATTGACATATAATTTTCTGCAAATTCTTCGTAAACATCTAACATTAATTCCGCTTCAGAGATCGCTTCTGTTTTTGTCGCATGCGCTGTATGACCTTCTTGCCATAAGAATTCAGCAGTTCTTAAAAATAGGCGTGTGCGCATTTCCCAACGAACTACATTAGCCCACTGGTTGATTAATATAGGTAAATCTCTGTATGATTGAATCCAGTTTTTATAAGAATTCCAAATAATTGTTTCTGAGGTAGGTCGAATAATTAATTCTTCTTCCAATTTAGCTTCAGGATCAACAATAATTCCGCTTCCGTCTTCCGCATTTTTCAATCTGTAATGGGTAACAACCGCACATTCTTTGGCAAAACCTTCTACATGACTCGCTTCTTTACTAAGGTATGATTTAGGAATTAATAAAGGGAAATAAGCATTTGAATGACCAGTTTCTTTGAATTTTTTATCCAAAATCTCTTTCATTTTTTCCCAAATTGCATAACCATAAGGTTTGATGATCATACAACCTCTAACGTCTGAATGCTCCGCTAAATCAGCTCTATAAACTAATTCGTTGTACCATTTTGAGTAATCTTCTTCGCGGGTTGTGTATTTTTGTGCCATTGAAATGTTAAATTATTTACTTTTGTTACAAAGTTAAAAATTATTGAATAGCTTTATTGAAATATTAAAAAATAGAAACCATGAAACTTTCAACATCTTTTTTTTACCTCTCAATTATTTTAATTGGATTTTCATCGTGTTATTCAACACAACAATTGATTGATGATGACGTGTATATGATGCAAGATGCAAATGTTCAAGTCGGAGAAACTTTAACGGATGAAACTTCATACGCTACCTACAAAGACAGGACACACAAAAACGAACGCGTAAATTCTTATTATAGCACGAGAGATCGTTTTGATGCGAATCCTTCTTGGAATTCTTGGAATAACTATTTCTTTTTAAACCGAAATTACAGAAGCTCATTTGGTTACTTATTCGACCCGTTTTATTCAAATTTAGGCGGTAATGTACTTTTATTAATGATGAATAACAATTTTGGTTACGGACATGGTTATGGTTTTTATGGCGGTAATTATTATACGACGTTCAGTTCAATGAATGGGTATAATCCTTATTTTTCAAATTCAATGAATAATAATTGGTATGGTAATTCACCAGGATATAATAGTATGAATGGAAATTCAAGTTTTACTTCTAACATAATTAAAGGTCCAAGAGGAACAATGGCTGGTATCGTTAACTCTTCAAGTTTGTCGAATAATGTAATGCTGAAAAGCTCAAAAAGTAATCGAACAGGTGTAAACAATATGTTTGTTTCAACTAATACTGTTTTATCGAGTGTAAACAAAAATGAAAGAACTAAAGTTGAAAGAACGATTTTATCACCTGTTGATCCAAAAACAAATACAACTGTTTCTAAAACTAGAAATCAAAATGGATCTGGTGGATTTGTAAATCAATCATTCAATACAACTGGAAGAAATCAAGGTACAATTGAAAGAAGTTCAGCTGGTCAACGAAACAATGTCGGTTCACCTTCAAGATCTTCTGAAGGTAATTCATCACGACCAACACCTTCAAGATCAAGTGGAAATGTTGGACCAAGAAGAAATTAATTATGAATAAAATAATTTTATTTCTTTCTGTATTATTTATTAGCGCAGCTTGGACACAAAACGAAATTGATTTATACCGTTTTTCTAAAACAACTTATCAAGGTTCGGCACGTTTTGAAGCAATGGGAGGTTCGTTTGGTGCTTTAGGCGCAGACTTAAGTTCAGCTCAAATAAATCCAGCTGGTTATGGGCGTTATTCTAGTTCGCAAATTGGTGCTTCATTATTTGGAGGTGCGGTGAATAATACGAGTGTTTTTAATGGAACTACCCAACAAAGATCAGAAGGTTTAGGTGGTTTAGGTAATGCTGCCATCGTTTTAACAACAGATATTTCTGACGACAATAAAGGTTTTTTATATGTTCAAGTTGGATTAGGATACAATCGTATAGAAAGTTACCGAAATTCGTTTAAATATTCTGGGCAACAATACTATTCATTGTTAGATGATTACGTTGACCAAGCGAATGGCTATTACTCAGATGAATTAAGCACGTATTTTCCATTTTCCACGAACTTAGCTTTAGGAACGGGTGCGCTCGTTTACAATTCTTCAGGACCATTTTACCAATCAAAATTAAATGCTGGAGATGTTATTCACAACAGAAATGTAGCGAGCACAGGTGGTTCCAATGAGTATTATTTATCTGTTAGTGCAAATTACATCAATCGCTTGTACATAGGTGCGAATTTAGGTGTGCGTACGTTTGATTACGAAGAGAAAATTCAGCACAACGAAGTGTTGACTGATTTTACAGGTACAGACTTTAGAGGTTTTGATTACAATTATTCATTAAAAACTTCAGGTACTGGGGTGAATTTGAAAATTGGCGCAATTTATTTACTATCTCCAATGGTTCGGATCGGACTTGCATTACATACGCCAACTTTTACAGAATTGAAAGATGAATATACTGCAAATATGACGGCATATTTTGATAATTATTCTTCGAGTACACCTGCTAATAATATTCCTAAAGGAGTTAATAAATACGGCATTCGTAATCCAACAAAAGTCATTGGATCTTTAGGACTTGTTTTTGGAACAAGAGGTTGTATAAATGTTGATGTGGATTACTTAAATTATCAAAATGCGTATTTAGCAGCTACTTCTGATGAAAGTTACCCAAGTTATGATTACGCCTATGAAAATAAGGTGGCTGATACGCTTTTTCAACGTGCAATAAACATTCGAATAGGAGGCGAGTTCGTGATTTTTAATTCTTTCTATTTGAGAGCTGGTTATGGGTATTATGGTAATGCTTTAAAATCTTTATCTGAATTGAGTCCTGACCAATTGTTTTCAGGTGGGTTTGGCTATAAAAGGGGGAATTATACTTTTGATATTGCTTACAAACGTCAGCTGAGTCATTACAATTACTATTCTTTTTCGAGAGGTGTTACTGAATTAAATGCTGTTCGCTCGATTGTAACAGTTTCTGCAACGTATAAATTCAAATAAATAGAAAAGCCTCAATAAAATCAAGGCTTTTCAAACAAACAACAACAAACAACCTTTACTTTTCAAAAGAAAATGTAAAGGTTTTTCTTTCACCTTTCGGTAATTTTTTTTTGCAATTTTTACAGTGCATTGATTTAATACGGAATTTATTTATTTAAGTTTCAATTCATTAATTTATTTGACAAAATGTCTAGTAATTAATAGTTTAATCGACAATTTGACATGTTTTATTGGAAGTAAAAGTTTGGTCTTTCTTTTGACGAATTTAATACAACCAATATACTGTTAAAATGGATAGCAATAAGTTTACAATTAAGTCGCAAGAAATTTTACAAAAAGCGCAAGAAATAGCTAGCGAAAATGGTCACAAAGTTATTGAAAACGGCCATTTGTTAAAAGCAATGTTAGCAACTGATCAAACAGTTATTCCTTTCTTATTGAGCAAATTGTCTGTTTCAAAACAAATGCTAGAAAAAGTAACCAATCAATTGGTTAATTCCTATCCGAAAGTTGAAGGAGGACAAGTTTTTCTGAGCAATTCAACCAATGAAGTATTCAATGATGCGCAAAAATTGATGCAAGAATTTGGAGATAGTTTTATAGCTGTCGAAATCTTGTTTTATGCATTTTTAGACAAAAAAGACACTGTTAGCCAATTGTTAAAAGACAATGGTATCACAAAAAAGAATTTAAAAGAAGCAATCATGGATTTAAGAAATGGACAAAATGTTACGTCTGATAACCAAGAAAATACCTATCAATCGTTGGAAAAGTACGCTAAAAATTTAAATGAATTAGCACGTGCAGGAAAATTAGATCCTGTAATTGGTAGAGATGACGAAATAAGACGTGTACTTCAAATATTAACAAGAAGAACAAAGAATAATCCGATTTTAATTGGTGAACCTGGGGTTGGTAAAACGGCTATAGCAGAAGGTTTAGCACATCGAATTATTGATGGTGATGTTCCCGATAATTTGAAATCAAAACAAGTTTATTCGTTAGACATGGGGGCATTAATTGCAGGTGCGAAATACAAAGGAGAATTTGAAGAGCGCTTAAAAGCTGTAATTAAAGAAGTAATTGATGCTGATGGAGAGATTATTTTGTTTATAGATGAGATTCATACACTTGTTGGTGCAGGTGGAGGTGGTGACGGCGCTATGGATGCTGCAAATATTTTAAAACCAGCTTTAGCTCGAGGTGAATTAAGAGCTGTTGGTGCAACAACCTTAAATGAATACCAAAAATATTTTGAAAAAGACAAAGCATTGGTGCGTCGATTTCAAACGGTATTGGTGGATGAACCTTCAACAGAAGATGCAATTTCTATCTTGAGAGGAATTAAAGAAAAATACGAAAATCACCACAAGGTATTGATTAAAGATGCGGCTATTATTGCTGCTGTTGAGCTGTCACAGCGTTACATTACAGATCGTCAGTTACCCGATAAAGCAATTGATTTAATTGATGAAGCAGCTTCTAAATTACGCATGGAGATTAATTCAAAACCAGAAGAATTAGATGAGATTGAACGTAAAATCATGCAACTCCAAATTGAAAAAGAAGCAATTAAACGTGAAAATGACACGAAGAAATTAGCTCAAATTGAACGTGAATTGGCCAATCTAACTGAATCGAAAGATACCTTTAATGCGAAATGGCAAGCGGAGAAAAGTGTAGTTGATGCTGTTCAGAAAACGAAAGAAGAAATCGAACAATTGAAATTTGAAGCGGATCAAGCCGAAAGAAATGGCGATTATGGTAAGGTCGCTGAAATTAGATACGGCTTATTAAAGGATGCTTCGTTGAAATTAGAGGATAGTAAAAAAGCGTTAGTAGCAATGCAAGCTACTTCTAAAATGATCAAGGAAGAAGTGGATGTGGATGAAATTGCTGAGGTAGTTTCAAAATGGACTGGGATTCCTGTGACAAAAATGATCGAAAGTGAAGTAGCGAAATTACTACGTTTAGAAGATGAATTAAAAAAACGCGTTGTAGGTCAAGATGAGCCTATTGAAGCACTTTCAGATGCAATTCGTCGTTCAAGAGCTGGTTTACAAGATCCTCGCAAACCAATTGGGTCTTTCATTTTCTTAGGAACAACTGGTGTTGGTAAAACAGAATTAGCAAAAGCATTAGCGGATTATTTATTCAACGACGAAAATGCAATGACGCGAATTGATATGAGTGAATACCAAGAAAAACACAGCGTTTCAAGATTGGTAGGTGCGCCTCCAGGATACGTAGGTTACGATGAAGGTGGTCAATTGACAGAAGCGGTTCGAAGAAAACCTTATTCCATTGTTTTGTTGGATGAAATTGAAAAAGCGCATCCAGATGTGTTTAATATTTTATTGCAGGTTTTAGACGATGGTCGATTAACGGATAACAAAGGTCGTTTGGTGAATTTTAAAAATACCTTAATCATTATGACGTCGAATTTAGGTTCAACGATGATTCACGAAGCGTTTGAAAATGTTACACCTGCTACGTTTGAAAAAGCTCGCGCTAAAGCGAAGTTAAATGTGCTGGAATTGTTGAAGCAAACGATTCGACCTGAATTTTTAAATCGAATTGATGAAACTTTGTTGTTTTTACCATTAACAAAAGAGAATGTGAAAGAAATCGTTCAAATTCAATTGAATCAATTAATCAATAAATTGAAAGAAAATGAAATTGAATTAGTGGTAAGTCCGGAAGCATTTAACTGGATTGCAACAGTTGGTTACGATCCGTTTTTTGGTGCTCGACCTGTAAAACGCGTGATTCAGAAAAATGTGTTAAATGAATTGTCTAAAGCAATGTTGAGCGGAACAATCGATAAAACACAGGCAGTTGTTATGGATGTTTTTGATGGCAAAATTGTCTTTCGAAAACCAATAAAAAGTGAAGTTTAATTCAACTAAAAAAGAGGAGCAATTGTTCCTCTTTTTTGTACCTAAAATAAAGCAACGAAAATTTCTTTTTCAAACGACTGGTTTGATAAGATTTCTTTTTTTCAACTTACAAAAAATCATGCCGAAGAATTTATTTAATTGATTTTCATTGTTTTATATAACTATTTTAGTGTGTACTATTCCATTTATTGGAAAATTAATTCCAATTTGATTTTTATTAATTGTTGGTAATTCTTTAAAAGTTACCCTCTTTTTAGCTTGTTTTAATCACATTGTTCTTTATTTTTGATTCAAATAAATTAACCATGAAAAAATTACTTTTATTTTTTGCCTTATTTTTAAGTTTTAACTGTTTAATTTCTCAAGTTATAAGTTATGATTTGAGTATGAAAAAACCTCAGAATCATTATTTTAATGTCGAAATAACGCTTAAAAATTTTAGCGAATCATCTTTATTGTTAAAATTACCAACGTGGTCGCCTGGTTCTTATTTGATCCGTGAATTTTCTAAAAATATTGAGTTAGTTACTGCTAAAGATGAAAATGGTAAAACATTAAAAGTACTTAAAAAAGCAAAAAATGCTTGGGAAGTCGTTAAAGGTAAAGCGAAAGAAGTGCATGTTTTTTATGATGTTTATGCCTTTGAATTGAGTGTGCGAACGAGCTTTTTAGATTTGACACATGGTTTCGTGAGTGGTTCAGGTGTTTTCATGTATGTTGAAAATCAGTTAAACAGAAAAGGAACCGTTAACATTCATCCGTACCAAGATTTTAAAGTTGTTACAACCGCTTTACCTGCTTCGAAAGTGCCGAATTCATTTGAATTTGAAAATTACGATCAATTAGTAGATTGTCCGATTGAAATTGGGAACCAAACAGTCTTTAATTTTCAGGCTGCAGGTGTTGATCATACCGTTGCACTTTATGGAGAAGGAAATTACGAAGTAGACGTATTGAAAAAAGACATGGCCAAAGTTGTTACTGCTGCAACAGCTGTTTTCGGTCAAAATCCAAATAAAAATTACACGTTTATTGTTCACAATGTTGTTGATGGTCAAGGTGGGTTAGAACATTGTAATTCAACTACTTTGAGTGTAAATCGTTGGACTTATTCAGGTTCTGAATACCTTGGTTTTTTAAATTTAGTAGCGCATGAATATTTTCATTTGTGGAATGTTAAACGCATTCGTCCAATTGAATTAGGTCCGTTTGATTACGATAAAGAAAATTACACATCGTTACTTTGGGTAATGGAAGGATTCACTTCGTATTACGATGAATTATTGATGTTGAGAGCAGGTTATTACATGAAAGATGAGTTTTTGAATAAATTGCAAAGTACGGTAAATTATGTTGAAGGAAGTGTTGGTTCACGGATTCAGCCTCTTGCGCATGCGAGTTTTGATGCTTGGGTAAAAGCGTATCGACCAAATGAAAATAGTGCCAATACAACAATGACGTATTATTCACGAGGTGCCATGATTGGAGCGTTATTGGATGCGAAAATCATTGCGAAGTACAAAGGAGAAAAGTGCTTAGATCATTTCATGCAACAATTGTATGCTGATTTCTTTATTGCCAAGAAAAGAGGTTTTTCTGAAGCCGAATTTAAGAAAACATTAGAGACTTTTTTAGGAGAAAATCTGGATGATTTTTTTGATAAATACATCAATGGAACAGAAATTGCACCGTTGAATCAAGTGTTTAGTCCTATAGGATTAAGTGTAAAAGATGTTACTTCAACAAAACCGTCTTTCGGTGCAGTATTGAAGCAAGAAGGAGGAAAAGTGATTGTTCGTTCAATTCGTGCTAATTCTGCTGCTGAAGATGCTGGATTAAGTGTAAATGATGAAATTATTGGATTAAATGGCTATCGCATTGACCAAAAAAGTGTGGAAGATTTTGTTGCTACTGTTGACAATGGCGATCAATTTAGCTTGTTAATTTCTAGAGATTTACAATTGTTTGAAATTCAAGCGAGTGTTAAGAATTTTACGAAGCCACAATTTTTATTTCAACCAATAAAACCAGGTGACCGATTGTTGAATTATTGGTTACGAACAAATTAATATGAAAAAACTAGCATTATTAGCCATTCTTGTACCTTTTTTAATTATTGGTCAAACAAGCTACCAAGTTGTTACAATTCCAGCAGCATCTAAACTTGCTTATTGGGGAACACAAAGTGAACCTGCTATTGCCATTAACCCTAAAAATACACAAGAAATTGCTGCAGCTTCTATTTTAGACGAGTATTATTATTCCTTAAATGGCGGTAAAACATGGGTGAGTAAAAAAATAAAAAGTAAATATGGTGTTTGGGGAGATCCTGTTTTATTATTTGATACTTCCGGAGCCATTCATTATTTTCATTTAGCGAATTATTCGGAAACGTCGTGGATTGATCGTATTGTTTGTCAAACTGCACCTTCCTTAGAATTGCCATTCGATGAAGGAACATTTCCAGCGCCCAATGGTGCAAAAGCACAAGATAAACATTGGGTGGTATTGAATCCAGTCAATAATGAAATTTACATGACTTGGACGCAATTTGATAAATATGGTTCTGCAAATCCATTGGATTCATCTGTTATTCTATTTTCAAAATCAATTGATCAAGGTAAATCATGGACAAAACCGCTTCGAATATCTACTGTTGCAGGGAATTGTTTAGATGGTGACAATACAGTCGAAGGTGCTGTTCCAGCAGTTGGTGCAAATGGAGAAATTTACGTAACCTGGGCTGGTCCAAATGGCTTGGCATTTCAAACTTCAACTGATGGCGGTAAAACGTGGTTGAAAAAAGAACGAATTATTCAAAATCAAGTTGGCGGTTGGGAATTTGATATTCCTGGCTTGAATCGCGCAAATGGCTTACCAATTTTATTGTCTGACAATAGTAATAGTTCGAGTAGAGGAGCACTTTATTTAAATTGGTGTGACCAACGAAACGGGTCGGATAATACAGATGTTTTTATTGCGCGATCAAATGACAAAGGTAAAACTTGGACAAATCCAATTAAGGTAAATCAAGATAATTCCAAAAAGCATCAATTCTTCACATGGCCTGCAATTGATCAATCAACGGGTAATATCTACATTGTTTATTACGATCGGAGAAATCACCAAGATTTAAAAACAGATGTGTATGTTTCCATTTCTAAAGATGGTGCTATGTCGTTTGAAGACCAACGCATTTCTGATAAACCTTTTAAGCCATCCAAAAAGAAGTTTTTTGGTGATTACATCAATATTGCTGCAGAAAAAGGAGTTGTTAGAGCAATTTGGCCAAGAATGGATCACCGTAAAATTAAATTGTGTGTAACATTAATTGACGATATAAAACAATAACTTTGTATGCAATGATTGGATTCAAAATTAATAGTTCATTTTTACGCATTCTTTTGCTACTTTTTGTAGTGCAAGGGTGTGTTTTTGCGCAAGAATTTCAACCGAAACATACGTTTAATTTCGAGTTAGGGCTTCCGAATTCGTTTTCCAATAAAGCATTTAATGATGTCATGCAAGGATTGGTTCAAGTAGAACCTTATTACCAATATGCGTTTAAAAATGGAATCATAGCTGGAATAGGTATTGGCTACCAATACATGGGAATCAATGAGTTTAAAGTTCCTGTAAAAACTGATGGTGGGTTACACAGCGGACGTGCATTTTTGAAAGTTGGGTACGAACGGTTTGTAACGAAAAATTTTGCGTTTGATGTTGCGCTTAAAATAGGTTATTCTGCTAATTATTTTAAAACGACCATCAACGATACATTGCTAGGAGAGGCTTTCCAACAGAATTCAATGTACATTGCACCAACCATTGGCTTGATTTTAAAAGCGGATGAGGTTTCATCCTATCGCTTGTTTTTCGGCTATAGTTTTCAAGATTTTAACTTTAATTTATCCATGCTTGGAATTCAAACAAATGGCGGCTATTCTTCAACTGAGTTAAATCGAATAAGTACAATTCTAACCGTAGGATTTGGTTATACACATTATTTTGGGTTTACACGGATGGCTGAACCAGACGATTTTAGAGATGAATTATAATTAACACAAAATGTTTGTTCAAACCAATACCATTCAAGCTGTTAAAGCCTATTTTACTGATCGATTGAAAACTCGTTTTAGTGAAAATGAAATCAAACATTTTTTTTATGAATCGGTCGTAGAACGTTTGGCTCTCTCAAAAACAGCACTTTTATTGAATGAACCACTATTAGTTTCTGAATCAGATTTACTATTTTTTCGATCAATTGTCAAACGATTGCTACAAAACGAACCGTTTCAACATATAATTGGTTCAACTTATTTTTACGATTTAAAGCTTAAAACGGACAAGCGAGCTTTGGTTCCACGACCTGAAACAGAAGAACTTGTTCATTGGATTGTAGAAGATTTTAAAGGACACGAACCGCTTAAAATAGCGGATATTTGTTCTGGTTCAGCTTGCATTGCGTTGGCATTAAAGTCGGTTATGCCTGCAGCAGAAATCACTGCGATTGAATTATCAGATGTTGCACTCGCTTTGGGAATTGAAAATGCAAATAATCTTGGGTTGAACATCCATTTTATCCAAAAAGATGTATTTGATTCGTTTGATGAAATCGCTTCTGATTATGCTGTTTGGGTTACCAATCCACCTTATATTCCTGAAAGTGACCGTGCTGAAATGCATGAAAATGTATTGGAATTTGATCCAGAAATGGCATTGTTTGTTTCAAATGAAGACCCATTGGTTTTTTACCGAGAAATTGGAAAAAAAGCGCATCACCATTTAATGCACCAAGGCGTTTTATATGCTGAAATTCATGAGAGATTTGGAGCTGAAACGACTCAATTGTTGAAAGAAATTGGATTTGATTCAATTGAAATTAAAAAAGATTTACAAGGAAAAGATCGCATGATCAAAGCCGTTAAGCCATAAGTTGAAGCATGACAAAAGAACAAGCGCTAAAAGAAATTGAATCGTTAACCGGTCAGATTCATAACTACAATCAGTTGTATTATGTTGAAAATAAATCTGAGATTTCTGATTATGATTTTGATCAATTGTTAAAACGATTGGAAGTGTTAGAAGCTAACTTTCCAGAATTTGCTTTTGATAATAGTCCCACAAAAAGAGTCGGTGGCGATTTAACCAAAAAATTTGAATCGGTTGTGCATCGTTTTCCTATGCTTTCCTTATCCAATACCTATTCAGAAGAGGAAATTATTGATTGGGAAAATCGCTTGAAAAAAATCAGCAACGAATCCTTAGAATTTGTTTGTGAATTAAAATACGACGGCGTTGCGATTGGTATTCGTTATGAAAATGGTCAATTGTCAAAAGCTGTAACGAGAGGCGATGGCACACAAGGCGAGGATGTTACGATAAATGTTAGAACGATTCGAACAATTCCTTTGCAATTAACAGGTGATTTTCCTGCAGATTTTGAAATTCGCGGAGAAATATTTATGCCGTTAGATCGTTTTCAAAAATTGAATGAAGAACGTGAATTGAACCAAGAACAATTGTTTGCTAATCCTCGCAATACGGCATCGGGAACCTTAAAAATGCAAGATTCTAAAGTGGTTGCTGAAAGAGGATTGGATTCTTTTTTATATGGGATTTATGGAAATGATCTTCCAATTGAAAATCATTTTGATGCCGTTCAAAATGCAAGCCAATGGGGTTTTAAAGTTCCACTGATGCGTGAACGATTTATTGAAAAAACGAATACAATTGAAGGAATTATGGATTTTATCCATTATTGGGATCAACAACGTCAACACTTGCCCTTTGAAATTGATGGAGTGGTGATAAAAGTCAATAATTACCAACAGCAACAACAATTAGGGTTTACGGCTAAATCACCTAGATGGGCAATTGCCTACAAATTTAAAACAGAACGTGTTGAAACGATTTTAGAATCAGTTGATTACCAAGTTGGAAGAACAGGAGCAGTTACACCAGTTGCAAATTTAAAAGCTGTTCAATTGGGCGGTACAACAGTCAAAAGAGCTTCTTTGCATAATTCTGATCAAATTGAAAAATTGAATTTGCATGTGTTGGATGCTGTTTATGTTGAAAAAGGTGGTGAAATTATCCCAAAAATTGTTGGTGTAAATTTGGATAAACGTTTAGCGACTGCTGAAAAAATTGAATTCATTTCACATTGTCCGGAATGCCATTCTTTGTTGATAAAAAGAGAGGGAGAGGCACACCATTTTTGTATGAATGAATTGGCTTGTCCACCGCAATTAAAAGGAAAAATCGAACATTTCATTGCCCGTAAAGTAATGAATATTGACGGTTTGGGCGCTGAAACAGTGGATCTTTTATTTGAAAAAGGATTGATTCGATCTGTTGCTGATTTGTATGATTTGAATTTTGATCAATTGGTTGCTTTGGATCGCATGGCTGATAAATCGGCAAATAATTTATTGCAAGGACTAAAAGCTTCCGTTGAAATACCATTTGAACGAGTATTATTTGCTTTAGGAATTCGCTTTGTTGGAGAAACAGTCGCTAAAAAACTGGCTAAATTTTTTAAAAATATTGAATCAATTCAATCTGCAAGTTACGACGAATTGATTCAAGTGGATGAAATTGGTGAACGGATTGCGATTTCTGTACAACAATTTTTCAGCGATGATGCTAATTTAATGCTAATTAATCGCTTAAAAGAAGCTGGGTTGCAATTTTCAATCGTCGAGAAAGAAGGTGTAACAGCTCTTTTGGAAGGAAAATCATTTGTTGTTTCAGGCGTTTTTACGAGTTTTTCACGTGACGAAATCAAAGAGTTGATCGAGTTAAATGGCGGAAAAAATGTTTCGGCTATTTCTGCAAAAACAGATTTTGTTTTAGCAGGGGATAACATGGGTCCAGCCAAATTGAAAAAAGCGGAAAGTTTAGGAATTACCATTCTCTCTGAAGATGCATTTATTCAACTTTTAAAATAACACGAAATTAGATTTTCACACACTTTGTTCAATTCACGTTGAATTTAGTAAATTTGTACCCAAAATTAAGCCTTAATTTATTCGAAATGAAAAACATTTTCACAGGTTCTGGAGTAGCATTGGTAACTCCTTTTAATGCAGATTTCTCAATTGATTTTGATGCATTGAAAAAATTAGTAAATTATCAAATCGATAATGGAACAGATTTTTTAGTTGTTCAAGGTACAACTGGTGAGTCGCCAACACTTTCTCATGAAGAGAAAATGCTTGTTCTACAAACTGTAATTGATGAAAATAAAGGACGTTTGAAAATTGTCTATGGTGTGGGTGGTAATAATACGATCGCTGTTGGTGAAACGTTGAAAAAAGTACCAGCTGGTGTAGATGGAATATTATCTGTTTCGCCTTATTACAACAAACCAATCCAAAATGGAATCATTGAACATTACAAATACATTGCTTCGTGTACAGCGTTACCAATTATTTTATACAATGTTCCTGGTAGAACAGGTTCCAATATGTTGCCAGAAACAACCTTAGAATTGGCTAAAATCGACAACATTGTTGCTATGAAAGAAGCATCTGGTTCTATGGAACAAATCATGGAATTGATTCGATTGTGTCCACCAGATTTTGGAATATTAAGTGGCGATGATGCCATTACCATGCCTTTGATAGCTGCTGGAGCAGACGGTGTTATTTCTGTTGTAGCCAATGCTTTTCCAAAACGTTTTTCTACGATGGTTCATGCAAGTCAAGCGGGTGATTTAATTTTGGCAAGATCCGAACATTATGCGCTTTTACCGATAACGAAACAATTTTTTGAAGAAGGAAATCCTGGAGGTGTTAAAGTTTCACTTGCAAAACAAGGAATTATGCAAGAAACAATGCGTTTGCCTTTAATGCCAGTTTCAAATGGATTGCGTCAACGAATTCAAGCAGAGACAGCGAAATTGCTGTAAAAAATAAAAAATGGAAAAATCTAAAACAATTGTAGAAGCAATTCTTCAAGCAAAAAAATGTGTCATAACTTCACATAAATCTCCAGATGGTGATTCAATTGGGAGTTCATTGGCATTGTATCATTTTATTCATGCATTGGGGAAAGAAGCTACCATTTGTCACCCTGACGAAGCACCCGGTTTTTTAAAATGGATGCAAGGTGCAGATCAAATCCATTCTTTTGAAATGGAACCAGAATTTGTTGTCAATGAATTAGTAACTGCAGATTTGATTTTCTGTTTAGATTACAACAGTGCGGATCGTGTAGGAAAAGATTTACAATCGGTATTGGAACAAGCGACGGCTCAAAAAATAATGATTGATCATCATTTGAATCCAAGTGATTTATGTTCGATTGTTGTATCGGAAACCAGTGTTTGCTCAACAGCGCAATTGATTTTTGAATTAATCGATCACAGTGGGAATTTGTCTTTATTGAACGAACCAATTGCAGAAGCTGTCTATTTAGGAATTATGACCGATACAGGTTCTTTCCGTTTTCCATCAGTGCAAGCTCGAACGCATGAAATAGCGGCTAAATTGATTCAAGCAGGATTAAAACATCACCAGATTCATGAAAATGTATTTGATACGAATACCTTGGACCGTTTGCGTTTGAGAGGTTATGTTATGAGTGAGCGCTTAGAAATAATACCAGATTATCCAATTGCAATTATTTCTGTAACTGATGAAGAATTGCAACGTTTTAACCACGTGAAAGGCGATACTGAAGGATTGGTGAATGTTGCATTGTCGATTGAAGGAATCAAAGTAGCTGCTTTCTTTTCAGAGAAAAATGGCGAAGTAAAAATATCATTTCGATCGAAAGGCGCATATGAAGTGAATGTTTTGGCGCACGATCACTTTGATGGTGGCGGACATAAATATGCTGCTGGAGGAATAAATTATGCTTCGTTGCTCGAAACAGTTGAGAAATTTAAGTCTGTTGTGCCAACCTATTTTTAAATGAGAAATACCTTAATTTTTAGTTGTTTTTTAGTGTTGTTTTCTTGTTCTCAAAAGTCAGAAGAGGAAAAACCTGCGATCAAATGGAATCAAGAAAAATCGGTTCATTTGAATAAAGAGTTGGCGATTGAAGAAGAACTTCAAATTAAAATGTTCATTGAAAGGTACCGCCAATGGAAATTTGAAACAACAGGGACAGGTTTGCGCATGTGTTTTTTAGAAAAAGGAACAGGTGAATTGGCAGCAGTTGGAGATGTTGTTCAAGTAGAAGCAAAGTATGCGCTGTTGGATGGCACACTTTGTCATCAAACGGAAGCAGATGAAATTGAAGAATTTACAGTTGACAAAAGTGATATTGAATCGGGTGTGCAAGAAGCGATAAAAAAAATGCATGTTGGGGATAAAGTTAAATTAATCATACCTTTTCGTTTAGCACAAGGATTAGTTGGAAATTTACAAGAAATACCACCATTGGCAACACTTGTTGTGGATTTGAATTTAATTGGTAATTAAAATGAATAAATTTTTTGGAATAGTAAGTTTGGTTTTATTGGTTGCTTGTTCGCCTTCAGGAGTTGAAAAAGAACCGGTAAAAAAGGAAGCAGTTGCAAAGCAGTTAAATATTGATGGTTCTTATAAGGTTGTTGCAGATAAACGCTTGGAAAATGGTTTGTCATTTGCTTGGTACAAAAAAGGAAAAGGCGCGAAATTAACGGCTGGTGATTTGGTAATGATTGATTACAAAGTCAAATTAAAAGATGGTTCTGTAGTGGATGGTAATCACTTATTAAAAAGAGCTGAATTGCCATTTTTAGTAGGTTTCAATATGCAAACGACAGGTTGGGATTTAGCTTTTGAAGAATTAAATGTCGGTGATTTTGTTCGAGTAATTATTCCTGCAGAATTGGCGCGAGGTGAAGTGGGTGTTGAAGGATTGATTCCACCAAATGCTGATAATATTTTGTACGTTAAAATTATTCGTAAAGTTCAACCGAATCGAATTGTTGATGGTACAAAGGTTTGGTTATTGGAAGAAAACAAGTCCAATAAATTGAAGTTTAACAAAGAAAATAAAATTAGCATTCATTTTATGGCAAGTTCACAAAGCAATCGCATGTTTATAAATACCTTTCGAACCAATCAGCCATTTTCATTTTTTTTCAAAGCGGGCAATGTCGTTCCTGGACTTAAAAAAGCGTTAATTAATGCTAAAACTTCAGACCGTTTATTTGTCCTAGTTCCACCCTCTGAAGCATACGGAACAAATGGTTTGATAGATTTAGTGAAACCAAATGAGTCAGTATTCTACAATATTATGGTTATGGATGTCCTTAAAAATTAGGATATTTTTTGTAAATTTGCCATTCTTGAATAATAAAATCAATTCATCGTTGATTTTAGTTAGGATTAAATATGATTAAAAAAATAACTTTTTTCACGTTTTTACTGAGTTGTCAATTTTTAATTGGTCAACAAGCGATTGATACAGTTGATACTGAAAAAGGGAAAATCGTGTTTTTCACAAATCGAACGTGGCAATTTCTTAAGGACAAATCTTTTGACGGAATATTAAACCGTAGAATTCACGAATTAGTAAAAAGGGACTCATTAAATTTCAAGCAACCGTGGGAAAATGACGTGTGTTATTCATCGCTTCGTCACAACGACATGTCGCGCTTAAAAGACACCATTTGGTTGTGTGTTTTAGAAGAAGAACACAGTAAATTTCATTTTCCAGTTGATGGAATTGTGACATCACGTTATGGTTTTAGACACGGTCGCCACCACAGTGGAATTGATATTGATTTAGATGTTGGCGACACCGTTCGTGCGTTATGGTCTGGAAAAGTGCGTTATTCAAAATACAATGATGGTGGTTTTGGTAATTTGGTGATTGTTCGACATTACAATGGCTTGGAAACATTCTACGCGCATTTTAGTAAACTATTAGTAAGTCCAGATCAAGATGTGAAAGCTGGTGATGTATTGGGTTTAGGTGGGAACACAGGAAGATCCTACGGGGCGCATTTGCATTTAGAGATTCGTTTCTTTGACGCTTCTATCAATCCAGAAGAAATTATTGATTTCACCAAAAGAGAATGTAAAGATGAGAATCTTTTTGTTCACAGAGGCTTGTTCCGTCCTGGAGCTAAACCATCAGATACTATTGATGAAACTGAATCTGGAGCTGAAATTGCTGAACATTCAGAAGTGCCTGTTCGTCAAGTTCGATTAGAGCGAAAAAAGTATTATAAAGTACGTTCGGGTGACACCTTATCAGAAATTGCAGATAGAAATCAAACAACCATTTCAAAAATTTGTCAGTTGAATGGTATTCGACCAACTACAACGATACAAATTGGTAAAAGCATACGTGTTCATTAAAGCATATTTAATTAAGAAAACTATGAAGCGCTTTCAAATCCTTATTTTCATTTTTACAGGCTTGTTCATGCTAACAGCTTGTTCAGGATACAATCGCATTGTTAAAGGCGACGATTACACAAAAAAGTTTGAATTTGCGAATGAATTATATGCTAAAAAACAATTTTTGAGATCGGTTACTTTGTATGAACAAATTTACCAACGCATGCCTAAAACGGGTGAAGGAGAATTAGCGTATTACCGCATAGGAAAAGCTTACTTCGAAGAAAAAGATTTCACGATGGGTGGTTATTATTTAACATCGTTTACACAACGATTCCCTTTTTCACCGAAAGCGGCCGACGCACAATTTTCAGCTGCAATTTGCGCGGTGAATAATTCACCCGATTATACCAATGATCAAAATGATACAGATGTTGCAATCAATGCCTTGCAAACATTTATAAATACGTATCCAACTTCTGAATTAGTCGATTCTTGCAATCGCATTATGGATCAGATGCGCTTGAAATTAGAATTAAAAGATTTTGAAAGCGTGCGTTTATACGCTAAAACAGAAAATTTTAGAGCTGCTGTCGTTTCTGCTCAATCGTTTTTAGACAATTTTCCTTTGTCAAAATTCAAAGAGGAGGCAGTGTATATATTGGTAAAAAACTCCTATTTGTTAACAATCAATAGTATTGAAAATAAAAAAATGGAGCGAATTGAACAAACTATAGAAAGATATCGTACTTTTGTAACGGAGTTTCCAAATTCTAAGTTTAAAAATGAGTTAACTCAGATAAACGATAAAATGAATAAAGAGCTTCAAAATTTTAATTCCGGAAAATAAATTAAAATGAATTTTAAAACAAATACAGCAGAGCGTTCAACGATTACACGCGACACAGTGAAAATGGAAAAATCAACTGGTAACATTTACGAGTCGATTGTTGCCATGTCAAAAAGATCGAACCAAATTAGTGTTGAATTGAAAGAAGAGTTAACGAATAAGTTACAAGAATTTGCTTCTTCAACAGATAATTTAGAAGAGATTTTTGAAAATCGTGAGCAAATTGAGATTTCTAAATTCTACGAAAAAATGCCTAAGCCAGTAGCTATGGCAATGCAAGAATTGTTGGAAGATAAATTGTACGTAAGAAATCCAGAGGTAACAGAAGATTAAGATTTATGCAAGGAAAACGCATTCTTCTTGGAATTACAGGAGGCATTGCAGCTTACAAAATTGCATTTCTCATTAGAATATTAAAAAAACGAGGGGCAGAAGTCAAATGTATAATGACTCCTGCCTCTTCTGATTTTATAAGTCCGCTAGTTGTTGCAACCCTTTCTGAAAATCCTGTAGGAATTGAATTCTGGGATAAGAAAACAGGCGTTTGGACCAATCACGTTGATTATGGTTTGTGGGCAGATGTTTTTGTCGTTGCACCGCTTACAGCAAATACCTTAGCCAAAATGGCAGCTGGCGTTTGCGATAATTTATTCTTAGCAACTTATTTATCCATGAAATGTCCTACAATCGTTGCACCAGCAATGGATTTAGACATGTATGCACATCCCACAACCCACAGAAATTTAGATCAATTAATTCGTGATGGCGTAACAATTATTCCTGCTGAAAGTGGACAATTAGCAAGTGGTTTAGAGGGCGAGGGAAGAATGGCAGAACCAGAAACGATTGTTGAAGCAATTGATCGTTTTTTTAATAAAACCGAAGCTACAAAGGCTTTGAATGGACAAAAAGTATTAATTACAGCTGGTCCAACTTATGAAGCGATTGATCCTGTTCGTTTTATTGGCAATCATTCGTCCGGAAAAATGGGTTTTGCACTCGCACAAGCATGTTTGAATCAAGGCGCTGAAGTAGTTTTAATTTCAGGTCCAACTCAAGAAACACTTTCACACCCAAATTTAACCTGCATTTCAATTGTAAGCGCAGAAGAATTATTCGCGCAAGTAAAAGAATTTTGGGAAACGTGTTCAATCGGTATTTTCTCCGCTGCAGTTGCTGATTACCGTCCAGAAGTAAAAGTGGATCAAAAAATTAAAAAATCAGAAGAACACGTTCAGTTAACATTGGTAAAAAATCCTGATGTACTTTCATGGGCTGGTTCTTTGAAAAATGAAACGCAGCTATTAATTGGTTTTGCCTTAGAAACATCCAATTTGTTAGAAAATGCTACTGATAAATTAACGCGTAAAAATTTGGATATCATTGTGATGAATACACTTGAGGACGAAGGTGCTGGTTTTGGTCACGCAACAAATAAAATAGCTTTGTTGGATGCGCACAATAATTTTACTAAATTTGAGTTAAAGTCAAAAATTGCTGTTGCAAAAGATATTGTTTCGTATTTGATAAATTATAAAAAATGAAATCAATCGTATTGAGTCTACTTATCTTATGTTCTTTATTCAACGGAAGGACACAAGAGTTAAATTGCCAAGTCAACATCATCACAGATGCCCGAATGGAACTTACATCAGTTGAAAAAGAAGTGATTGATCAATTGAAACAAACGATTTATGAATTAATGAATAATACACAATGGACGAAAGAAAAGTTCAAAGTGGAAGAACGCATTAATTGTAATTTACAAATTCAAATAAATTCGATTCCAACACCAGGTACTTTTTCTGGAGCAATGCAGGTTCAATCAACACGTCCGGCATTTAATTCATCTTACAATACAACCGTTTTAAACTTTAACGATCAAAACGTTGAGTTTTCTTTTTCAAGAAATACGGTTTTAGTGTATGCACCTAACCAGTTTAGAGATAATTTAACTTCTATGTTGGCTTTTTACGCATACTTTATCATCGGAATGGATTTTGATTCTTTTTCTTTAAATGGAGGAACACCTTATTTTAGTGAAGCCCAACAAATTGTTTCGAATGCACAGGCGGCTTCTTACACAGGATGGAAGTCAAATGAAGCAGGAAAACGCAATCGTTTTTACTTAGTTGACAATGTTTTACAAGCCATGTTTGAACCCTTGAGGTTGTGTTTTTATGATTACCATCGTAAAGGAATTGATAAATTGTATGAAAATAGAATTGAAGCACGAAAAACTATATATGAGTCCTTGTTGAAATTGGACAAAGTAATAACTGTTCGACCAAATGCGTTGAATATTGTAACTTTTATTCAAGGTAAAACCAATGAATTAAAAGGTTTGTACGATGATGCACCATTAGAAGAAAAAGATAAAATCGTGAATCTTTTAATGAAATTAGATCCAACAAATTCAACCAAATACCAAGAAATCAAAGGCTAATGTTACACACGCTACGCATCCAAAATTTTGCGTTAATAGAAACGGCTGAATTAACTTTTGAAAGTGGATTCACTGTAATAACTGGTGAAACAGGTTCTGGAAAATCTATTTTATTGGCAGCATTAAATCTGATTTTAGGAGAACGAGCTGATTTCTCAGTCATTGGCAAAGCATGCGACAAAGCAATTGTAGAAGCAGAGTTTTCAATCGATCAATTTCAGTTAACAGCATTTTTTGAATCGAATGATTTAGATTTTTCTGCACATACGATTCTTAGAAGGGAAATCAACACAGCAGGAAAATCAAGAGCTTTTATTAATGACACGCCTGTTTCTCTAACGGTAATGAAAGAATTAACGAGTTGTTTGGTAAACATTCATTCACAATACAATACCTTAGAATTAAAAAACAAGACCTATCAATTAGAGGTGTTGGATACTTTGGCCGATTTAATTCCGCAAAGAGCCGTTTATTTGAAAAAGTTCAAAGCACTTCAGTTATTGAACGAAGAATTGAGTGCGCTTAAAATTTCCCATGAAAAAGCACTTTATGAACAAGATTTTGCGGCCTTTCAATTGGAAGAATTAGCGGAATTGAATTTGGAAAAATATGCGTATGCTGAATTAGAAGCAGAATTAAAATTGGCAGAAAGTAGTGAGGAAATAGTTTCTGTTTTAACTGCTTTTCATGGTGCTATTGAAAACGAAAACGCTGTTTTATCCCAGTTGCGTCCCGTTAAAAATCAGTTGGAGAAATTAGAAGAAAGTCATCCTAAATTAGTAGAAATCAATGAACGCTTGAAATCAGTTATTATTGAATTAACTGATTTGTCAGCTGATGTTTATTCATTTATTGACCAAGTTGAAATTCAACCTCAACGTTTGCTTGAATTGACAGAATTAATCAATAAATACAATCATTTATTGAAAAAACACCATGTTACAGATCAATTAGGCTTGATGAATGTTTTCAATCAGTATGAATCAGCTGTTTCAAATTTAGAATCACTTACTGAATTGATAACTGATTTAGAAGCACAAAAAACAATCGTTCAAAAAGAAGTTTGGGAACAAGCAACGGATTTACACCAAGCAAGAATTGCAGCATCCGAATTTATTTCGAAAGATTTACAACTTATTTTAGAAGAATTAAAATTGCCAAATACAACCTTGTCATTTGATTTAAGTGAACGTTCCGAACTAAATGCAACGGGTATTTCAGATATTGCATTTCTATTTTCAGCCAACATTGGAATTCCAATTGTTCCCATAGAAAAAGCAGCGAGTGGTGGTGAATTATCCCGCGTTATGTTGGCCTTGCAAAAAATGATTTCTGAAAAGAAAACCTTGCCAACTGTCTTGTTTGATGAAATTGATACCGGTGTTTCTGGCGATGTTGCTCAAAAAATAGGTAATTTATTACAAAAAATGGGAAATCATTTTCAATTAATGGCCATTTCACATTTACCGCAAGTTGCTGCAAAAGCTACATACCATTTGAAAGTTGAAAAAGAAATAGTCGCCAATAAAACAATGACTAAAGTTATTCAATTAACAGAAGATGAGTCAATTCAGGAGATCGCACGTTTAATGTCGGGTGAAGTGATTACTGCAGGTGCTATCGAAACAGCAAAAGCATTAAAACTTGCTTAAAATGGATTCGTTTCGATTGAATTTCCCCATAGAAAAAGCAGATTTTTCAATTGAGCATGGTCAACAAGTGCTGTTAATCGGAAGTTGTTTTTCAGATGAAATTGCATTGAAATTTAAAGAATCCGGACATTTGGTTTCAGCTAATCCATTTGGAACAATTTTTCATCCTTTGGTGATTGCCAATTTTATAAAATCATTGTTGGATGATTCTGTACCATTGATTTCACCTGTTCAACGCGATGATGTTTTTTTAGCGTGGGAAGCGAACAGTACGTTTCATGCGTATTCTGAAAGTGAGTTACTTGAGAAAGCAAACGCAATAAAATTAGAATGGAAATCGGCACTTCAAGATGCGTCAATATTGCTAATAACAGTTGGAACAGCTTTTGGATATTATTTACAAACTGGCGAATTAGTTGGAAATTGCCATAAATTTCCTGCAGCCAATTTTGAAAAACGTTTATCTGAATCCAACGAAATAATTATTGCTTTCACTGAAATGATTGCAGTTTTAAAGAATGTAAATCCTTCGTTAAAAATCGTTTTTACCGTGAGTCCTGTGCGACACATAAAAGATGGATTGATAGAGAACAATCAAAGTAAAGCAAGGCTGATCGAAGCCGTTCATGCATTGCAAAACGAAGTCAATGTTTCTTATTTTCCTTCTTACGAGATTGTTGTAGATGAATTACGCGATTACCGTTTTTACAAAACGGATCGTGTTCACCCAACCGAAGAAGCTGTTGCGTATGTTTGGATGCGCTTTTCAGAAACTTATTTTTCTGCTGCTACGATTGCCTTAAATGAAGAAGTTGTTCAGTACCATTCAATGAAAAATCATAAAGTACTCTTTCCTAAAAGTAATGCATCGACAAAATTTCTTCAATCCATCGAAAATCAACGATTACAATTAATGAATAAAGGAGTGATTATTGCTAATTAAGCTTTTTTGACATACGCTGTTTCGTACTTATCTATCCAATTTTGAACAGTCATTTTTGAAAACAATTCTCCTAACAAATCAAACGGCATCAATTCAGGTTTTTTAAAGCGAATGCAACTTTTACCCATGTCTAATTTTGTTTTCACATGTTTTGGGTATTCGTTCACAAACCAATTCAATAAATTTTCATCACTGTAAATTCCCATGTGATAAATTGAAATGGCATTTTTCTGAGAAGCGATTGAAATAAATGGTAACGCTTGTTTTGGATCGCAATGATAGCCAGCAGGGTAGGTTGAATGAGGAACACAATACGTAATCATTCCGTAGGACATTGTTTCAATAAATCCAGTTGGAAGATTTTTTTGTAAACAGGAACGTAATTCTGAAATTGCCGTTTTTCGTTCTTCTGGTAATTCTTGGATGTAATTTTCTACGCTTGTTGCTTTGCTTTGCATGATCAAATTTTTCATAAAATTAGTAATTTCTTCAGTTTAAACATTCGCTTGTATCAAAATTAATAGCAACTTTGTAGTAGAAATTTATCACATGAAAAAATACGTTTTTTTTCTTTTATTAAGCCTATTTCTTCAGCAATCACTTGCTCAAGTTTCTTCAGATTCTCTAGAAATCTCTTACCGTTCAGGATTTAAAGAAACACGTTTGAAAATTTCAGAATCGGGTACGTATGAAATTACGAGAGGTGTGAAAATTCCTATTCCAATTTCAAAAGATGAACAATTGTACCAACAAGATTTAGCGCGTTACCAATGTGTCTATTTTGTTGCGGTTCATAAACGTAGAAAGCAATTGAAAAATACTGTTTTTATTTATTCGTTAGATGGCGTTTTACTTGATAAATTTAAATTTAAAGGGCAACTTAAAATTGAAGTCAAACGAAAAAAGTTGGCATTTTTACATGCAAAGAAAAATAAATTAGAAATAGATGCCTTGGTCTTTTCAACACTTGGTGAAAAAGAAATCGTGCGCGCTGTTTTTGAGACTAATGGCAAAAAAATAGCTCATTTCATGCGCCATAAAAAACGCAAATTAAAACGTTTTATTCGCCGTAAACACCGAAAAGGGTTACTTAATTGATGAGATACTTAAGTTTATATTGTGTAGTTTTTTTGGTAGTTCTGTTTGGGAATAGCTCGACAGTTCTTGGACAAAAAAACCAATTGATTCTAGTGTATGCACATCCGAATCAAGTTGGTGGATTTGAACGAATGATTCCCGAAAAAAATGTGCTCAATTTACCTCAGATTTATCGTAAATCGACCGTGTTGAATAGCATTGATTTCGTTTCGTTAAGTTTCCGAAAAAACAGAAAATTCACGCTTGATTCACTCGGTTTCTTGTTGAATAATCAAGCCATTCGATTGAAAATCCGTCAAAAAAATGATACGCTTTATTCGTTAGAATTACCCAAAAGAACGGTAAATTATGAATTAAAGATTGTTCTTAATAATGAGGTGAAAGCACTCTTGAAAGTCGCAGTTTACAAGGAATTGACAAAGCATGTTTATTTAGTTCCGTTAATACCGTTTTCACAATCCCTTGATTCTTTGCAAGATGCGTTGAATCAAACTTTTTCAGCGGCTGGTGTTAAGTTGGTTTTACATAAAGAAACGTATGCGCAAATAGTTGATAATCAACAGGAATTATTGGACAATCCGAGTCCAGATTACGATCGATACACTTTTCAAATGCAAGCGATTAGAGATGCTTATTTTTCCAAAAAAGGAAGCATGAATCGTTCTGCCTATTATTTGTTTTTAGTTCCAGGTTTTATGAATGATTCGTTGAATTTTTATGCTGTTCAAAATAAATCCATTGGTTTTTTAGCTGAAAAAGATACCTTGTTGACTGCTGTAAATTTGGAACAAGTTTTAGCCATTGGATTGGGAGCAGGAGTCAATCATGCAATAAGTACGCCTTTTTCTTATTTGGAATGGAAACACATTCGCCAACAAATTTACACTTTTTCAATGTATGATGCCTACGAAAATGTTGGTTCGAGTAGTGGGCGAGTGGCCTATTATTTTTGGGAGAAATCAAGTGATGGAAGTATTGTATTAAAGAACAACGAATTGCTTTCCACGATTTTCAGACCATTTAAAAAGAACTATTTTTCCTACCATTTAAACATTACTGTATTTTGGTTTAAACCGCTTTTTTATTTAAAAACATACAGTGTTAATTTAATTCACCTCATTGTTACGCTGCTAATTTTTGGAACTGCGATTTATTACCGAATCAAGTTGCATCGTTTTATTAAACTGCGTTTTCGAAGAAGTTTTATCCTGCGGTTTAGTTCGCGAATCGCTTTATTTTTGGTTGCAACAGGCGTTTCAATTTTATTTTATATGCTTGTTAATTTAGCGTATCAATTTTTTGAAATAAAAGAGGGTATTTTACACGACTTGACTAATTACAAGGTCGAAAAAGTCGTAGAGAAAATTGGGACAAGTATTCATAATCCACGGGAAGATGTTGTTAAATTGCATACTGAAGTGCTCATTAAAAAAGGAAAAAAATGGACCGTTCATCGGTTTAAATCGGTTCTTTATTTCAATATTGAATTATCGGAAAAGATACAGGAACAAAAAATGGTATTTTCTGGTGATTCAGATTCCCTCGTTTTACCAAAATTGGGTGTTTCTAAACTAGCTAAAAACCATTACATTGTTGTCAACACTTTGAAAAATAAGCGTTTGATCAAGCAGCAATTGTTTAACTATTCGGGAGTAGAATTAACGAATAAAATAGCGCTAAACGATCCAGCTTCGCGAATTTTGTTGTTTGTAAATGGGTATCGTCCAACGGTTTTTGGCGCTGATTTACAAGAAGCATTTTCTGTAATTCAACAAAAAGGCTTAGAGTTTCCAAATTCAGACAACTTATTGTATGATTTTGATCG
>CANLIL010000035.1 GCA_947491305.1 Flavobacteriales bacterium | reverse complement strand
AATCGCGCTCTAACTGTAAAAGATGGAATTTTTTGTCCTTCTGGTAAATGGGTAAATCGAGCAAATAAATCTATACGCATTACCTGAAATATATTTTCTAAACCAATTGATGCTTCAACAAAAGGTATATCGCCAAATTTTCGCGTATTTTCAGGCAATTGAAATACATTACGATTTTCTTTACTAATTGTACCGTACAATACTTTAGCCGAAGTTACCAGACGTATTTCAGCATCTTGATTCCATTTAAATCGGTTAAAAAATGATCCTCCCCAATGTTGCTCAATTTCAGCAGAGACATACCGATCGGAGACAAATTCAAAAAAGTCCATTGTATTAAAAGAAGATCTTACTAGATAATAAGATTGATTTCCTTCATGTACCTCTAAAATTGGAAAAGGTACTACACCAGCAATAAATCCTGCATTTACACGATATATAATCCTACCTAATCTCCCTAAGTTTCTACGGTGCTCATAGCCGAATTTCAATTTTAAATAATCGTATTCACTTCCCAATATACCTTTTGTAGCCATTGTAGCTTCGGCTGTAATAATCGGAAATTTTGAACCTGTAGAAAAACGCTCAAACTGCCCATTAATAAATTCCTCATTTTTTGCCCATCGGTACTTTAATGTTAGCTCAGTCGTTGTTAGCCTTTTCAATTCTCCTGGCTTTAAAATTGGTTGAATCGAATCTTTGTAATATTCTTTAAATTTCGTTTTGCCTTCAGGCTTATAATTTGTGTGAGAAAGAATAATAGAAAACATTGAATTTTTAAAGACATCACGATCAAATTGAATTTTTTGAGAATGAACAAATAATAATTTATCGGGCCTTGTTGTTTGAAACAATGAATTTAACGAACCTCCCAAACGTTGAGATGTAAATGACTGACCCATTGCAAACAAATCGTAATATTCTTCAAAACTTAAAACGGTTCGTTGATCTGATGGAATCATGTACTTAAAAGTACCCTTGTATTTAAAACGATCATCTTTTATACCATAATATACACGTGAAGTTAATTGAATTTGTTTTGAAAAATTGGCATTTGTTTTAAAAGACAATCCAAATCGAGGTCCTTCAACATAAGAAACTGAAAATGCGTCAAATAAATCACCAAAATCAACTTTACCTAAGCTAATGTGACCTGTTCCAAATAAATAAGTGTAAAAACGAACCTTTTTATACAATTTTGTCCGACTAAATGAATCTAATTGGGCATAAACTTTTTGGCTTTCAATTCCTAAATAGTTTTCTCTTAGTTGCTGCCAATATTGCTCAGATCTATTTTTAGCTTCATCACTAACAAGCGTGTTTTTAGTTGCATTTATTACATGCGATGGGGTTTGAATATTAAAGATATAACCTTTTTTATACGACTGTTTTTTTAAAACCAATTTGTTTTTATTGCCACCTTCAGTTAACTGAAGAACTAAATCTAACGTTTCTCTGTCTAAAACCCAATTGGTTTTGTTTTCTTGCTTGTAGAATTGGTGGAAGTTTAAATTTTGAACATAATTAATATTAGCACCAGTAAACAAATCAGCTTTAAACTCTGTGATTGCAAATGTTGAATCTTGAACTAAAAAATAGCCTTCAAAAGCCATTTCACTCGCTTTCTTAGGTTTAAATCGCATTTTATATTGTTCTAATCGCCCAACTCGAATTGTATCGTCAATGTAATAACGGTAAGATTCTAAGCCATTATCCGACAAGGGACTTAACAAACTAGCATTGAACAAATCATATTTATTTTGATAAATATTGACACTTTTATTGATGGTTGTTAAATATTCAGAAATATCAACCCGGTCAATTCCTTTAGCTGAATAACCATCCATTTCTTCAAGCAGAATACTTGGAGATTTTTGAATGAAAACTTTGGAATTTGTTTCAATTACACACAATGGATATTCTTGACCGTCTTGGATTAATTTAGTTGATTTAATGGTATCATTTCCTTCAGCATCCTTTGTTTTAAACGCAACATTTATAGTTGAATATTGATCAAAACTACAGGTTTCAAATTCATACACTGAATTGTTTTTTTTGTTTTTAATTATTTTACGAAATAAGCGTGTTGAAGGTAATTCCTTAGGTGGCAATACCGTAATCGTATTTAATTCTTTTGTCAAATATGCTGGTTGTAAATTAACCGTTATTTGTTCTGTCTTGTTAAAATCAATGAGAATTAATGTGTCTCTAAATCCTAATGAAGAAACTTTCAAGGTATCGGTTCTATGAATCGATTTTACTTTAAAGAAACCATCTGCATCAGTAATAACCTGACTCCGATTTCTTTTTAATTGAACGGTTGAAAATGGAATTGTTTCATCTTTCCCTAATTCTTTTACTTGCCCTTTTAATACATTTTGGGAATTACCAATTAACGAATAAAATAAAACAAATAAGCAGAAAACAAACTTGAACAAATTATTACTAAAAGAGAGGATTAAATTCATTATAACTAGGTTTTTTGATAGATATTTTGCAAAAATAATAAATTAATTAAAACTTCTACTTATTTCTTTAACCAGCCTTTTCTGTAAAAATAAATCAACAAAGAAACTGTAATTAAAACCATTACACCAATTATTGTATAATAACCATATGGGTAATCCAATTCTGGCATGTGTTTAAAATTCATTCCATATACACCGGCAATAAAAGTTAAGGGTATAAAGATTGAACTAACAATCGTCAAAATTTTCATAATTTCATTCATACGCTGACCTTGAACGGCATAATATAAATTTGACATACCATCCAAAATCTGTTTATTTGCGTCTATTTCCTCTAATACTTCAATGCAATTTTCTTTTAACTCACTAAAATGATGACTATTACTTGTGTCTAAAAATGGATTGTCTAATTTATCTAATTGAAACGTCACTTCTTTTAAGGGCAAAACTATTTTTCTTAACTCAATTAATTTTCTTTTTTCTAATTCAATAGTTTGTAAAATACTATTATTCCGAGAATATTTAATTTTATGCTCTAATGCCTCTATTGAAAGCGTACTACTTTCTAACACTTCAAAGTAGTTATCAATAATCGCATCCAACATTCTAAACAATAAAAAATCTGGCCCTTTTAGCCTAACTTTTCCACGTTTCTTTTCAATTCTGTCGCGCACATCATCGAAATGCATCGAACTTTTATCTTGAAAAGAAACCAAATAATTCGTGCCCAAAACAAAACTAATTTGCTCTTGAAATAATTGCGTTGAATTGGCCTGGTTCGGTAATGCAGAACGAATTGAAAAAAACATGTACTGTTGATATTCCTCTAACTTTGGTCTTCTTTTTTCAGTAAAAATATCTTCAATTGTCAGGGGATCGATCGCTAAATTTTGACATAATTTTTTAATTGAATCTTGATCTTTTAAACCATGAAAATTTAACCATGAAACATAATTATTATCGAGTTCGTTTAAATGAAATTCTTGCGCAAAATGAGCCGCTGTTTCAGTAGTTACCAAAAAGAAATCATTTTGATACTTGTATAATTGACACGATTGATTTTTATCCATTTCAATTCAATTTTAGTTATAAATGTACCATTAAATAACGATACAATTCTACCATCGCGATAATATCTAACTTGTTCACTTTTTCATCAGGCGTATGGACATTGTCTTCCGGTGCTCCAATAAAACACCAATCAATTGGCAGATGTGACTTTTGCAAAGCCGTTCCATCGCTTCCGCCAGCTGATTCTACTTCTAACTGAAATGACACACCGGATTGTTGCGCTAATTCAATTATTCTATTCAAATAAACTTTTCTTGGAATCCAACTATCGCGCATCGAAATTGCGACTCCACCACCATGAATAACACCATGTGTAACCCATGTTATATCAGAAATCAATGCTTGACGAACACCAAAATTATCTAATAAATACTTTGCACAAAAGGAAACTGAATTTCCTCCATGTTCTTCGTAAGTGGTGAAAACAAGTGCGCCATGTTCTAATGTTTCAGCAACTTTTAAAGCATTCCACATACCCAAACGATTGTCTAAGTAGGGTGATTGAATAAACACATCCGTTTCTCTGAAATTTGGTTGAAAGGTTAAATTTGTTCCTCGGTCGATTATACGATCTGAAACGTATTGAATTTCTCGTTCACCTGTTTCATGCTCGATAACCATTAATTCAGTTTCAATTTCTCCTTTGGAATCTGATCCTACCAATGCCGTTCCTTCAATAATTCTTGGCCCTCCAATTTTTATCAACTCTTTATCATAACCAACAGTAAAACCAATAGAATCCATGTGGGCATAAATGGCAGTTTTTGGTTGACCAAAAATCAATAGTACACAATCTTGAAATAAATCACCTTCGATGATTGTCGGTTTTGACTTCCAATATTCTTGCTGCTGTTTAACATAGTTGATTACAAATTCTTTAACGCGACTTTCATCTCCTGATGCTCCTCTCAAAGCTGTTAATTCTTTCAGTAATTCCATCATCTAATTCCTTTTGATAAATATTCTACAGTTTTTATTTTATCCAATTCTAATTTCAATTTAGTTGACAAATTCAACGGAAATAATGCTGTTAATTTACAAACTATTCCAAAATTTTGATCTCGCTGAACTAGCTCGTTTGATTTTAATAAATTCATTACATGAGGCATGTCATCATACTCAAAAGAAATTTCCACCCATTCAAAAACTTCAATAGTAATAATTTCAGCTGATTCAATGGCTTCTTTTGCTGCTGATTTGTATGCTTGAACAAGGCCGCCAACGCCTAACTTTGTCCCACCAAAATAACGTACAACCCCAATTAATACATTTGTTAATTCATATGATTGGATTTGACCTAAAATAGGAATACCTGCGGAGTTGTTAGGTTCTCCATCATCATTCGACCGAACTTGTTTATGATCTAATCCAAAACGATAAGCATAACAAAGATGTCGCGCCTGAAAATGATCTTTTCGCCATTGATCTAAGTGTTTTTTAGCTTCTCCCTCTGAATAACAAGCAACAACGTATGCGATAAACTTAGAACCCTTTTCTTTGTAAAGTCCTTCAGCTAGTTGTTTAACCGTTTTATACGTTGAAATAAATTCCATTAACCAACCCACGTATTTGATAAAAACCGAACATAAAGCAACAATTGAAACACACAATTAATACCAATCAAACAAATTAACCAATAGCGGTAATTTTGTGTTTTTTTGT
Organism: Flavobacteriales bacterium; assembly: GCA_947491305.1. GTDB lineage: Bacteria > Bacteroidota > Bacteroidia > Flavobacteriales_D > Crocinitomicaceae > M0103. The sequence continues at coordinate 26,383 of CANLIL010000035.1, read as the reverse complement.
GTTTGACTAAAAAAAGTAACACGAGGTAAAATGAAAGCAATAAAAACTTTAACATAGCTTGAATATGCACATATGAACCAAATAATAGCCAAAATAATAAGATTCCAATTCCAATAATTACGATTTGCTTAGTCGATAAATTGATATCAAACTTTAACCAATGATACAGCACAATTACCGCAAACGGTGTTGCAAAAACAAAACGATTCAGACTAAATAAACTACCACCTCTAAAGAACAACACCAATAATCCAATTCCTACAATATAAAATGCTGAAAAAATAAATTCTGGTGACAAAGAATGTTTCTGAACCTTCATTCGTTTAATAGTAAACAAAAGCAAAAGTCCTGTAAGTATTGAAAATAAAAAAGCAACGCCATCCAAACGAACATTAAAACCACCTGCCCAAGAAGTAAAAGGCAATTGAGGGATTTGCAGAAAATTGCCCCATCCTTGCTGAATGGTAAAATAATTTTCAGCAGACTGATTGTACACATATTGAATAGCTAAAACACTTAATATTCCGATCAGCACAATTAAACTAACAATTAAACACTGTTTAATTTTTTCTTTAAAGTTATCCAATGTAAACCAAAATGTTAAAAACAACGCTGGAGCTAATACAGTAAACGAAGGACGCGTTACAACACATAAAAACAAGCCTAAATATATCAATGGGTAGTTTTTTTTCTTTAAGCCTACAATAATTAAACTTGAAAAAAAGAAGAAAAACGCTTCCGTATAAGGTAGGTAATAAAAAATTGCACTTGGAATACTTAAAAATAAGAGAAGTTGAATTGAAGTGAAATGAAACACCTTTGACAGCCAAAATAAAGACAACAGATAAATTAAACTATTAATTAATGTGATACCAATAATTGAAAATCCAGAAATTTTCCAAAATAATGGGAAAAATGGAAAAAATGCCGTTCTAAAATCGGAATAATTGCCATTTTTAATTGAGAAATAATGCTGTGCATCCCAATTTAAAAAATGGACTTCTGAGAGGATTCCGGGAAAAATATAGCCATTTAAGATAAAAGCGAGCGAAATAAAAAAAATGCTGTAAATCCCAATGATTGAAATAGATTTCATACTTGTATTTTAACAAATATAAAAAAAGCCATTCAAAAGAATGGCTTTAAATTTATTGAATCGTTAATTTCTTTTCTAGATCTTCCAAATAAACTCTAAATTGTTTATCTGTTTCTGATAAGTTGGTTACTGTTCTACAAGCATGAAGAACCGTAGCATGATCCTTTCCGCCGCAATGTGCTCCAATATTTGCTAAAGAAGACTTTGTCATTTTTTTGGAGAAGAACATCGATATTTGACGTGCTTGAACAACTTCTCGTTTACGTGTTTTAGATTTCAACATTTCCATTGGCAAGTCGAAATAATCACACACAACTTTTTGAATGTATTCAATCGAAACTTCACGCGCTGTATTTTTCACAAATTTGTCAACCATTTGTTTTGCCAATTCCAATGTGATCGCTTTTTTGTTTAAAGATGCTTGCGCCAATAAAGTATTCAACGCACCTTCCATTTCACGAACATTTGTATTGATTGAATAGGCTAAATATTCAACTACATCGTTTGGTAATTCAATACCATTTCCATACATTTTTTTCTCTAAAATTGCAATTCTAGTCTCTAAATCTGGAGAAGCTAAATCAGCAGATAATCCCCATTTGAATCGAGACAATAAACGTTGCTCCATTCCTTGCATTTCTACTGGTGGTTTATCTGATGTTAAAATAATTTGTTTTCCGTTTTGGTGTAAATGATTGAAAATATGGAAAAATACATCTTGCGTCTTTTCTTTACCTGAGAAGAATTGAACGTCATCCAAAATCAAGACATCAATCATTTGATAGAAATGAATGAAATCATTGGTTGTGCCATTTTTAATCGCATCTATAAATTGGTGAGCAAATTTCTCTGAACCAACGTACAAAACTGTTTTATTTGGAAATTGGTTTTTAATTGAAATTCCAATTGCATGAGATAAATGTGTTTTTCCTAAACCTACTCCTCCATATATCAACAAAGGATTAAATGCTGTTCCTCCAGGTTTATTTGCAACAGCATAACCAGAAGCTCTTGCCAAACGATTACAATCTCCTTCAATAAAATTTTCAAAAGAATACATAGGATTTAAATTAGATTCTACGTGAACTTTTTTCAATCCTGGAATAATAAAAGGATTTCTTATTTGATTTTCGCTAATATTCAAGGGCATTGAAATAGGTGCATTTTTCAATGAACGTTTATTCAATGCAGGCAATTTAACTGTGTAAGGAGTTGAATTAGTTGAATTGTTTTCCATTACAATACTGTATTCCAACGTTCCTTCCGAACCTAATTCTTTCTTAACAACTTTTTTCAATAAAGTAATGTAATTTTCCTCCAACCACTCATAAAAAAAATGTGAAGGAACCTGTATTGTAAGAACATTATCATCCAAACGAACTGGAACTATTGGCTCGAACCATGTCTTAAATGCCTGAAGTGAAATATTGTCTTTAATAACTTTCACACATGCATTCCATACAATCTCATGTTGATTACTCATTTTACTTAATTTATTTTATTACACAAAAAGTTTATTCGGATTATCAATTGCGTAGTTTCATGCGGTATTTTTTAGAAGTACAAATATTTACATAAAAAAGTTAAAAAAAAAATCATTTAGCTATTGACTTTTTGAAAACTTTTACTTGTGACCTAATTAATTCGTTGGTAAATACAATTAATCAACTCAACCAAAAGGAAATAGCGAAAAAAATACAATTCTATTAAATGAAAGGATTTTTTGATCTTGTTAACACTTTTGTAAATTTAATGAAAAAAGTGACTTTAAAATCGTTTCTAATGTGATAATATTTACTTTTGAAGAGAAAATTGTTGAAAAATGAATTATAACTATCAAAACTCAATTGAATTGCGTGTTCGTTACGGCGAAACAGACCAAATGGGCTATTGTTACTATGGAAATTATGCACAATACTTTGAAGTTGGACGGGTCGAAGCACTTCGATCACTTGGCATGAGTTATAAATCTTTAGAAGACAACGGAATTATGTTGCCAGTATTAGATTTTTCAATTCATTACAATTTTCCTGCTTTATATGACGATCTTCTTAAAATCACTACAATAATTGAAAAAATTGAAGGTGCAAAATTATTTTTCAGCTATACAATTTATAACGAATCAACTCAATTAATTTGCACCGCTTCTACAACACTTGTTTTTATCAATAAAGAAAACAATAAACCGTGCAAAGCTCCAGCATCATTTACTCAACTTTTACAAAACTATTCAAATGACTGATTTCATATTTAAACCAGCAACTCAAGAACTCCTTCTTCACTTCACAAATACAAGGAATGGAGAAACGAAAATTGGAGAAAAAATTGAACTTTCAAGCAATTTAAAAAATGCAAAATATGTTTTAATTGGAATTGAAGAAAATTTAGGACCACAAGCAAATGGAGGTTTTAGCGGTGCTGAAAACGCATTTAATGCTTTCTTGAAACGCTTTTTAAACATGCAGTCTAATCGGTTTTTAATTGGGAATGAATTGGTCTTACTCGGTTCAATTCAACAAAATACAGTTTTTAAAAACATTGATGCTGCAAAAATTGCAATTACTGAATTAGATGCATTGGTTGAAAAAGTTTTAAAACCTTATATCCAACAAGGATTGATTCCAATTGTTATTGGTGGAGGTCACAACAACGCATATCCAATAATCAAATCAATTGCAGAAGTTAAACAACAAGCTATAGATGTTATCAACTTGGATCCACATGCTGATTGCAGAGCTTTAGAAGGTCGACACAGTGGAAATTCCTTTTCATATGCAAAAGAAAATGGCTATTTAAATCAGTATACCGTTTTGGGACTTCACAAAAACTATAACAGTGAATTCATATTAAATTACCTTGAAAAAAATAACTTCTATTTTACTTTTTTTGACGATTACATTTTAAATCCTTCACAATTTGACATGGATTTAACCAAGGTTTTTCTTTCCATTTCTAAAGATCGAAATTTTGGATTAGAACTCGACCTTGATTCCATTGCATTTATCCCAAGTTCAGCATTTACACCATCAGGATTTACTAATTTAGATGCAAGGAAATACATTAAAACACTTGCAAAACATAGTAATTGTTGCTACCTTCATTTACCAGAAGGCGCGCCAACGAATGAAGTAGAAGAAAAAATTGTTGGAAAATTAGTAGCGTATCTTGTAGCTGATTTTATTCAGGAAAATAATTAAATTTTTAATTCTATTTCATCAATTACAATCACTGCATCAACAGCTTCATCCAGACAACCTTGGGGAAGCATAGCGCGACTTAAATGAAACAAAAAGTGAATTTTCAAACCATCTTTTTTATACTCATCTGATAAATTAATTGGATAATACTTTTTTAAAGTCGTACCTTCTTGGACCTGAATATACGAACATCCTTCCCCAATTCTATTTATAACTTTTCCCGTTACAAATGATGCGTGAACTTCGTCCGCTTTCTCCAGCTTAACACTAGTTGAATTAGTTGTTTTTTCTTTTGTCAAAGAACAACCTATCAACATCCAAACAAAAAATAATGCACTTACAACTTTCATCTCAACAAAAATATTGGTTAAAATACTTTACCAAAGTAAATAAAAATAAAAAAAGAGGCTCTAAAAAAAGCCTCTTCTTTAAAAATTAACCTGTAAATGTTAAAATTTGATCCGTATAATCTTCAACGATAAACGCACTAAAAGGTTACATATAAAGAAAAAATATAGACTAATTAACACTTGAGCATTGATAAAGAAAATGTTAACCATCTTTTTTACGCTACTATCAACTGTAAATTTGCAACACAAATGAGTGATAAAGTTTCAATAGACGCATTAATACGCTTGGTCGATGATCCGGATGAACAAGTATTTGTCCACGTTCGCGATCAATTGTTAAATTTCGGAACATTTGCATTGCCTTTTTTACAAAATTCATACGATATATTAGAAAGTGATTTAATTTTTCAGTCAAGGATCGAACAAATTATTCATGATATACAATTTGAAGCGCTAAAAAACAGGCTTGAAATATGGGTTAATTCCGAAGATAAAGATTTAATTGAAGCCGCTATAATAGTTGCAAAATACCAATATCCGAATTTTGATGAGTCACTTGTATTTAAAGCTATTGATCAACTTATAAATGACTGTTGGTTGGAGCTAAACAACAGACAAACAGCTTTTGAAAAGGTAAAAATAATCAATAAAATATTCTTTGATTTTCATGGTTTTAAAGGAGATACAGTTAATTATAGTTCACCTTTAAACTCCTACATCAATGCAGTTATTGAAAGTCGATCAGGAAACCCATTAAGTCTTTCAATCCTGTATTCTGTATTAGCACAAGCACTTAATATTCCAATTTACGGGGTTAATTTACCCAATCATTTTATTCTTGCATACATGGATGAATACGGGTCACGTAATTATTCCGATAAAAAAAATGATTACGGTGTTCTATTCTATATTAATCCTTTCTCCAAAGGAACGCTAATTGATGAGAACTCAATTCAAAAATTTATAGTTGAATTAAATCTCAATCCACAACGATCATTTTTCGAACCTTGCTCAAATTCTACCATTATTTCAAGAATGCTAACGAACCTTATTGCTGGTTACGAGCAAATTGGGAACCAAGAAAAAGTGGATGAATTAAGTATATTAAGATCCATGGTCTAAAATATAAAGTGTTACTTTTTTGTTTGTTTACGTTGTATTAAAAATTCTAAATCAACGAGCCATGAACAGCGCACTTTTAACCATTTGCTTTCCCGTCCTTTTTTCAAACGAATCTCATGTGTTTACACGGATTGAAAAAGTATACGCAAAAAACAATCTAAAAGGCATTGAACTTGCCAATAATTACATTCATCGTAATAAATCAATTGCTTCACCCTATTTTTTTAAGTTAAACCATGAACTTGAAGCCGTTGAAAACAAAGAAATTAGTTTATTAAATCGCTCAACTCATTTATCGAATGCTTTGAGTTTTGGGCAAAAATTTGAAAAATTAGCGAATGATGAATTTGAACAAAAAATCAACTGGGAATTAAAGAAAGAGGAAATTAAAGAAGCGACTTCTGCATTTTTAAATCAACTTGAAAACACGCACGCATCAAAAACAAAACTGATTGTAACAAAAGTTAAAAAACTTTGTCCAACGTTTGAATACGAAGTTGAAAAACCAATTATTACAACAATTGAAACACCCAATAAATCAGTGTTAATTGAAAAAACGCCTGTCGAACTAACTGAAAAACCTTCAACAAATTCTTCGACTTTAAATTTCAATACACTTCCACTAGGCATAGAGAACATTCCGTCAGCAAATGAACAACAAGAAATAAAAATAATTGCTTTGATAAATGCGGAACGAAAAAAGAAAGGATTAAAAACATTGGTAATTAACAAAGACCTTTGCAGAGCAGCGCGATACCACGCGTCAGATTTAGCTAATCAAGGATATTTTGACCACAATACGCACAATGTGAAGAATAATAAAATGATCAAAGAATTAGGAACATTTGAACGCATTGGTCTTTTTTACAAAGGATTTGCTAATACTGAAAATATTGCCGGTGGAAATGCAACTGCTGAAGGAACCTATCAACAATGGTTTCACAGTAAAGGTCACCACGAAAATATGTTGAATGAATCAGCTACAAAAGTTGGAATTGGATTTATTGTAAATGAAAATAGTCCGTATACGTATTATTGGGTATTTTGTACAGCTGTTGAATAAGTGTACCTATTCCGGTTTAGGAATGACCTTAACTTTAAAACGCAATAAATAAGGCTTTTTACGAATGTTAGTTGTGATTTTTATTATTCTATCTTGGTAAAAAACGCGACCTTCTGTATTAAACGTAACGTTAATCGAGGAAGAATCCCCAGGTTGAAGGTATACTTTTTCAAAATCAACAGAAGTACACGAACATTCAACATCATAATTAATTAGCTGAAAAGGGGCTGTTCCTTTATTGTAAACTTTAAATGTATGTTGTAAAATTGTACCTTCTTTCGTTTCAGGAAATTTATAGGTTTTTGAAGGACAAAAAAATTCCGCTTTCTGCGCAATGCAAAAAGCGGAATTTAGAACTATTAAGAGTAGCGTAAAACGCACAATAATTAATTATTTGTTGGCGCTCCTGAATTATTAACAGGTGCACTTCCTTCTGGAGCTGGTAAAACATTTCCTTTGATTCGAATAACAGTACCTTCGCCGCCATTCACTGCATTTGAAGTTATTGTAACACTTTTATTAATTGGACCAGGTCTTTTTGTATCGTATTGAACTTTGATAGATCCTTTTGCTCCTGGTGCAATTGGTTCTTTCGGCCAAGAAGGAACTGTACAACCACAAGAACCTTTTGCATTTGAAATAATCAAAGGTGCGTTACCAATATTTTTAAATTCAAATGTACAAGATCCATCAGCACCGTACTTAATTGTACCATAATCATGTGTTTCTTTGATGAAATCAATTTTTGCACCACTTTCAACTTGTGCATTTGTTGTATTCATTGCAACCGCAACAAACATAAACAATAAAGAGAATACTACTTTTTTCATTTTTCTAAATTTAAGGTTTAATACTTATGAATCAAAAATACAACAAGCATTTGTTTGTATCTAATATTTAACACTCTGTTAACAGCTTTATTTTTCAGAGAAAGTTTTCATTTTAAAATCAATGTATTGATCAAAAGTCAGATTTAAATGCTGTAAACGCTCTTTAATTCCATTTATTTTTTCACGATTCATCTTCGGATTTTCTTTCATCAATAATTTGTAATAATAGCGAACTTTTGCTGTATCTCTGATTTCAGGGAAAACATCATATGAACTTCCTTGACTTTCCAAAACCAATGCTCTGTTTTTGTAAGCTGGGTAGCTCGCCAACAAGGTGTCTGCATATTTAACAGCTTGTTCATAAATGTTTAAACCTGAATATTTCATGTGAACTTTATCTAAATATTCTGCAGAAATAGGGTCTTCAGGATAATTATGGTAATAATCCAATAAGCGATTAATTAATTCAAAATGCGTTAGATTAGGAATTTGTTTAGTTGTTGTAAGATCAGCCTGCAATTGCACGAGCGAATCTTCCATTTCCTTGATTTTAGCTTTTAATTCTGTTTTACTTGGCTTAACTTTTTCGTCTTTAGATGAAGTTGAACAAGCAACTGCAACAATCGTAACAAAAGAAATTACTATATATTTTTTTAGATTCATATTCATTTATTTTTTAAAATTATCTGCCTTTTTTCTTAGCAGGAAACTTCATTTTATAATCAACTTTCACTTCGCCTTTTGAAATGTTCAATAAACGTTTTGATAACAATTTTCGTTTTAATGGTGATAAATGATCTGTAAATAAAATTCCCTCAATGTGGTCGTATTCATGCTGGATAATACGCGCAGCATAACCATCGAAAGATTCCGTTTGTTTTTTAAAATTCTCATCTAAATACGTGACCTTGATTTTTTCATGACGGTAAACTTCTTCTCTGATTTTTGGAATCGAAAGACAACCTTCTTGAAACCCCCACTCTTCGCCAGATTCCGATTCAATAATTGGGTTGATAAAAACTTTTTTAAATCCTTCCATACCAACTGCACGCGGATCTGGCTCAACTTCATCATCTTCTTCATCGTCTTCGGCAAAAGGACTTCCATCAATGACAAACAATCGAATTGATTTACCAATTTGAGGCGCAGCCAAACCAACACCTGATGCCGCATACATTGTTTCAAACATGTTTGCTATCAACAATTCTAAGTCAGGATATTCTTTTGTAAGTACTTCTGCCTCTTTTTTTAGAACAGGATCACCATAGGCAACAATAGGTAAAATCATACTTTTTTATTTTTTACAAAATTAATAGTTTTAAGAGAATAAATTGCATTTTATTGACGTCGAAAATCTCTATTATGAAATAAGTATGCATTAAAAAAGTATATTTGCAACTACTATTAAGCAGATATGTACCAAATAATTGTAAATTTTCTTGATATTTTTTATCCCTTGTTCAAACGATTCATGAACAAACGAACCTATCATTATTTGGCATGTGGTGGCGGAAACACACTTTTAGCATTGGTGTTATATTCTTATTCTTTCCACACGGTATTAAATGAACAAAATTTAGATTTAAAAATTATTGAACTAAAGCCACACATTGGAGCATTTTTTATTTCATTTATGGTAACATTTCCTATAGGATTTTTATTAAGTCGCTATGTTGTTTGGCACGAAAGCAATCTACCTTGGAAAACTCAGTTTGTGCGCCACATGACATTTGTGATTCTTAGCTCTATCCTTAATTATTTCTTATTGAAAATATTTGTTGAAATCTTTCATTGGTGGGCAATGCCTAGTCAAATCGTTAGCACTATTATTATCGTGATTTTCAGTTATTTGACACAGCGATTTTTTACCTTCAAAACGGTTTCTAACGACTAAATCTGAGCCAAGTAAGATTGTAAAATGATGGCAGCACTTATTTGATCGATCATTCCTTTTTCTTGTCGTTGTTTCTTCTTCATTCCATTATCTAGCATACTTTGAAACGCCATTTTAGAAGTAAAACGTTCATCAACTAACACAATTTTTAGTGAAGGAAATTGTTTCTCAAGTACTTCTTTTAACAAATAAACATTTTCGGTAATATGCGTTGCTTCATTGTTTAAACGCTTAGGATCTCCAATGACAATCGTTGCAACTTTTTCTTTCTCAACTAAGGCAATTAAATAACTCATTAAATTCACGGAATCAACTGTTGTAAGTGGCGATGCAATAATGTTTGACGCATCCGTTATCGCGATACCTGTTCGCTTTAAACCAAAATCTATTGCAACAATTTTCCCCATCTTACAAAGTTAAAATACTATTAGGAATTGCAACTCTTTTGGACTAAAAAAGCCTATATTTGCAAAAAAAATCATAGTTATGAGAGCAATCATCGAAGCAGCATGGGAAAATCGTTCCTTATTAAACGAAGCAACAACGATTCAAGCAATTGAACATGTCATTGAAGAAATTGACAAAGGTCGTTTAAGAGTAGCTGAACCTTTAGCGGATGGTGATTGGCACGTAAATGAATGGGTGAAAAAGGCTGTTATTTTATATTTTCCAATTCGAAAAATGGAAACCATTGAAGTTGGTCCGTTTGAATTCCACGACAAAATGGCTTTAAAATCAAATTATGAATTATTGGGTGTTCGCGTTGTTCCACCAGCAGTCGCTCGATATGGTTCTTACATTTCTTCTGGAGTGATTTTGATGCCTTCCTACGTAAATATTGGCGCTTATGTGGATGCTGGAACAATGGTTGACACGTGGGCAACAGTTGGTTCGTGTGCTCAAATCGGTAAAAACGTACATTTAAGTGGTGGAGTTGGAATTGGTGGCGTTTTAGAACCCTTGCAAGCTGCTCCCGTAATCATTGAAGATAATGCATTTATAGGCTCACGCTGCATTGTTGTTGAAGGAGTTCGTGTTGGAAAAGAAGCTGTTTTGGGCGCAAATGTCGTTTTAACAAAATCAACAAAAATTATTGATGTTACAGGATTAGAACCAGTTGAAATGAAAGGTTATGTTCCAGAACGCAGTGTTGTTATTCCTGGCTCGTATACAAAATCCTTTCCAGCAGGAGATTTTCAAGTTCCATGTGCGTTAATAATTGGACAACGAAAAGCATCAACCGACTTAAAAACGTCATTGAACGATGCATTAAGAGAACACAATGTAGCTGTTTAAAAGCTCTGAAAATCAATTAATTTCTAAATTATTTTATTTTTTTAACATTTTTATTGTTTTGTTTTAAACAAGTGTTTAAATTGTTTGTTTAAATTTGCACACGAAAAAACAACAATGAAACGAGATATATCCACTTCAGCTAAAATTAAAGAAGCCGCAAAAAACGTTTTCTTATTAAAAGGTTTTTCTGGTTGTTCTTCCCGTGAAATAGCAAATGCAGCTGGTGAAAACGTTGCATTAGTCAATTATTATTTCCGATCAAAAGGCAAGTTGTTTGAACAGATTTTTCAATCCGTAATGGAAGAATCATTAACTACCATGATTGTAGAATTTGGCTCTGATCTTCCACTTCGTGAAAAAATGCGCATTTTTATTAAACATGAATATGCTTTTTTAAAGAAACATCCTGAAATTCCATTTTTCATATTAAATGAAATGAACCGTGAAGATGGTTTTGTTTTAGACACAAAAGCTATTATGTCTAAAATTTCTGAAACTGGAATTTTTGAAGAGATTTTACAAGCTCAAAAAGCTGGCACGATGCGAGAAATTTCCCTTGTTGGAATCATCACATTAATCATGTCGAATTGCCAATTTCCTTTTATGGCAAAAAATTTAATGTGTCAACTACTTGATTTAAATAAAGAAGAATACCCTACTAATCTTGATAATCATGAACAATATGTTACTGATATGTTGTTGGATTATTTTTTTATCACAAATACAAATAAGTAAGAATGAAAAATTCAATTTTATCATTAGCTGTTTTTTTAACAAGTACCGCTCTAAATGCGCAAAAGCTTGATTTAGCGACTTGCCTAAAAATGGCTGATACGGCCAATTTAACCATTAGAAATGCACAATTAGATGTGGCTATCACTAAAAAACAACGCGATGGTTATTTAACTGCTCGTTATCCACATTTATATTATGGTGGCGATTATAAATACAATGCGTTAATTCCAGGCCAAGTTGTTCCAGCTGCAATTGTTGGAGGTCCTCCGGGAACATACACTACCGTTCAATTTGGAGTTCCTTACATTATTTCTAATAATTTTCAATTAAATCAAATATTGTTTAACCCACAAGTTGAATACGGATTAACAGCGTTGAAAATCAACAATGAAATTGTATTGTTACAACAAAAAATGACTGAGCAAAGCGTCAAGCATCAAGTTGCGAGTACTTATTACAATCTTCAAGCTCTTAATAAACAAGTATCATTTGTTGAAAGTAATCGAACGAATATGATGAAATTAATTAGCAATATGGATGCGATGGTGAAACAAGAAATGATGATTCAAACGGAAGCGGACAAATTAATGATTAATAAATTGACTTTAGACAATACTATTGAATCTTTAAACGCAACGAAATACCAATTAGAAACGTTACTTAAAATCTTAATTGGAATGGATACTAAAACGCCTATTTCTATTGATGCTGATGATATGATTGAAAAAACGATATTAATTGATAAATCTTCTGTTAATTATATTGAGTTAGATTTAATTGCAGCGCAACAACGTATGAATAAAGCAGAGCGACGAGGAACCAATATGGGTTATTTGCCTAACATTTCTTTTTATGGCTCTTATTCTTATATGTACAACGTGAAACCAGAAGACAATTACCGAAAAGGAATTAATGGTGCAGCAGTTGGATTAAAAGTTGATTGGACACTTTTTGATGGTTTAGAAAAATACCATAAACAAAAAGAAAATTCATTAAATGCAGAAAAATTAGCCAATCAATTTGAACAATCACAACAGCAATTATCCTTGGTTAGTGAACTAGCTAAAAAACAAATTTCTGTTCAATCAAATGCACTAGAAGTAGCCAAAGAGCAATTGAAATTAGCAGAGAAAGTTTACAATCAAACAACTTTACAATTTAATCAAGGAACAATTAGTTCAAATGATTTAATTACTGCAGACAATGCCTTACAGCAACAACAAACCAATTTAGTTGCAGCATATATTAAATTACGTCAAGCAGAATTGGATTACTTAAAATCAATCGGAAAAATCAACTAATAAATAACAGCATAAAAAATAAAAGATGAAAAAAGGATTAATTATTGGATTTACAGCAGTTGCAATCATCGCAATTATTGTATTAAAATTAAAAGCAAACAAAGAGGTTGTCGATAAAAAAATATACATACACGACACAACTGCTGCTGTTTTAGTCGAAGCAACAACACCAAAAAACCACACATTCGAAAGTGCCTATTCATTTTTAGGAACTTTTGAAGCAATTCATCAAAATACAATTGGTGCTGACGGAGGTGGAAAAGTAATTCAGCTGTCAGTTGAAGAAGGTGACCGTGTTTCAAAAGGACAAGTGATTGCTAAATTAGACGATGAATTATTGCAATTACAATTACAAAATGCAGAAGTTTCTATTGAAGGTCAAAAAAATGATGAAAATCGTTACAATAATTTGGCTAAAGAAAATGCAGTTTCGGGTGTTACATTAGAAAAAACAAAATTAGGTGTTCGTTCTGCCGAAATTCAACGCAAACAACTTCAAAAACAACTAAAAAATGCAACGATTAAAGCACCTTTTTCTGGCGTTATCACGAAACGTATGATTGACTTAGGTTCTGTTATTGGAAGTGGCTCCCCTGTTGTTGAAATTACCGATATTTCTTCTTTAAAATTAACGGTTAGTGTTCCAGAACGGGATATTTTGAAATTCAAGTTAAATCAAAGTGTTGAAGTAGCCGCTGATATTTATACTGGCAAATCATTTAAAGGTAAGGTTTCGAATATCAGTGTGCAAGCAGATAAATCGCATAATTTTAAAGTTCAAATTACGATTCCAAATGGTAAACAAGAAATTATGGCCGGAATGTATGGTTCTGTTTCTTTAAACAATGCTGAAAGTATTACTGCTCTTGCTATTCCTCGTAAAGCGTTGATTGGATCTTCAAAAAACCCTCAAGTTTATGTAATTAGAGGTGGAAAATCCCTTTTAATATCTTTTAACGCAGGTACTTCAGATGGTGAATTCATTGAAGTTGTTAATGGACTTCAAAGCAACGATCAAATTATCACAAAAGGTCAAGTAAATATTCAAGATAAATCAAACGTAAAAATTAAAAAATAAGGATTATGACTTTAACAGAATTATCGATTAAACGTCCTTCCTTCATTATCGTAATTTTCACGATTTTGATTGGTGGAGGATTGATTTCATACAACCAATTGAGCTATGAATTATTGCCAGATTTTTCTCCGCCCATTTTAACGGTTACAACTACCTACCCTGGTGCGTCTCCTGCAACAGTGGAAAGTCAAGTTTCAAAACCATTAGAAGATGCATTAAGTGGCTTGGAGAATATTTCTGAAGTAACTGCTTTTTCATTGGACAATGCCTCTGTAATGCTCTTAGAATTTAAAGCTTCTGCCAATATTGACAAAGTTTTAGAAGATGCGCAAAGAAAAGTAAACAACATGCAAAATGCACTTCCAGAAGGAGCCCAAACACCTGTTTTAGCGAAAATCGAACCAAATGCTTCGCCTGTTCTTCAAGTGAGTGCTGTTGCTAAAAACATGAGCGATCGTGATTTCATGGAATTGTTGGACGATCAAATTTTGCCGCAAATTAAGCAAACAAAAGGTGTTGCTGAAGTTCAAGTGATTGGTGGAGAAAAACGTGAATTGCGTGTCAATGTTGATAAAGACAAATTGAAATTGTACGGTCTTTCAATGGCTGCAATTAACCAAGCTATCGCTGCTGCAAATGTTGAATTCCCAACGGGTAAATTAAAAAGTACGGAAGAACAAATGACCGTTCGTTTGGCTGGAAAATACAAATCAGTCACTGACTTAGAGAATTTAATTTTAACCACTAACGGAACTTCACCTATTCGATTAGGAGATGTTGCAGATGTAGTTGATGGATCTAAAGATCAAATAACTGTTAGTCGTTTCAATGGCGAAAATGGTGTTGGTTTGCGTATCAAAAAACAAAGCGATGCGAACGCTGTTGATATGTCGAAAGCAACAAAAAAACGTTTCAAAGAAATTGAAGAAAAATATGCTGCTGAAGGCGTACATTTTACAATTGCAACAGACACTTCAATTCCAACCATTGAATCAGTTGATGCGGTAATTCACGATTTAGAATTAGCTGTATTACTTGTAGCACTAGTAATGATGTTGTTCTTACACAGTTTAAGAAATGCATTTATTGTATTGATTTCTATTCCTGCTTCGTTGATTTCAACGTTTGTTGCGATGTACCTTTTAGGTTATACCTTGAATTTAATGACGCTTTTAGCGATGTCATTAGTAATTGGGATTTTGGTGGATGACTCCATTGTAGTTTTAGAAAACATTTACCGCCATTTACAAATGGGTAAAAAACGTCGACAAGCTGCTTTGGACGGTCGAAATGAAATTGGGTTTACAGCATTAGCAATTACTTTAGTTGACGTTGTAGTATTCTCTCCAGTTGTATTTATCGAAGGGACAATTTCAGATATTTTACACCAGTTCTCCATCGTAGTTGTCGTTTCTACTTTGATGTCTTTGTTTGTTTGTTTCACGCTAACTCCATGGCTGGCTTCACGCTTTGCGAAAGAAGTGAAATTGAATCCTAAAAATCCTTTCCAAGCTTTTTTAATGTGGTTCGAACGAAGAATTACGATTTTTACAGATCAATATGTAAAATTAGTTGGTTGGACCTTACGCCATAAAATCATTACAGGCATTTCAATCATTGCTATTTTCATTGCAAGTTTTGCTACTATGGGCTTAGGAATTGTTGGACAAGAATTTGTTGCGCAAGGAGATCAAGGAAAATTTATGATCAAATTGAAATACGATAAGAGTACAACGTTTGAAGAAAACAATGCAACTACGTATGAAATTGAGCAAATGATTTTAGCACAAAAAGAAATTGTTGATATTGTATTTGCAAATGTGGGTGGACCAAGTTCAGGAATGGGAGCAGCATCTTTTGGTTCAGAAAACAAATCTGAATTAACGGTTAAAATGAAACCGGGAATGCAGAAAAAATACCCAACAATCAAATACATGAATGCAATTCGTAAGAAAATTGAAGAAAAATATTCAGGTATCGAAGTAAAAGCATTGAATATTGGGATGGTTGAATCGGAAGAAGCGCCGATTGAAATTTTCCTTTCCTCAGATGATCACGATTTATTAATTCGCGAAGCACGAAGATTGAAAGCTGCTATTTTGGCAATGAAAGGTGCAAAAGATCCTACAATTTCAACAGATGACATTACACCTGAAGTTCGTATAGAATTAGACCGTGAAAAAATGGGTCAATTGGGTGTCCCAATAGCAGTTGTAGGAATGCAACTTCAAAATGCCTTAACTGGAAATGACGATGCACAATTTGATGAAAAAGGACAAGAATATGACATTCGTGTAATGATGGACAAATTTGATCGAAAAAATATTGAAAACATCAACTCAATGTCGTTTACAGCCAACGATGGAAAACAAGTTCGTTTAAGTGAAATAGCGTCTGTTTCTGTTGAAAATGGAAATGGATCATTAGAACGAAAAAACAGAATTAGTTCTACTACAATTCGTTCATACGTTTTAGGTACAGCTTCTGGAACTGTTTCAGCAAGTATTGAAAAATATTTAAAGGAAAAACCGTTAGATAAAAATGTACGAATGACTTGGGGCGGCGAGGTGAAAAGACAAAAAGAATCCTTTGGTGCTCTTGGAACAGCAATGGGTATTGGATTAATTTTAGTTTACTTGATTATGGTTGCCTTATATGACAACTTCGTTTATCCATTTGTTGTACTTTTCTCCATCCTTGTTTCCTTAATTGGAGCAATTCTTGCATTGAATTTAACTTCTTCAAGTATGGGTATTTTCACTATGTTAGGAATGCTAATGCTACTCGGTCTTGTGGCCAAGAATGCAATTTTAATTGTCGATTTCACCAACCATTTGAAAAAGGAAGGGAAATCAACTTATACAGCACTACTAGAGTCTGTGAGAGAACGAATGCGTCCAATATTAATGACAACAATTGCCATGGTGATTGGAATGATTCCAATTGCTACAGCTTCTGGATCTGGTGCAGAATGGAAAAATGGTTTGGCTTGGGTGTTAATTGGCGGTTTAACAAGCTCAATGTTCTTAACAATTATTGTTGTTCCAATGATGTATTACATTGTAGATCGCATCAAAGCACGTTTTACAAAAAAAGAAGTAAAAGTTGTTGTAACAGAAAACTAATTGAAAAATTAATAATGAAACGCTCTTCAGAATTGGAGAGCGTTTTTTTTGCTTCACATTTCGATTCTCGTTTGTTTGTTGGGTATCACAGAATTTATCATTAAATTTGTGCGTTAAATTTTATTGTTAAAAATTATGAATTACGATATTATTGTTATTGGTAGCGGTCCTGGAGGATATGTAACTGCAATTCGCGCATCTCAATTAGGCTTAAAAACTGCGGTTGTTGAGCGTGAATCTTTGGGTGGAGTTTGTTTAAATTGGGGATGTATTCCTACAAAAGCGTTAATTAAAAGCGCGAATGTATTTGAATACTTAACGCATGCAAGTGATTACGGAATAAACGTAAAAGAAGCAAGTATCGATTTCAATGCAATGATTGATCGAAGTCGTGGAATTGCTAGCGGAATGAGTAATGGAATCCAGTTTTTAATGAAAAAAAACAAAATCGATGTTTTGAAAGGAACTGGTGTTGTTAAAGCTGGAAAAAAAGTTGCTGTTACTGCAGAAGATGGCACTGTAACAGAATATTCAGCGGATAAAGGTATTATTATTGCAACTGGAGCTCGCTCACGTGAGTTACCAAATTTACCGCAAGATGGTGAGAAAATATTAGGATATCGCCAAGCAATGACCTTAAAAACACAACCAAAGAAAATGGTTATCGTTGGTTCAGGTGCTATTGGCGTTGAATTTGCTTATTTATACAATGCTATTGGTACTGAAATTACTGTAGTTGAATATTTACCAAACATTGTTCCGATTGAAGATGAAGAAGTTTCTAAGCAATTAGAAAAATCATTCAAAAAAATGGGAATCAATGTGATGACAAATGCATCTGTTGAGTCAGTTGACACAAAAGGTAAAGGGTGTGTTGTAACGGTTAAAACAGCTAAAGGCGAAGAGAAAATCGAATGTGATATTGTTCTCTCTGCTGCTGGAATTAGTGCTAATATTGAAAACTTAGGATTAGAAGAATTAGGAATTGTTGTGGACAAAGGTCGTATTTTAGTAAACGATTTCTACCAAACTAATATCCCCGGATATTATGCAATTGGTGATGTGATTCCTACAGCTGCTTTAGCTCACGTTGCTTCAGCTGAAGGGATTATCTGTGTAGAGCAAATTGCGGGTCACCACCCTGCTCCATTGGATTATGGAAATATTCCTGGTTGTACGTATTGTTCCCCAGAAGTAGCATCTGTTGGAATGACAGAAAAAGCGGCAAAAGAAGCTGGAAAAGAAATTAAAATCGGTAAATTCCCATTCTCTGCATCTGGAAAAGCAAGTGCTGCCGGTGTCAAAGACGGTTTTGTAAAATTAATTTTCGATGCGAAATACGGTGAATTGCTTGGCGCACACATGATTGGTGCTAACGTAACTGAAATGATCGCAGAAATCGTTGCTATTCGTAAATTAGAAACTACTGGTGAAGAATTAATTAAAACGGTTCACCCTCACCCAACAATGTCAGAAGCAATTATGGAAGCTGCTGCTGCTGCATATGGTGAAGTGATTCATTTGTAACCAAAAAATACATTCAAAAAAATAGGCTATCTTTTTGAGATAGCCTATTTTTTTTTACTATTAAATAACTTTGACGTGCTGTTGCTTTCTAAATAATGTTTTTTCGGTACTAATTTCAATATCAATTCTACCCAAATGTAATCCACCCCAGCCGACTTGATTAATCAAAACTGGCTTTCCTTCTGAATTATTTACTTCTGTTGGTTTTTCTATAAACGTATGGGTATGTCCGCCTAAAATGATGTCAATATTGCTTGTTTGAGCCGCTAAAATACGATCTGAGACTTTATCTGTTTGGTATTCAAAACCAAGATGCGACAAACAAATTACAACATCACATCCTTCTTTCTTCAAAAACGATGCTACTTCATTGGCAACTTTAATTGGATTCAGATAAATCGTTTGTTCAAATTTTGAAGCAGGAACTAAACCATCTAATTCAATGCCAATGCCAAAAACTCCTATTGAGTACTTGCCTTTTTTGAAGATGGTATAAGGTTTCGTTTTATCTTTTAAAATTGTGTTAGAAAAATCATAATTTGCACATAAAAAAGGAAATTTAGCATGTTCACTTGCCATAAAAAACCCTCCTAAACCAGCATCAAAATCATGGTTACCCATTGTTGCAGCATCGTAACCTAATTCTGACATTAATTTCATTTCCAAGGTTCCTTTGTACTTATTGAAATACGGTGTTCCTTGAAAAATATCTCCCGCATCTAAAAGTAGTACATGTTCTTGTTCTTGACGAATGGCTCTGATTACTTCAAATCTTTTTGAAATGCCACCCATATTGGGGAATTTACTGTGATTAGCTGGCAAAGGTTCAATATTGGAATGCGTATCATTTGTATGCAAAATTGTCACTTTAATCTTTTTTTGTTGTGCGAAACTTGTTTTTGCAAATGAATTTCCAGCGAGCAATAAACCACCGGAAACCAACGCACTTTTCTTAACAAATGATCTTCTTTTCATAAGTTTGAAATTAACTATAAAATATGAACTTGGGTGGTTTAATTTGTTAAAATGTCACACGAACCGTTGAATCAACTTTCAAAACCGCTTGCTTCTTAACTTCTTCTAACAATGCTGAACGCAGCAATTTGTTGGTGAAATTCACCTCGATTTTTTGTTTGAAAAAATCCATTTTATCTCCCCCATTCATCAAATAATCGGATGTGATCACCCAAAAGAATTTTGTTTGCGAATTGATTCCGTTTAGTTGTAACTTACCTTGAACAAGGTTTGCATTCGCAATCGGTTCTCCACCAGACTTTAATAAATATGTTTCGATTGAATTGATCGCACTTATTGGTAGTTTCACCCAAACCAATTCATTATCAAAAGGCATAACCTTAAATACATCACCTACTGTAATTGATCCTTTATTAAAACTTGATCGAATTCCTCCAACATTAAACAAACACATTACAGGTTCGCTTAATCGCACATTAAATGTTTGATTCACAAAAATTGCATCCGCAAACCAATTGTTCATTGTTCCATATGGACGAGCAGTAATAAAATTTATTGGTGAGGTACCAATAACAATATTCATTTCTTTTGCTAAAGAATCCTTAAAAGGAAGAATCAAACTATCTAAACGTGAATTTGGACTATACGCTTGATCTATTTTAACCAAAGATGAATGAAGCGATATATTGGAAACAGAAGAGCAGGCCAAAAGACCTGCTCCAATAATTATTAATATAAAAAATTTATGCATTATTCAATCACAATTGATTTTTGAGCCACACCATATGGCGTAGTTGTTTTCACGATGTATGTTCCTGCTTTTAAAGTAGAACAATTAACTTTCGCTAAAACAACATTCTTAACATCTGAAGCTAATACAACTCGACCTTGAATGTCAATGATCTCATATGCCGAAATTGTAGTTCCATCAACATGCAAATTCAATTCGTTTTTAGCAGGATTTGGATATACAATAAAGTTGGAAGTCAATAGTTCATCAACAGAAGCTTGACAAGCTATTGCATCATACGTCATATTTGAGAAATTGATAAAACAAACAAAATCAACACTATCTACAAAAGGATTTCTATTTCCTTGTAATGAATCGATGTAATCATTTCTTGAAATCTCATAATTACTTGGTAAATCATTGAAGTGCCATTGTTTTAAAATTGCTTGGTTTTGTGTCGTTGGTAAAGACCATGAATAACCACCAACAGTTGTGTAACAAACAGTTTCGTACATCATCGCTCTTGCAGCATCTCCTTTTTGCTCGTCTCTTGGCTCAAAAACGGTGTTTCCATTTGCGTCTTGTCCAAATTTACATCCTAAATAAGACTGTGTAACTGTAACTACTTTACCTAATGGGTAATTACTTCTTAATGCATTCACCTCATCTTGATTCGTTGGGAATAAATGGTGGTAATCATTGTATTCAGGAAGAGATTGTGCAGGGTTTGTTGGCATCCAAGAATGGCAAAACGTATGTTCTCTCGAATAACCCGTTGCAGTAAAATCAAATGGTTCAGAATAAATTTTATTTTCACCAGAGTAAACGCAGGTTACAACACGACGATCTAAAGTTGTATCTCTTGCAGCGAATCCTTTAATCATAAAGTTTCCATAGTTACTATAGAATTGCATTGTGTGAGGATTCACTAAATTGTGTAAATCTGATAAAAACGAAGAGCTTGAAGTATTGATTCCAGCATATTCATTTGCAGGTTGCATCGTAGCTGGAGTTGTTACAGCCCCAAAAAGTGGATTTGACGTTTTATAATTAATATTTGAACCAGCTCCATTGTATGCGAAAATTAAAAAGTGGTAAGCCGTTGAAGCAACAATATTGTTAGGAACAAACGTAGTTGAATTTGCTACATAAACAACCTGCGCATCACCAATAACATCACCTCGTTGGTAAACAGTTCCATCAACAGGAGAAGCTGTTATTGCAGAACCTTTCTTGCGCAATACAATGTATCCACCTACGTTTGCAGCAGGTGTAAAAGAACCCATTACACGGTACGTTTTATTCATTGTAAATGTCAATGCAGTGGGTTGAGCAGATGGTTCTGAAGCAAAATTCCCACCGATTCCATTCAAATTAATAACATAAGAAGCTTCATCAGCATCATTATTAGCAATGGTCAATATTGCAGAACGCGTTCCAGCAGCACTTGGTGTAAAATTAACCACCAAATTCCCAGTAGTAGTTGCAGCAACAGTTGATGGAAACGAAGCAACAGAAAAATCAGCAGCGTTAGTTCCTGAAATAGTTGCACTCGATAGTGTTAAAGCATTTGCAGTTCCTACGTTTTCAACCGTGAATGTTGTCGGTGTCATCGTTGCAACAGGTGAAGTCATAGTAAAAGTACCTCCATTTAAAACCGTAGTTGCACCTTGTTTCACATTGATTTCTTGAGCAGGTGTTGCAGCACCTACCGCAATCGCAACATCATCTAAACCAACATTTCCAGAAACTTTGGTCGTATAAATGAAACGAATAAATCGAGTTGCCGGTAACGGAACGTCTGTAAATTGAGTATATGATCCTGTTGGCAAGGTTGTAAAGGTATGTAACGTTGTCCATGTTGTTCCAAACTCAGATTCTTCCACTTTGAACGTTCCTCCATTAAAACTATTCCCTGTTATATAATACGTTAAATTACCAGGATTACTAGCAAAATTGATAATCAAATTATCGCCAGTTGAATCGAATTTTTTCGCAGGAGGTGTATTTCCTGATGCTGTATATAAAACAGATTCGTTTTCTGTCCAACCGATTGGCAATGTAGGTGTTGTAAAACTCCAACTTGTAGGTAAAACTGCTTGAGAAAAACTTGTGAAACTAACTAGTAATACAAGTAACGCAACATAATTCATTCTTTTCATTTTTTTCTTTTTTCTTTTATTAAAATCCAATTTTTAATCCCACATTGAATCTTCTGCCCATTCCAACAAATACATTTGCTGTTCTTGCATCAAATCCAGGACCGTTTTGTGCATCTGTAATATACACTTCGTTTAAAACATTCATAACACCGCCAGAAATAGTTGCGGAATACTTTTTAAGGAATTTTAATTCGTACCCAAAATTGAAATCTAACAATCCATAACTTGGCATCATCCAAGATTCACGGTCTTTATTAGCACCAACTAATCCAACAGGATCAAAGTTGGCATAATTTTTATCAAAATACGTATAACGCAATTTCACATAAAAATCTTTTTTAATTTCATAGCGCAAACTTCCTCCTAATTGCACCTGAGCAGCATCACCAACATGCACATCCTTTGCACTGAAATCTACTTGAGCAATTATATTATTATCTTGATCAACAATTGTAACAATATTTCCGGAAGTTGTTTTCCAATCAGCAATTGAAGCCAACCCTTCAAAATCTATTTTAGGTGTTATTTTGAAAATAAAATCTAATTCAATTCCTTTGTGTAAGGCATCTAAACCATTAATGTTATAAGAATCTCCATCTAACGTAGTTGGTGTAAATTGAGGCGGCTTGTTTTTCCATATTGTATAATAAACATTGACATTGGAAGAGAATCGTTTGCTTTTGTATCCATAGCCTAACTCTATTGAATTTACTTCTTGGTTTTTTATCTCCAAAAACGCTCTATTAGCATTATCAAAAACAGTGTTCATTCTAGGAGCTATATTCAAGTGACCAATATTGAAAAATACATTGTGATTTTTGTTAATGTTATAGTTTGCACCACCTTTTATCGTAGCACCTGTAAACCATTTCTCATCGGTTGTTGCTGCTCTCGCTTCAGCTGAATTAATCGTGTATTTCGTTCCGTTTAATAACATGGTATCACCGTAACCAACAGCTTGAGAAAATACAACTCCATCAATTACTAAATCTTTTTTCTTAAAAAAATCGATTCGTTGGTATCCAGTAGTATTAATAGAAGCAGTAATAAATGTACTCCATTTGTCTTTCTTGTATTCCACTTGTCCAAAAACACCTCCCCATTTCACCGTTGCATCGTTGTTGTAAGCGATTTTATCACCCACTCTTTTCATTGAGTTAGAAGTATTTCCTAACGAAGGTGTTTGTTGATTCTCGTCTGTATTATCAATTACATAATCACCTCCCATTAAATCATAAACACTTTGATAATGCGAACCTCTGTAGTAACGCGCATCAATACCAAACATTGACGTCCAATTTGAATTAATTTTATAATTAATTGTCGATAAAATTCCATACCATATATGGTCATTATGAGATGCTCTTAAATAATTACTCGATACATTCTCAGTTGTACTATACAAGCTTGAATAAGCAGTTGAATTATAATCATATACTTTTTGCAACTTTAACAACCCATTGGTTGTATCGTAATCACTCAACGAAGTTTTTAGACCTGTTCCACCTCCAGAAGCGATAGATAGATACACTACATTCGTCAAGTTGAATTTAGGAGAAGGGTTATAAGAATGTGTAAAATTAATTTGTGGTTTGTGGAAAAAATTAACGCGTTCATTAAAAATTTCTCCGTTAATAATTCCAGAATTTGGGTTATAACGAATACCTCGTGCACCAATAGTTGGCGTTGTGTACTTGGAATTACTAACTGTTGCAAGCGAATCCAATGATTCTTGGTAATTGATTCCAGCTTTTTCAGCCAATCCTTTATCAATAACTGCAATTGGCATTCTAGCTGTTCGTTGACCGTGCGATTGAGGTGCACCATTTACTCCTAAACTAAATAAATGTTTTTTGTATTTTTTCTGAACTTTAATAAAATATGAATAAGCATCTGTAAAAGTCGCGTCAGCAAAACTTGAACCCCATTTTTTTGAACCAGCAACAGTTACACCCCAATTTCCTTTCAACAAACCCGTATTATAACTAACAGCAGATTTATACAAACCGTAATCATTCACTTCTTGTTTAAACGAAGCTCCCATTTTTGCATCTATTCCTTTGGTAACAACATTCATTGTTCCACCAACAGAAACTAAAGAAAGTTTAGAAGCTCCCAAACCACGTTGCACTTGCATGTAACGCGTAATGTCACTTAAGCCATCCCAGTTACTCCAATAAACCTGACCATTTTCCATGTCATTTACTGGAACTCCATCGACTAAAACAGCAATATTACGTTGATCAAAACCACGAATGGAAACACGCGCATCACCCGCACCACCACCTTGTTCCGTAGCGTAAGCTCCTGGAGTAGAATTCAATATCATTGGTAAGTCACGTGTTCCTAAATCTTCCGAAATTTGTTTTGCAGTTAATTTAGAAAAAGCAATCGGTGTTTCTCTTGTTTTTGCTGCATCAGCTTTCACAATTACCTCATCAATTCCTTTAACGTATTTTGCTAAAGTTATATCATATTTCAGGGATGTGTTACCCACTTTAAGTTTAAACTCCAAGGTGTCGTAACCAAAACTCGTAACTTTAATTGAATACGTTTGATTTGGATCAACTTGTAATTTATAATTTCCGTCTATATCTGACTTTGCAATAATGGTATTATTTAAAACGATTCGTGCGTCAAAAATCTGTTCAGATTCTGTTTCAACATCAGAAACAGAGCCACTCAGCGTGATTTTGTTCTGATTATACGCATAAAAAGAAACAAATAAACTAATAAACAATACTATAATTCTCATAATAGACAGTTACGTTAACGGTTACTCAAAAATTATTGAATAATTAAATTCGATTGAGCAAATTCATTATTAGCAAAAAGAATACGAACGGTATACATCCCTTTTTCGAAATTAGCTGTACCAATTTCAGTTGAAATAACTGATCCATTTTTAACTTCACTAGCGATAACTTGACCTAATACATTCAAAATTTCAATTTTCACAATTCCAGTTGAAGCTGAAACCACTATTTTTCCATTTTGAGATGGATTTGGGTAAACAACAAATGAAACTTTTGACGCTAATTCATTAATACCAACAAAGCAATTGCACGTATGTTGACCTAATTCTGTCCAGGTATCTTTTGGTAAAGAATCCCATTCTGTTGTAACAATAAACGGATCTGGGTTTACAGTTACACCTTTTACTACAGTTGCTTTACGAATCAATGTTTGGTCTTTTGTCCACCAAGCACCAACAGAACCATCATACGGAAAAGCATCACTCCATGATTGAGCCGTTGCAATTGAAGCATCACCAGCTTTTGCAAATAAATCAACCATAACTCCATTTTTAAACAAACCAATTGCATCATTTCCATTCATAAATGTAGGAGAAGGATAAGGTCCGTCCAATAAATCAGCCATAGCTTGTAAAATTGGGTCAGCTGCAGGTGAACTACCAGTAGCAGTTGAAGTAACTCCAACTCCATTAACGATAACAAAAGTCGAATTGGAAGCAATTGTCCCTGTTAAATTTAGAACACCACCAGCTGTAGTATTTGAATTACCATTTGAATATCTTCCTAAAGAGTACCCTGATAAATTAATTGCAGCGTCAGTAGGATTATAAAGTTCTAATGCTTTGCTATTTCCTGAACCTTCTACATATTCAGAGATAAATAATTCAGAACAATCTTGTGCATATGTAGCACCAAAAACTAAAAAACTAAAATAAAGTAACGTTTTTTTCATAACATATTGGTTTTAAAAATTAAAAAATGCAGTTGATTTTGAAATGAAATTCACAAAAAATAGAAGCATACTAAAGTAAATAGGTAAATAATTAAGAAAAATCTTACCCCAACTAGTGCTACTTTGTGACATTATTTTTTCATCTCGCAGTGTTTATTTGTCTATGGTTTCAGACTATTTTTAAAATAGCTTCA
>CANLIL010000034.1 GCA_947491305.1 Flavobacteriales bacterium | reverse complement strand
AGATAGGCACTCTTTTTCTATTGACAAGGGTTTTTAACAATCTTTTTTTGAAAAAGTTTTTGCATCGCACTTAACTTGTTGAAAAATATAGCTTTGGATCATCAAAAATTATGAGATAATTATTCAATTCTTAAACTCCTTTTTATAAACATTTAGAATAATAGCTTGTATCTCTTCTGTTGGGTTTGATTGAATATCATCTATTGGTTTTATAGTTGAACTTAATATGGAATTACTTATAGAATTAAACGAACATTCTATTCTAGACTCGTTCAATATAGTTTTATCCAGATTATTTGAAAAATAGTGTATCGTGCCTAAATCCCAAAAAGGAAAATTCCAATTTGTAATTGTGCAGAACGCCATTATGGTTAAATACATTTCAGTAGTAACTTCTTTCTCAAAATCAATAACGCCAATTTTAGACAAAAGCAGTCCAATTCTATCCTCAAATACTACTTTATCAGCTGAATTTAATGAATAATAAAAAGGGCAATTTTTAGATAACCAATAGCGGTGATTTAGATTAAGCTGTGTTTTTTTTAATTTAAGGTTTTTCTTTTTTGAATTAGTTGTCCAAATTTTTAAAGCACTAACAAAAAAGATAACTATTAATACTCCAGTGAATTTTGCAATTACTATATACTGGAAGGAAATTAATATATATATACCTATTAGTAATATAAAAAAAAGTAAAACCCAGTAAAGTAAAGTTTTAAGTGTGTTCTTCATTTTATTGCATAAAAAAAGGCCCTTAAAGGCCTTTAATTAACTTTCTACCCATTTATCGTTTCGCATTTCACCGCGAATGGTAACGTTTTTAGTTCTAGCATAATCCTCAGCAGCCATTAACATTTGCTCTTTAGTATCTCTTCTTACTAAAATCGCACTGCTACCTTGTGTTTTGACCTCAATGTAAAATCCGTTTCGCAATCTTGCTGGTCGTGTTGGTGGTCTTCCCATTTCTATTGTAAATAATTAATTTGTTTCTAAATATAACACATTAAAATGGAAAAAGTTGTTTTTTATGAAATTTTGTGAATCTAAAATTCACACTTATAAACACTTATGAACATTTTTAAACCCTATTAATCCTTTATTTTATAATAGATTTGATCCTTTTCAAAAAACATTTCAACTTTTTTAGAATACACTAAAAAAGCCATTGTGTTATCGACTACTTTAAGCGCTAAATTTGATGTTCGGTAAAGCATACTCAAGGTCATCTTTTGAGTTTCTTCAAGCAGCTTTGTTATTAATAGTGCATCTGAGTTAATATGATTCGCCTTTTCTGATTGTTCCAACTTCCATATTAACGCGATGATTTTATTAACGGGTAGTGTTTTTCTGTTTAACCTGAAATAATACGCTTTACTTTTATTTACTCCGTTAACAGCTAACTTGTCGTCGCTCCTTTTAACCTGAAAACCTATGATTAATTTATTCTTTATTATATACGTATTAAAATTACAACTTAAACTAGACGATAAATCTGCTAATTGCTCAGTTATAGAAATAGTTTCTTCTTCTGGAAAACAACCCAAAACTTTTTGATTTTCATTTACACCAATAAAGACTTCGCCACCATTTGTATTTGATAGTGCTGAAATTGCTTCCAAAACACCTGAATCAGTTGAACTATTGAAGCATGAATAATCAACTGCCTTTAAATGAATCAGAAGTTCATTAAAATCCTTCTTATTTATTGGTTCCAAATATCCCACGCTTTTAATGCTTGTTCTTTCAACATTGATTCACCATTTAATACTGTTGCACCATTTAACTCTGCAGCTTTTAAAAAAGCTGTTTTTGGTGGATTGTAAATTAAATCTACCACTAAATGTTCATTGGTCAAAAACTCAAATGGAATAGCTATTTTATCATCATTCGATGGAAATGTTCCAACTGGCGTACAATTTACAATCACTTTGCAAGCATTTATCATGTGGTTGTTGATTGCTTCATATGGAAATTGGTTCGCTCCTTTTGGATTTCTACTGATCGATACAACATTAATTCCCAAAGATTTAAAAACATGCGTAATAGCTTTTGCAGCTCCGCCAGTTCCCAATACCATTGCTCTTTCGTGTTTATTTGTTAAAAATGGTTTAATCGATTGTTGAAACCCATACGCATCGGTATTGTGACCGATTTTTTTACCCGCTTTAAATTGAATCACATTAACCGCGCCTATTTCTCTAGCTTCTGGTGAAAGTTCATCTAAGTATGGGATAATTTGTTCTTTGTAAGGAATCGTAACAGTTAATCCGCTAAAATTACTATTTATAACATTGGTCGCTTCTTCAATGGAAGGTATCTCAATGTTTTCAAATGTAGCAGGGATTTCATGTTTAGAGAAATATGCTTCGAAAAATGTTTTTGAAAAAGAATAATTTAAGGTTTTACCCAATAATCCATATCTAGGCATTTTTGGAGGATATTTTAGATTTTAAAAAACTAATCAACATTGGTAAAACAGACAGAAAAACAATTCCTAAAACTACTTTTTCATTATTTTCTTTTACCCATGTGATTTGACCTAAAAAATAACCTGCTAGTGTCATCGAAGTAATCCACAAAACACCGCCAATGATATCAAATAATAAGAATTTACGGTAATCCATTTTCCCTACACCAGCAGCAAAAGGTGTAAACGTTCGAACAATTGGAACAAATCGCGCCATAATAATGGCAAAAACGCCTCTTTTTTCGAAAAAATCTTCTGTTTTCTTTAAATAACTTTCTTTAACCAATTGACGGCCTCCAATTTTCCATTCAAATACACCTAAGCCGATGCGTCTTCCAATCCAATAGTTGACATTGTCTCCTAAAACAGCTGCAATACTCAAC
This sequence comes from Flavobacteriales bacterium, assembly GCA_947491305.1. Taxonomy (GTDB): domain Bacteria; phylum Bacteroidota; class Bacteroidia; order Flavobacteriales_D; family Crocinitomicaceae; genus M0103. The sequence continues at coordinate 29,050 of CANLIL010000034.1, read as the reverse complement.
AAAAAGATAATTGTCATTACATCTAAATCACCTATTTTCGAGTACATCCCTGCCATGAACAACAGTGAATCTCCCGGCAGAAAAGGCATGATGACTAAACCTGTTTCAATAAAAATAACTAGAAACAAAACGGTATAAATTGAATCACTGTAATTACTTACAATCCATTCAAAATCTAAGTGAAACAAATGTTTAAATAATTCTACCATTAGTCGATTGATAAGGTTGGTTGAACGTTTTCTTTCCAAGCCAATATTCCACCTTCTAAGATAACAACATTCGAACGGTTAAAATCAGTTCTTAAAATGTTTGCAACTGCTTCAGCTCTTTTTCCAGAACGACACATAATAACTGTAATTTTATCAGCAGGTAATTCCTCTATTCTGTTGCAAATTTCACCCATCGGAATGTGCTTGCTACCAATGTTTGCAATTTCATATTCATAAGGTTCACGAATGTCTACAATGAAATAGTCGTTTGACTGCTTCATTTGCTCACTTAAGTCTTTTGCTGTAATCAAATTCATTGTGTAAAATTTTGACAAATATAAGGCTTGATTTCTATTTTTTAAGCTTTTTTAAAGCGGACATACTTATATTTGTAGCATGACAAAAAAACAAGCCTGGCTAGAAGCCTTTCGATTAAGAACGTTGCCGCTTTCTCTTGCTGGAATAATTGTTGGTTCAGGTTATGCATATTACACGAATCATTGGGATACTACTATTTTTGTTTTTGCAATGATAACAACAGTATTATTTCAAATACTATCGAATCTTGCGAATGATTTGGGTGATAGTTTAAAAGGAACAGACAATGAAAAGCGTGTTGGGCCTATGCGAGCTGTTCAATCAGGACAGATTTCAAAAAATCAAATGAAAATTGCAGTTACTGTAACTTCCTTATTAAGTTTTAGTTCAGCTGCCATCTTAATTAAATTAGGTTCAAAAAATCTTTCAAATGAATTCATTGTATTCTATTTCGTTCTTGCATTGTTGTGTATTTTAGCCGCAATCACCTATACTATTGGCAAAAAAGCGTACGGGTATCTTGGATTGGGTGATTTGATGGTCTTGTTTTTCTTTGGATTTGTTAGCGTTCTAGGAGTTTATCCGCTTTATGCAAAATCCATTGATTTATTATTAATCCTGCCTGCATTTTCAATAGGATTATTAAGTACCGCTGTATTAAACCTCAATAACATGCGTGACATTGAAAATGATCGTACTTCCAATAAAAATACGCTCGTAGTAAAAATTGGTTCGAAAAATGCTAAAACGTACCATATTTTACTAATTATTGCCGCTTTTTGGTCTCAATTTTCATTTATACTTCTCACGGAAAAACTAATCCTACTAATTAGCTTAATTCCATTTGTACTTCTTTTCTTTCATTTAAAGACCGTTCGAAACAATCAAGAGCCCAGGTTATTGGATCCAGAATTGAAAAAAGTGGCACTTTCAACGTTTTTTATGGCCATACTAACGTTTATCAGTTGTTGTATTTGATGAATTATTCGATTCAACATAACATCTTCCATTTTAAAAATCCAAGTGGAACAAGTCGTGGAGTTTTAACTGAAAAACACGCTTGGTTTATTACGCTTTGGAACAAAGAGAATCCATCCGTAAAAGGAGTTGGAGAATGTAGCATCATTGCAGGTTTATCGCCGGATTACGTTTCAAACGAACACTATGAAGCGGCAATCCATGATTTTTGTAAAGATTATTGCACAAGCAAAACCTTTCCTTCAACGTTAAATGATTTTCCATCCATCAAGTTTGGAATTGAAACAGCACTATTAGATTTAAAAAATGGTGGCAAAGGATTGATATTTGAGAATGATTTTTCTATCAACTCAAAAAAGTTACCAATAAATGGTTTGATATGGATGGGCAACCAAGCCTTTATGGAGGCTCAGATCGAACAAAAACTAACGGAAGGTTTTTCTACACTAAAAATGAAAGTGGGTGCAATTGATTTTAACAATGAAATCGCACTCTTATCAGCTATTAGAAAACGATTTTCAAAAGATGAAATAACATTGCGCGTAGATGCAAATGGTGCTTTCACGAAAAAAGATGCATTGTCTAAACTGACAGAATTAGCCAAATTAGATTTGCATTCGATCGAACAACCAATTCAAGCTGGTGATTGGCAAGGAATGAAAGAATTATGTCACGTAAGTCCATTGCCCATTGCTTTAGACGAGGAACTAATTGGAATAGATACATTAAAAGATAAAAACGAATTATTGAAAACGATTCAACCTCCATTTATTATTTTGAAACCAAGTTTGCACGGCGGAATTGAAGGCACAAAAGAATGGATTGAATTGGCGGAAGAAAAAGGCATTCAGTGGTGGATTACTTCAGCATTAGAATCGAATATTGGATTGAATGCGATTTGTCAGTTAACAGCCGAATACACAACGACATTGCCACAAGGATTGGGAACAGGATCTCTGTATACCAATAACATCGAAAGCGATTTATGTGTTGAAAATGGTTTTATTTTCAAAAAAAAACGAACCAGCTAACTGATTCGTTTTGAATATTAATTGAGATTTAGAAGTTGATTCTTAATAACGATCTCCTTTTCCAAACCACGTTTTTTTACCTTTATTCTTAGCAGAAGCTTGTTTTTGTTCAACAGTTGGTTTCGGTTTCTTTTGTCCGCCTGGTCGGTTTTCTCTCGGTGGACGTTGACGTTGTTCTTTCTTTACAATCTCAAAATTTTCCATCGGATAAGGATGACCTTCTACCACTGGAATCGTTTGATGAATCAATTTTTCAATGTCCTTCAAATAGGCTTTCTCTTCAAAATCGCAAAAAGAAATCGCTGTTCCTTTATTTCCAGCACGACCTGTTCTACCAATACGGTGAACATATGTTTCTGAAACATTTGGCAATTCAAAATTGATGACCATTTCCATTTCTTCTACATCAATACCACGCGCTGCAATATCTGTTGCAACTAAAACACGAATTGTTTTATCTTTAAAATTTGACAAAGCTCGTTGGCGGTTGTTCTGACTTTTATTTCCGTGAATGGCATCTGATTTGATACCATTTTTTGAAAGATGACGAACTACTTTATCTGCACCGTGTTTTGTTCGTGTGAAAACTAACACAGACGAAGCATCTACGTCGTTTAAAATATCAGTCAATAAGGCATTTTTATTGTTTTTATCGACGAAATATAAGGATTGCTTAATGATCTCTGCAGTTGATGAAACTGGCGTAACTTCAACACGAACAGGATCTTTCAATATTGTACCCGCTAATTTTAAAATCTCTGGAGCCATTGTCGCAGAAAAGAATAAATTTTGACGTTCATCAGGTAAAGCACGGATAATTTTGTGTACATCGTGAATGAATCCCATGTCCAACATTCGATCAGCTTCATCTAATACAAAAATCTCTACATCTCTTAAAGAGACAAATCCTTGCATCATTAAATCTAATAATCGACCTGGAGTTGCAACAAGAATATCAACGCCATTTTGTAAAGCTCCCGTTTGTTTGTTTTGGTTAACTCCACCAAAAATAACAGTGCTGTTTAATCCGGCATGACGACCATACGCTTTTAAACTATCTTGTATTTGAATCGCTAACTCTCTTGTTGGTGTTACAATCAAGGTACGTATTTTACGTTTTCCCTTGAATTCTTTGTTTTTAGATAATAATTGAATAATTGGAATAGAAAAAGCTGCTGTTTTTCCGGTTCCTGTTTGAGCACAGCCCATTAGGTCATTTCCAGCTAATACGAGTGGAATGGCTTGTTCTTGAATGGGTGTTGGTGTTGTGTATCCTTCCTCTTCTATTGCTTTCAGAATCGGATCGATAATGTTTAAATCGCTAAATTGCATGTATTTTTATTTGTCAGAAAATGACTTTGTTTTTAAAAGGAAATTCTGTAATTGAGTGCAAAGATAGGCATTATTTAATTAACCAATTTTTAATGCCTAGAAACAAAAAAAGAGGCTGAATTTCTCCAACCTCTTTTCTCTATGAATTTTATTATTATTTAATCAACTTACGAACGATTGATTGCCCATCAACATTGATTGTAACAAAGTAAGTTCCTTTTGTTAAGTTTTCTGTATCAATAGTTACAACAGCTGAATTTGTAAATTCTTTCGTCGCAACGAATGCACCTTGAAGGTTTACCAGTTGAATCGATCCAGATTTAGCCGCATCAAATTGTAAAGCTACTTGAGCATCAAATGGATTTGAAATTACAACATTCATTGCGTTTTCATCTATTCCTAATGTATAACCAGGTAATTGCACTTGATCTGAAATCACGATTGTTTTAATCGCTTGAGATTTTTGGTAGCATGTAATAGTTAACGAAGCTGAAAACACTCCAGGATTTGAATTATTAATTAAATAAGGCACGGTAAATGTTGTTGAAACACCATTTGAATCAACTAAAATCCATGTAATCAAAACGTTTCCGTTTAAACCGTTTGCAGCACCGCCGATTGATGCTGAAGATAATGCTGCAAAATTGATCGTGCAATTTGTCATGCTGACATTTCCAAGATTTCCAATTACTGATGGATTTGGGAATGTTGTATTATTAATATTTACTAAAGTATCAAATGCAATAAACGTTGAATCATACGAAACACAATTGTTCGCATCTGTAATCATACATCCGTAATATCCAGCGCACAAATTTGAAACACTTGCTGTCGTTGCGCCATTATTCCAAACATATGAATAAGGAGTTGAACCACCTACTGTTGTTACAGAAGCTGAACCATTACAAGGAGCTATTGTATTCGCGTTTTGTGCAGTAATTGAAGTGATAAAGTTTGCACAAGGATTCAAGTTTGAACCTTGAACAACTCCAGTAGCGGTGTAAGTACAACCATTAGAAGAAGTTACAACACACGAGTAAAATCCAGGACTTAAATTTCCTATAGTTGCACCCGCTGAAGGAGCTCCGTTAATCCAAGTATAGGTATATGGAGCAACACCACCAGAAACGACTACAGTTGCTGTTCCTGAATTTGCGGCATTTGCAGCAGTAGTTGTCATACTAGCAGTAAAACCAGCACATGGATTTGTATTTGAAGAACCAATAATAAATGTAAAATTAACAGGTCCAAACATTCCAGAGTAAGAAACAATGTACGTGCCTGGACATAAATTCTGAATAGAATAACCACCATTTTGTAAAATCGCTCCAGCATACATCCAAACAATTGTAGATGGATTTGCAGTTGAATCAACTAACGAAGCTGAACCGTTACAACTATTTGGTCCTGTTGTATTTGTAATGTTTACCAAAGATTGAGCTGATGCTGTAATCGAAAATACAAGCGCTACAAAGAAAAGTAGCAAAGATTTAGTAAAAGATTTTTTCATAATTATTTAGTTAAGATATCGATTTTAAAATACATAAAGCTTTCAGAATCAACACAAATTTAGGTATTATTTTGTTAATATCAAATGATTTTTTTCAATCCAACTCTTTTTCTATCAGGGTCAACTTCTAACACTTGCACATCAACATGTTCGTGTAATTGAATGAAATCTGCTGGATTCTCAACGTATACTTCAGCTAGTTGAGATTTATGAATCAAACCATTTTCTTTGATACCAATATTCACAAATGCGCCAAATGCCGTGACATTTGTTACAATCCCTGGTAAGATCACCCCTACTCTTAAGTCGTTAATTGTCCGAATGGATACATCAAATTCTAAAACTTTTGCAGTTTTCCTTGGATCTCTGCCTGGTTTTTTTAATTCTTTAATCAAATCTTCAAACGTAAATGAATCGATTTCTGGATAATCAGCCGCTTTTATTTCTTTGATAACCGCTTCATTACCAATTAAATTGGGTAATTCGATTTTTAAACGCTTCGCCATTAATTGAACAAACTTGTAGGTTTCTGGGTGCAATGCTGAATTATCTAAAGGATTTTCTCCATCTCTAATTCGTAAAAAACCTGCTGCTTGTTCAAATGCTTTTTCTCCCATTCGTTTTACATTTTTTAGGTCATTTCGACTTTCAATTTTTCCGTTTTCTATTCGATAAGCAACAATGTTTTCAGCCAATGTTGGACCCAAACCAGAAACATAACTTAATAAATAAGAAGAGGCCGTATTGACATCCACTCCAACAGCATTTACGCTTGAAACAATCACATCATCTAAGGCATTTTTCAATAGCGTTTGATTCACTTCGTGTTGATACTGGCCTACTCCAACTGATTTCGGGTCAATTTTCACTAGCTCTGCCAATGGATCCATCAAACGTCGACCAATTGAAACAGCACCTCTCACCGTCACATCATAATCTGGGAATTCTTTTCGAGCGATTGCACTTGCTGAATAAATCGACGCGCCATCTTCTCGCACTGAAAAAACGGTTAAATCGCGGTCAAACTGTGTTTTCTTCACTACATATTCTGTTTCTCTTCCAGCAGTTCCATCCCCAATTGCAATGGCATCAATTTTATACGCTTGCACCAATTGCGCCAATTTTGCTTGCGCCGCTTTTGTGTCATTTTGAGGCGGATGCGGAAAAATTGTAGTATTCGTTAGCAAGGTTCCTGCTTCATCGAGGCAAACAACTTTACAACCTGTTCTGAATCCTGGGTCAATTGCCAAAATTCGCTTTGAACCCAATGGAGGAGCTAGCAATAATTGTCGTAAATTGGTAGAAAAAACGTGAATAGCAGCTAAATCTGCTTTTTCTTTTGCTTCTTGTATTACTTCATTTTCCAATGATGGAGATAACAAACGCTTGTATGCATCTTTTGTCGCAGTTTTGACTAATTCGCTGCATGCATCGTTTCCTTTTACATAAAATCGTTCTAAAAATTCAAATGCTTCATCTTGAACCGGTTGCGCTTTTAGGGATAATAATCCTTCTCGTTCTGCACGATACAAGGCTAAAAAACGATGCGATGCGCATTTATACAAAGGTTCCGAAAAATCAAAATAATCGCGGTATTTTTCAGCTAATTCTTCTTTCCCTTTCACTAATTTTGATTGCAACAACGCTTTTCGTTGAAACAATTGGCGTAAACGTGCTCTACTGGTTGCATTTTCATTGATCCATTCTGCAATAATATCATTCGCACCAGACAATGCCATTTCTTCGTCAACCACCTCTCCTTTTACAAATCTTTCAGCCAACTGAATAGGTTCACCACCTCGTTGCGCCATGATCATTTTTGCTAAAGGTTCTAAACCTAATTTCTTGGCTTTATCTCCTTTCGTCTGACGTTTTTGTTTAAAAGGCAGGTATAAATCTTCCAAAAGTGTCGCATCAAAACAATCTTCAATCTTTAATTTTAATTCTGCCGTTAATTTATCTTGTTCTTCAATCGAATTTAGAATTGTTTGTTGGCGTGCAATTAGTTCATCGTATTTCTTTGAAAAGTCTCTAATCGCAGTAATTTGAACCTCATCTAAACCATTTGTAGCTTCTTTTCTGTAGCGTGCAATAAAAGGAACTGTTGCTCCTTCTTTTAATAATTGCAAGGTATTTTCGATTGATTTTGATGGAATTGATGTGTGATTTATAATGTATTGCGCTTGATTCATTTACTTAATTTTAATGTAAAATTGCCACTTATTTTTTGATTTTAAAAGTGAAAGAAGTGTTAATCTTTCTTTTTATTTGGTTAGCTTGAATACAATTTTTACTTTAGACTAAATATTACAAGTTTTGAAAAAATTTAAGTTATTAATTGCAAGCACTTTTCTTTTGTTTTCTTTTATACAATTAAAAGAAGAAATCGGTTTGGCTTCCTATTATTCATCGCACTTTGAAGGAAGAAGAACAGCTTCAGGAGAAGTTTTTACTCAAAAGAAATTAACTGCAGCACATAAAACACTTCCATTTGGAACAGTTGTGAAAGTCACTAATTTAAAGAATGATTCAATAGTCATTGTAAAAATAAACGACCGTTTGTCAAAGCGCTCTGGACATTCGATTGATTTGACGTTAACAGCTGCAAAACAATTAAATTTTGTGAGAAACGGTTCTACAAAAGTTAAAATTCAACCAACAAATTAAGATGAAAAAAATACTATTTATTAGTTCGATTGGAACATTACTATTGGCTTGTTCTCCAAAAAATGTTGAAATTGTTAAAATAGAAAGGACAACAATCATGACACCATCTGCAGATTTAGCAAATGGTTTTGAATTGTACCAAACAAATTGTGGTGGATGCCATGAATTAAAAAATGAACTAGCTTACTCTAAAGAACAATGGCAAGTAATTCTTCCAAAAATGGCTAAAGAAGCTCATTTAGATGCAAAACAAGAAAAATCAATTAGTAACTACGTTTATTGGAGAATTAATCAGAAATGAATGATTTAACAGTAATTGTAAAATAAACGACCATTTATCAAAGCGCTTTGATCATTCTGTTGAATTTGACAACAACAAAGCAACTAAATTTTGTAAGAAACGGCATAAAAATCATCCAACAAATTAATATGAAAAAAACACTTATTTTAATTTTTATTGGTGCAACAATCATAGCATGTTCACCAAAAACTGGTGAACTCATAACAACCGAAAGCGCACCAATCACTTTTCCCACAACAGAATTAGCGAATGGGTTTGAACTGTATAAAGCTAACTGTGCAAACTGCCATAAATTGAAAAAAGAAATGAATTATTCAAAAGAAAAATGGGCTAAAATTTTGCCGAGAATGGCTAAAAAAGCAAAATTAAATGCTGCACAAGAAAAGTCCATAAGCGACTACGTATATTGGCGCATTGCACAAAAATAATTGAATTTAAGTGATAGAAAATAAGCCTTTTAAAGATATAAAAGTCATAGACCTTTCATCTGTTTTGGCCGGTCCTTCGGTCGGAACATTTTTTGCGGAATTAGGTGCTCACGTTCTAAAAATTGAACATCCTAATAATGCAGATGTTACTCGAAGCTGGAAATTGGCTTCAGAAGACACTTCGGAATCGGTTTCTGCCTATTTTTCTGCAGTAAATTATAAAAAAGATTACCTATCTCTCGATTTAAAAAATGAAAAGGATTACGCTACATTTATTGAATATATTCAAGGTGCAGACATCTTACTTTCAAATTTCAAAAAGGGTGATGATGAAAAATTAAACGTTACGGACGAACAACTTCGATTGATTAATCCAACATTGATAATTGGGAAAATTACAGGTTTCGGAAATGAAAGCGACCGTGTTGCGTATGATTTAATTTTACAAGCAGAAACAGGATTCATGTCTATGAATGGAACGCAAGAAAGTGGTCCTGTAAAAATGCCCGTTGCATTGATTGACGTATTGGCGGCTCACCATTTGAAAGAAGGGCTATTAATTGCTTTATTGCAAAGACAAGCATCAAAAAAAGGCAGTACACTAACTGTCTCACTTTACGACGCAGCGATTTGTAGTTTAGCCAATCAAGCATCGAATTATTTAATGGAACATCATATTCCGCAACGAATTGGCAGTTTACATCCAAATATTGCACCTTACGGAGAAATTTTCACAACAAAAAACAACGATCAAATCACTTTTGCCATTGGAAGTAATTTACATTTTGAAAAACTATGTACTTTCTTGAAGTGCGAAGAATTAATTAATGATGATCGTTTCAAAGAAAATAAAGAACGAGTAAAAAACAGAATGCTTTTGTTTGAACGCTTGCAAGAAAAAATCAAACTATTCGAAACGGTCACGCTTTTAAATGCAATGCACCAACGCTTTGTTCCAGCTGGAGAGATTAAAAATTTAGAAGCTGTTTTTCAAGAGCAAGCTGCGCAAAATTTAATTCGAACAGAAACAATAAATGGAAAAGAAACGCAACGTATTACATCAATTGGATTCAAATGGCAATAAGTATTCGACCACCTGAAACGGAATTAGAATGGGCAAATTATTATGATTTGCGTTATCGAATTCTGCGAGCACCCTTAAATCAATTACGGGGTTCTGAGAAAAATGACGGCGATTTAATAGGTATTCATTTTGCCCTTTTCGAAGACATACAATTAATAGGTATTGCTCGGTTAGATAAAATGGATGAAACAATTTATCAAGTTCGTTTTGTGGCTATTGATTTACCTTTTCAAGGAAAAGGTTATGGCCAATCAATCATGAAAGCTGTTGAGGATAGCGCACAACAACTAAATGCCACTAAAATCATTTTGCATGCACGTGAAAACGCAGTTGAATTTTATAAAAGTTTAGCCTATTCGCTTTTGAAACCAAGTCATTTATTGTTTGGACAAGTTCAGCATTATTTGATGGAGAAGATACTTTAGAAAAAAGTTACTTTTTCAATCGTTCTTCTATTTTTTTGGTCACCAACGTAAACAACAACTTCGCATCTTTTTCATTCAATTTTCTTGCCAAACGAACCATTTTACCAAAGTATTCGAATTCGATTCGTTCACCACCTCTAACCCAAGGAGAAGCTTCCCAAGAAGCTTGTAATGATTTGTCTCTAGGAATAAACAAGGACATTTTTTGAATATTCTCAAAATAATACGGCACTGATTTACCATATTTTTTTACAGACTTTTTGTAAAACAAGGCGGTCTCATCAATTTTTATTAATTCCTTTCCCCACATTAACCAAGCAAATGAACGAAAGACTTTAACAGCATAATAGACCCAAAAAGTCATAAATATATAAATAATAATGTTCTCTTGGTTGGTTAATTTCAATGAAAAATAACTCCAAATGATTGTAGCGCCAATTGTCATCCACATGGCTACCCAAGCGCCTATGATTCCTTTTATTAATACATTACTTTCTGGATAAATAACAATTGTTGTTTTTTGCTTGTCATCAACAAAACTTACACGCTTACCAATCCATTTCATATTTTATGTTCTTCTTAATTTATGCAAAAGTAGCTTTTTTAGCTTAAAAACGAATTGTTATTAAAAGTAATCCCATAAAAAAAGGGCAACTTACATTGCCCTTTTATAATTTATTCAGAATGTGTTATTCAACGATTAAACGTTTTACAACCAATTGGTCATTTATTGTCATTTCAACGAAATAAACACCCGATAAGTATGAAGAAGTAGCTAAATTAATTGTAGAAGAGCCATTCATACTTCCATAATTTCTACTTACTATTTCTTGTCCTGCAGCATTAGAAATTCGAACATTCACACTTGCTTGTTCTTTCAAATTTATTTCTAAAGTAGCATTACTATTTGTTGGATTTGGATAAATTTTAACTTGGTCGTCTAATTGCGCAGATAATTCTGCAACACCTGCAGCAACACCAAAATCATATCCATTTGTTATGGCTTTTGCGATGGTAGCTTTACCTGCATTGTCAATTTTACCCGTTGGATCAATTAACATACCAATGATGTGAATTTTGCTTTCATCCCAACCTGCAGGTAAAATAAATAAGAAATTTACAACATGTGCATCTCCAGCATTCACAGTTGATGGGAAGCTATTTGCAAAACCTTCAAAAGATGGTTGAATGGCACGGGCAACATGGTTGTAAACCATTTGTGCAGCTGGCACTGGATTTGGTAATGCCTCAAAACCTCCCATTACACCATTGTTTCCTCCAGCATAAGCATTTGATTGACTCCATCCAGTTCCTGTTCCTGTAACATCGTCTTCCGTTAATACACACGCAATTTTGTAATTATTATTTGCCGCAGCTTGGAATGTAGAAGTAACAGAAACATACAACATGCGTGTTGCAGGATCCCATGTAGCTCCATTTTCAATCAATGCAGTTGGCGCTACTTGTAAACGAGTATAAAAATCAGTAGCCATTCCTGAAGGATCAACATCAGCACCTCTATCTACCAATGAACTAGGGTAACCACCAATTAATGTCCCAATTCCTGTGTCATAAGTTGCTACCTTCATTGGATCGCCATTGTGAACAGCTATTCCTGCCCAAAAATCTGCAAATTCATTTTCAAACTTATCCATGAAAACAGTTCCTCTTGGACACCATTGACACCATGTTCCTGTTGCTTCTTCACCAACTACCATTTTACCAGTTGCAGGTACAATTGGATTAACAGTGATTGAAGCGACATTATCAGTTGCATCATTATCAGCACCTTGACCATTAACATTACTTACTGTATAAGACAGAACATTCGATCCTGCTACCAAATTCAAAGGGGTTGTCAAAGTAAATGATTGCTCAGCTAATGAAGCCATATTTAAACCACTATATGTTTGGTTGATTGTGTTACCATTGTAATTTAATGTTATAGTAAAACTTGTAATTGCGCTCGTTCCTAAATTACGCACTTTAAAGTTTGGTACAACCGTATTCGTAGCAATATTTCCACCATTAAAACCTGCAAACGTTACGCCAGCATTTTTTACTGGTAAAGTATAAGGAGTTGTAACCGTGTGGAAATCATCTAAATAAAATGCTGCATTGTATGGTGTTGTTGCATCAACTGGGAAAATATCAATACTTTCAATTTGATTAACTGTATTGGCAAAATAACCAACAGAAACGTTATTAATGAAAATTTCCCACTTGTTAATGTTAAAGTTGATGTTCATTTTAAAATTAAACCAAGTACCTTGAGGAAATGCTGCGCTAAATCCAGCCACTTGATTAAATGTTAGATTACCTGCATCACTGAAAAAGGCATCCAAAGCGTAGGTTTGTCCCATCGTTGCAGTTTTCTGCAAATTGAAATAAGCTGCTTTTCCTGCATCAATTTTTAGGTTAAAATCCATTGAAAATTGACCTGTATTCAACACACCAAAATGACGCACTAAATCAACTGGACCTCCACTTTGAGCTGTTGAGGAAAAATACAATGAATTTGACGGACTTGAAGATGCAGCATTGGAAACCAACACATCTTCATTTCCTCCAGGCGCATTACTCCAAGTTGTCCAAGCTCCAGCACTTTGAGGACATAATTTTTGACCCGCTGTGTAAGAATCGAAATTATCGGTAAATGTTTGAGCGAATAAAGATGATGAAAAGACCAATCCCAATCCAAGTAGTAATTTTTTATTCATAAGTTAAATTTTAGTTTTTTAGTTTTCAATGGTTTAAATATATAAAAAATTATTAAAAATAACGAAAATCTTGACCAGCTTCTATACTTTTCACAACAGCCAAAATCAATCGAATCGTATTTTCTACATCTTCTTTTTGAACGGTCTCAACTGTCGTATGCATGTAACGCAACGGCAAAGAAATCAGTGCACTTGCAACTCCTTCGTTTGAATAAGCAAAGGCATCTGTATCTGTTCCAGTAGCTCGAGAAACAGCAGCACGTTGAAATGGAATTTTATTTTCTTGTGCGGTTGCGATCAATTGTTTCAATAAATTATTTTGCACGGCTGGACCATACGTTAAAACAGGTCCATCGCCTGATTTTAAATCACCATTTTCGATTTTATCAACCATTGGTGTGTGCGTATCATGACAAACATCCGTTATTATTGCTACATCCGGTTTGATTCTTTTGGCTATCATTTCTGCTCCACGTAATCCAACTTCTTCTTGCACAGAATTCACAATGTACAATCCAAAAGGTAAACGTGTTTTTTCTTCTTTTAACAAACGTGCAACTTCTGCAATCATAAATCCTCCTACTCTATTATCTAATGCTCTTCCGACGTATTTGTTTTTATTTAAAATCATAAATTCATCTTCGAAAGTAACCACACAACCAACGTGTACTCCTAATTTTTCAACGGCTTCTTTAGAATCACAGCCACAATCTAAAAAGATGTTTTTCATGCTCGGTGTTTCTTCTTTTAACGCTCGCATGTGAATTGCTGGCCAACCAAATATCGCTTTTACAATTCCTTTATCTGTATGAATATTTACGCGTTTTGACGGAGCAATCATGTGATCAGAACCACCATTTCTTCTTAAATAAATAAATCCGTCTTTTGTAATGTAATGTACAAACCATGAAATTTCATCCGCATGCGCTTCAATAACAACTTTGTAAGGAGCATCTGGATTAATTACTCCAACTACTGAGCCATAATTATCTGTAAAATAAGAATCGATGTAAGGTTTGATATAATCCAACCACATTTGTTGACCTTTTGATTCAAATCCAGTTGGACTAGCATTGTTTAAATAGGCTGCTAAAAATTTTTCTGATGCTGTTGTAATCACTTTTTTCATTTCTTGTTATTTTAATAATGTAATGTTTCCTTTAATAATCGCTTCATTTCCGTCGATGCAAGTCGCTTGTAAATAATAATCATAAACATCGGGATCTAATTGTTTTCCTTTATAGGTTCCATTCCATCCATCTAATCGATTTGTAGATTCAAATATCAACTCGCCCCATCGGTCAAAAATTCGAAATAACATTTTTTCAATCATTTGACCCCGAACATACAATACATCGTTTTCTCCGTCACTATTGGGAGAAAATGCATTGGGAACGTAGATGTATGCATCACCACACAAATAATTAACGGTTTTTAGTTGAACGGTGTCGCTTTTTGAACAAATTCCATCTGAAACAGTTAAGGTATAAATCGTTGAAACATCAACTTGAGCTGACGTTTGTTGTTGCGTTGGATTTTGAACACCAACACTTGGACTCCATTGGTAAGAATATCCAGAAGGTTGACCGAATAAAGTTACGGTAGCTCCAATTGGCACGGTATAACTAGAAGCACTTGCAATAACAGCTGCGCCATTGATTGAACTCACAGCAATTAATACAGAATCTTTTATCAAACATCCTGTTGAAGAATTTGCGGTTACTACGATGAACTGAGTTGAAGAAGGTTGTGCCCAAACAGCATTTCCAACTATAGGCGAAACTATTGAAACTGGCGTCCAAGCATAGGTAAATTGAATGGCTGGATTTAAATTGGTGACTGTTATCAAAGTAGAATCTCCTTTACAAATTGAATCATTTGCTGAAAGTTGAATGGCTGAACTTGTGAATTCTAAAGTAACACTGTCTGTTTTTTGGCAACCCCCATTAGAAACCGATAAATAATACGTTCCACTTCCAGCAGGTGTAATGGTTAATATTGAATCATTGATTGAAGAATTTAACGTGTCTGAAAAATTAAGTGAACTAGACCAAACAAATGTGGAGCCAGTTCCAAAGGTGTTTGGAATTAAATTGAGTTCAACTGGTGAACACAGTTGCACAGTTGCAGGCATTGTTAATTGAATTGGCTCATTTACCGTAACTGTAGTTTGCGCTGTATCCGTAAGTAAACAAATACTATCTGTTACATATAAATAAACGTTGTAAATTCCTGGATTGGTATAATTAATCGTTGGATTAAAATCTGTTGTTGATGTGTTTCCGTTTCCAAAATCCCATAAATAGGCATCGGAACTAGAAGATGAATTTTGAAAAACGACTTGAAAAGGCGCACAACCTTGTGTTTCGTTGACGGTGAATGATGCAGTTGGAATCAATTGAAAGTCAAATTTAAATACAATGTTATTACAATTTGAACTTAAATTGCTATTCGACCAGGTATTTGTAGTTGTTGGAAAATCCGAAAAACCTCCACAACCTCCACAAACAGATTGATAGACAATTCCATTGCGATCAAATCGTGAGGTTCCTCCATCGACATGTTCTTGTGCCGAGTTACCACCTAAATATGAACCGTAGAGTAAATTATTAAAATTGCGATCCAATACCATTAAATAAAAATCAAAGCCATTTGGGGCTGATGCTTGAAATGCATTGCTTGAAACTGGCATTCCTGTTAGTGGTGATCCTTGCAAAATATTCGCTCCCCAACCCGAAACATATAAGTTACCGCAAAGGTCTACTAAAAAAGCTGCAGGTGAAATATTAGGCTGCGTGTTCCCGTTTCCAAACGTCGTAGAATGTTGATTTTGTTGCAACAAGGAATCCAATTTGATGATAAATTGACTAGAATTTGGATTCACAAAATTAGCGTTCAAGACTGGAAATAAACCGCCTTGTGATTGACCTACAGCAAAAATTGAATTATCCCTGTCAATTTCAACAAAAAACACTTGATCGTAATTTGTTGTTCCTAAATAAGTCGTTCCAATTAACGAAGTTCCTGATGCTGCAATTTTAGTGATGAATCCATCTGTTTTTCCACCATTGTATGTTGCTTGAAAACGCCCAGCAGTTGCTGGTAAATTTTGGGAACTTGTTCCACCACCGACAATTAAGTTTAAACTTGAATCTACTTTAATGGAATAACACGCATCGTTATTACTTCCTCCAAAATAAGTCGACCAATTTAAAACAGATAAATTAGCATTCAAACTAAAAACAACACCATCTTGCATCCCAGCATTAGTAGGTTGAATAGCATTTAATACGGGGAAATTTTGCGACCTTGAACACGAAGCAACCAAACAATTTCCTGCTGGATCCAACATGATTTCACCTCTAAATTGATCCCCATAATTCGTTGTCAAAGAATCATATGCAGCAACTGAATTATAAATTCCTGAGGTAATTTTTGTGTTTACGCCATCATTCCCGGAGCCTCCCATGTAGGTTGAAGCTAATAAATTATGGCCATTTGCACTTATTTTTGCAACATAAATATCCGTTCCTTGATTGGCGAAATATACGCCATTAAAATAATGATTTGAGTTGATTTGTCCGCCAGCATGTGAGGTTTGTACACCATTTACAATGGGGAAATCTGTACTTGAAGTTGAACCAAGTAAATACACATTGTCCAAGGCATCACAAATCATACTTTGCGCAGTTTCAGTTCCTTGCGTACCATCTCCACCACCTAAAAAAGTTGTCCAAAGCATCGTTGAACCATCTGGCGCATATTTCGAAATAAACGCATCTGTAATTCCATAACTTGCATTTGTTGGAACTGTAAAATTTGACGTTACATCATACGCATTGTTATCTGGCGTTGGATATGCATTTCCATAAACCATTCCACCTGAATATGCAGAACCGTCATTCCCATACGTTGCAGTCATTCCAAAATTATCGGTAACAGATCCTGAGTACGTTGCGAAAACTAATATTGGGTCAATCACTAATGGAATGTTGTTCATGTACTTCCCAATTTTAAACGCAACTTTTTGAGCTGTTAATACAAAATCACACGGAACAACCTGGTACTTTCCATTCACAATTTGATACGCAACTGGTCGTTGTTCAATGATATTCCCTAATGCAGTTTTAACGATTAAATTCCCTTTCTTATCTATTTTAAGTTGCTCATTACCAAAGTATTCAAATTGAATTTGAGCAGGATCAATAAAAGGTTTGACATGAAATTCATATTTCAATTGTTCTTTCTCTTCAATTAACTTCAAATCAATACCCGAATAAAAATCTGTCAAAATTGCTTCAGAAAAACTATGAACATCGGAAGTCCATTTGGAAGAATCATTGCCAACGAAAAAATTATAATAGTGCTTACTTGGATTGATGTAATGGATTGAATCTACTTTTTTAGAACCGATAAAATTTAAATGTACAACTGTTTGAGGGACGATGGGTGCTGGTCCGTTATCTCTTGGTCGGCCATGAACCTGCTGTAAAACAGAAAAATCTTGTAAATGAAAAACAAATTTATTTTGCTGAATCCATAAATTTCCACCTTTAAAAGACGACTTAAACAAAACTGAAGCAGGCCATTGCCCTTTATTTTCAATAAAAGAATAATGCGATGAATGCACGTGCTCTTTCTCTTGTGAAAAAAGAAAAAAATTTGAAAACAGGCAAACAATTACGACTAGAATTCTCATTGTATAAAGTTAGTCAACTAAATTACATTTTTTTGAAACAATGAAGGCGAGGAATTAAAAAAAATATGATTAAAGGTGGTTTATATCTTGGAATTAAGTTAAAAATCGTACTTTCGTATAGTGCACTTTAATGCATTAAAAAAGTGAATTGAAAATCAGAAATATCACAGATGAAAAATAAAATTACTTCCCTTTTTTCAATTGATTACCCAATAATTCAAGCTGGAATGATTTGGTGTTCAGGATGGGAATTAGCTGCAGCTGTTTCGAATGCTGGTGGACTTGGAATTATAGGTTCTGGATCAATGTATCCAGCGGTTTTAGAGGAACACATTGTCAAATGTAAAGAAGCGACAACCAAGCCATTTGCAGTTAATTTACCGATGTTGTACCCAGATATTGACAAACATATCGCAACGATAATTAAACATAAAGTTCCAATTGTTTTTACATCAGCTGGAAACCCTAAAACATGGACTGCGCATTTAAAAGCACACGGAATTATTGTGGTACACGTTGTATCAAGTGTGAAATTTGCATTAAAAGCACAAGAAGCCGGAGTTGATGCCATTGTTGCAGAAGGTTTTGAAGCAGGTGGACACAATGGAAAAGATGAAACTACAACATTTTGCTTAATTCCAATGGTTGCAAAAGAAGTAACGATTCCAATTATTGCTGCCGGTGGAATTGGAACTGGCGCAGGAATTTTAGCTGCTTTAACACTTGGTGCTGATGGCGTGCAAATTGGCAGTCGTTTTGTTCCTACTCACGAATCAAGTGCGCATATTAATTTCAAAAATGCAACCATTGCAGCAAAAGAAGGTGATACCTTGTTGACTTTAAAAGAATTAACGCCTGTTCGCTTATTGAAAAATGAGTTTTTTAATAAAGTACAAACAGCTTACCAAAACGGTGCAACTACAGAAGAATTATCCACATTATTAGGAAGAGGTCGTGCCAAAAAAGGCATGTTTGAAGGTGATTTAATTGAAGGCGAACTTGAAATTGGTCAAGTTGCAGGACTATTTGAAAAATTACAATCGGCCAAAGAAGTGATGGATGAATTAATAGAAGGCTATCACTTAGCTTTAAATCAAAGAACAATAGAAAAATACAATTTTTAATGATACATTTTGAACGCTATATTTTAAAGAATGGTTTAACCTTACTTTTTCATAAAGACACAACAACGCCACTTGCAGTTATTAATACACTTTTCGATGTGGGTGCTCGTGATGAAAGTGAAGCTAAAACAGGATTCGCGCATTTGTTTGAACATTTAATGTTTGGTGGATCTGTAAATATTCCAGATTTTGACGCGCCACTTCAAATGGCAGGCGGAGAAAGCAATGCCTTTACATCGAATGACATTACGAATTATTACGATGTTCTTCCTAAAACCAATATCGAAACTGCTTTGTGGTTGGAAAGTGATCGTATGTTATCGTTGGCATTTACAGCTAAAAGTTTGGAAGTTCAACGAAATGTAGTGATTGAAGAATTTAAACAGCGGTATTTGAATCAACCTTACGGAGATGTTTGGTTAGAACTAAGACCTTTAGCCTACACTAAACACCCCTATAAATGGGCTACAATCGGGAAAGAAATAAAACACATCGAAGAAGCAAAAATGGAAGATGTGAAAGCGTTTTTCAAAAAACACTATTGCCCTTCAAACGCAATCCTTTGTATTGCTGGAAATTTTGAGTTTGAAGAAATCAAAGCTTTGGTTGAAAAATGGTATGGCGATATTCCTTCAGGTATTAAACCAGCTCGTATTTTGGATGCTGAGCCTTTACAAGAAGAATACCGTGAGAAAACAATCGAACGAGCTGTTCCGACAGATGCGTTTTATTATGCGTTCAAAATGCCAGAACGAAGAAATGAACTCTTTTATGTCGCCGATTTATTGTCAGATGCGCTTGGTCGCGACAAATCATCTCGCTTATATGTTTCATTAAAAAAAGAGCAACAATTAACCGCTGAAATTGGCGCATATATTACCGGTTCTATGGATGACGGATTGCTAATTATTTCAGGTAAACTAAATGATGGTGTAACCTTTGAAATGTTAGATAACGCATTGTGGATTGAATTAGAAAAATTCAATAATCATCCAATCTCGTCAGATGAATTAAAAAGAATGATGAATAAATTACGAACGTCAAAGGAATTTGAAGAACAAGGTTTGTTAAATCGCGCAATGAATTTATGCAATTTTGAATTGTTGGGTGATGCGAATGGAATCAATGAAGAACATCTGATTTACGAAGCCATTCACCCAAGCCATATTCAGGAAACTGCGATGCACATCTTGAAAAAAACCAATTGTTCCTTATTAAAAGTTAAAGCAATTTCAAATGATAAATAGAACGTTAACGCCTTCATTAAAAGAAATCGATAAAATTGATTTTATAAAACCTGCTATTTTCGACATTTCTTCTTCTGTAAAACTTTACAGTATGAGCGAAGTTCCGAACCAAACATCTCGTTTGGACTTATACTTCAATGCTGGAACAATTTTAGGGGAAATTGGAACAGCATCTTTTGTAAATAGCTTATTACTTTCAGGAACGAACTCAAATACTTCTATTGAAATCAACAATGAAATGGATAGCTTGGGGGCGTTTTTTGAATCATCTGTTTCCAATGAAAATGCAATGGTTTCAATTTATGCATTAAAAGAAAACATGTTGGCCGTGCTTTCAATTTTAAAAGATGCCATTCAACACCTTGCATTTCATGAGCACGAAGTAACTGAACTCGTTAATGATCGCAAACAAAAGTTCAAAATTGGAATGGAAAAAGTGAGCTATTTAGCGCAACGCACATTTCAACAGAAATTGTTTAATCATCCAATTTATGGTCGTATTGCAGAAGAAACAGATTTTGAAAATGTTTCAATTTCTACGTTAAAACGATTCCATAAAGATTTTTATTTAAATGGTTTAACTAAAGTTGTTTTGATTGGTGCATTTTCCACTGATGAAATCGATGAAGTAATTGATATGACTGGTAATTGGGCAATGGATGCACTGCCAACTTTTAACGAAAAATGTCAAAATGAACCGAGTAAGACACATGTCAACAAAGAACAAGCTGTTCAAACTGCCATTCGTGTTGGATGTATGTTATTCAATAAAAAAGATCCTGATTTTATAGATTTTCAAATCTTAAACACCATTCTAGGCGACTATTTTGGAAGTCGTTTAATGACCAACATTCGAGAGGATAAAGGTTATACTTATGGAATTGGAACGATGGTAGCTGAATTATCTGAAATGGGTTATTTTTTAGTTGCAACAGAGGTTGGAAGTGATAAAAAAGATGCCACCCTTCATGAAATTGAATTCGAATTTAAGCGACTTCAAACTGAATTGGTGAGCGACGACGAAATGCAATTAGTAAAAAATTACATGCTAGGCCAATTATTGAAAAGTGCGGATGGGCCATATGCAATGATGGATTTATTTTTACAAGTAGAACCATTTTCTATTGGATTAGATTATTACAACAACTGCATTGAATCAATTAATAAAATTACTCCTGACCGTATTCAAGAATTAGCCATTAAGTATTTAAATTGGGATAAAATGACAATTGTTACGGCTGGTTAAGCAACAAAATTTCATTTTTTACGTATATAAAGAGATATAGAAGGATAATAAATCCATGTTTAAAATACTATTTGCATTTTTAATTGTTTTAGGAGTTAGTTTTTCAGCTGAAGCATCTCATGTTTTAGGTGGTGAAATAACTTGGAAATGCGTGAATGGTAATTATGTATTTAAACTAGTTTTTTACCGCGATTGTAATGAAAATGATATCAGTACAGCGCCAGAAACTATTCGCGTTTGGAATCACCCAACACTAACAACAATTAGTTTACCTTTTGCTTCAAGAATAGATATTTCACCTACGTGCAATCAAGTTGCTGGAGGCCCCAATCAATTAGCCTGTGGTACAGGAACGAATGGAGGAAATGGAGCTGGCGCAATAGAGAAAATTAGCTATCAAAGCGCACCATTAGCAATTGTAGGAACACCTCCTAGTCAAGGTTGGATTTTTACATACGAAACGTTTTCACGAAGTAATACCATTACAAACATTACCAATCCAGCAACATACGGGATTACACTTGCTGCGAAAATGTTTAAAAATGGATCGAGTGGTTGTGTTGATAATTCTCCAGAATTTTTGCAAGATCCATATTTCATTTCATGTGCTGGCGATCCTTACCAATACAACATGCATGCAGTTGACCGCGATTTAGATTCCATTCATGTCGAATTTTCATCGCCTTTGAATAATTTTCCCACGGGAACATTTAATCCACCAACCAATCCAATACTCATTCCTTTTGAGCCCGGATTTTCGTATTTATCGCCAACGCCATCTGCTGCAATTAATCCATTAAATGTTGCTGCTGCAATCGATCCGCAATCTGGAGAACTCACGTTTCAATCAGTTACATCTGGAAATTATGTCATCAAAGTAAAGGTGCAATCATTTCGAAATGGCATATTAATGGCTGAAATTGAACGAGAAATGCAATTAATCGTGTCCAATTGTAGCAGCGGAAACAATGCGCCAATTGTTGCGCCACCATTTACAGGTGGATTCTATGAAACAACAGTTGTTGCTGGTACATTGGTTAATTTTGATGTGATTGCAAATGACCTTGATTTACTGCAAAATGGGAGTCCACAACATGTATTAATCAATTCAAGTAGTTTACAATACGGGACAAATTACACGGCAAATACAGGCTGTTTAAATGCTCCGTGTGCCACATTGAATGCAACACCAATTATAACAGGTGTATCAAATGCAACTGCTTCGTTCAATTGGCAAACAGCTTGCAATCATTTGGTTGGAGCAGGTGGAATTGCCTATGACACGATTCCCTATCAATTTGTTTTTAAAATACAAGATGATTTCTGCCCAATTCCTAAAATAAAGTATATTACAGTAACCGTTAATGTGATTAATCAAGGTGTCATTCAAGCGCCAGCTATCAATTGTATTCATGTTAATCCAAGTACAAATCAAACTACAATTGAATGGAATCCTGTTTTAAATCCATCTAATTCATTTGTAGCGTATGAAATTTACAGTGTTCAAAGTGGATTAATTGGAACATTAAATTCTATTTCAGCAGCTTCTTTTACATTCCCTACAAATTTAGTTGCAAATGGCTACTACCTAGCAGTCGTTTCAGGATGCAATGGCAATACGAAACGATACAGTGATACACTGAAATGTATCTTATTAAACGTAACGAATCCATTAAATGGAACAGCAGTCTTAAATTGGAATGCACCAACAACAGCAACAGCTGGAATTGGGAGTTATTATCAAATTTATAGAGAATATCCTAGTGGAACATGGACGTTAATTGATTCCGTCCCACTTGGTACTAATTTCTACAAAGACACAATTTATATTTGCGAAGCAACATTAAATTATCAAATTGTTTTACCAGCAACATATTGTGATTTTAGTTCAACAATTGATGGTGATTTGTTTGAAGACATGTTAACACCTTCAATACCAATAATTAATGGCGTTTCTATTGACACGTTAAACAATGCTTTTGCAACAATTTCTTGGTCAGTAAATGATCAGCCTGATACATATGGATATGTGATCTATGGGGTAAACGCTGCAGGATTTTTAACCGAAATCGATACCGTTTGGGGAATCAATTCAACCACTTATACGCATCCGGTAAATGTGACATCACCACTCACCTATTCCGTTGCTGCATTTGATTCGTGTTTTACTGTTTCAGTTCCAGTTACCTATCAAACTTCTGCAAAAGCGAATCCAAATACGAGTATGTTTTTAAACTACCAATTAGAAATTTGTTACAATACCGTACAATTAAATTGGACCGATTACAGTGGTTGGACAAACATTCAATCGTATGAAGTTTATGGAAGTAAGAACAATGGGAATTGGCTTTTGATGGGGAATGGAAGTAATTCTGACGCAATTGTACCAGTAGAAGCACTTCAGAATTATTGTTTTTATGTGAAGGCAATTGGAACCAATGGAAACAGTGCAACTTCGAACAAAATTTGTCTATCAGTTATTGCACCAACACAAGCAAGTGTTCACTATTTAAAAGTTGCAACGGTGAACCAACAGCAAATTGATTTGAAACACTTAATTGATACAACTGCTGGTGTTGCGAAAATAGCTATTGAACGAAAGAAAGAAACAGAACCATTTGTTGAAATCACACGTTTACCAATCACTTCATCGTTATTAACCTATTCCGACTTTAATGTCGAAGTTGACAAATACAGTTACTCATACAGAGCGCGCATCATTGATAGTTGTGGAAGTTTAGGTGCCGTATCAAACAATGCAAAAACAATTTTACTTTCTATTTTGAAAAACGATGTCAAAATGGAAACCTACTTGCAATGGTCCGAATACGAATCGTTTAATGGTTCAATTCTGGCTTATTCAATTTATAGAGGAATAGATGGTGTTTTTTCAACTACGCCATTAGCAAACGTTTCAAGTGACTCTCGAACATATACAGACACCTTGTCAAATTTAAATTTTAATGGTAAAATATGCTATAAAGTTGAAGCAATTGAAGGTTCAAATAGTTTCAATGCTCCTGAAAAAAGTCAATCAAATGAAGCGTGTGCAGTTATCGAACCATTGATTTATATTCCAAACGCATTTATGCCAGATGGAGTGAACAAACTTTTTATTCCAGTATTAACCAATTTTGATCCTAGTAATTATTCATTTACCATAATTGATCGCATCGGTCAAACGCTTTTTGAAACTTCAAATTATTTAGAGGGCTGGAACGGCACAACTCCAAGTGGCTCAAATGCAGCAGTTGGAACGTATATTTATCGTGTTCAATTAACCGATGGTTTTGGAGAAACGATTGTGAAATATGGGCATGTAACTCTTATTCGGTGATTTTAGATGGTGTTGGATTCAAACCATTAATTCAGATTTTGGATTAAGTAATATTTCTCCATAAATATAGATTTCATAATATTGAACGGACATACTACATGGATTAAACGCAAAAACGGCTAAACAAATTAAAGTTTAGCCGCATGATTGTAAATTTGTGTTCTATATATAATGCCTATGTTACAATTGCTTAAAAGGTTTTTATTGAACTATAATTTTCCTGTTAAATATCTTGTTTTCTAATTGAATTTCAACAAAATATACTCCAGGAGAAAGTTCTAATTTAAGGTGATTATTATCGTTTATTAAACTGTTACTTTCAGAAATCAACTTAGAAAAACCATTATAAACACTTATTTTCATTGATTCTCCAAGATATTTTTCTGGTAAATTAAAATAAAACTCACCATTATTAGGATTTGGATATAGTTCAAAATATTCATTTAAAACTAATTCATCCTGCCCAAGAAAAATATTACAATTAAAAATTGAGTTAGTTATTTGATTACCACTGCCTAATTGACCAGCATTATTTAGACCAACAGCACATAAACCTTCAGCTTCATTTTTCAAACCAATTGCATGATAACCAAAGATTGCATTGTTATAAATTGTACCCTTAGCGCAACTAATATTAACCCAATCATTATCGTTTCCAATTTTAGTTGGTACAGTCAGTAATTGTTCATTTCCATGACCTAATTGACCAAAACTATTAGCCCCCCATGAATATAGGTTACCAAAAGTGTTAATCGCAAAACCAAAAGATGATCCTGCTTCAATTTTAACCCAATTTAAAGAGTCTCCAATTTGATTTGGTGTTATTTGTTGATAAGTATTACCAATACCTAATTGTCCGCTTCCATTGAAGCCCCAACTCCAAATACTTTGATTGTTTTTAATTCCTAAAGAAAATTCAAAGCCAGCATCAATTTCTTTCCAATCGGTTGCTATACCAATTTGAACGGGTGATAAACGTTCTAAAGTAGAACCATCACCTATTTGTCCATTAAAATTTGCTCCCCATCCCCATAAACTACCATTTGTTTGAATTCCTAATGTATGAGCACCACCAACACTAATTGCCGTAAATTTTAAAGAGTCAGATAGTTGGACAGGGAAATATTTACTAATTGTATTACCTAATCCTAATTGTCCATAATTATTATCTCCCCAAACATACATTGTAGAATCTGCTGCAAGTGCAATTGAATGTGTTTGACCTGCTTCAATTTTAATCCATTTTTTTTGGTTATTAATAAGTTGAGGCACATTATATGAAATAGTATTTCCTGTACCAAGTTGTCCATTATTATTTAGACCCCATGCCCACAATGAACTATCTTCTTTAATTGCTAAACAATGGAATGATCCAGCTGCAATATTTGTCCAATCATTTATTAAACCAATTTTTTGTGGAAGTACTGTAAAAGTAAGCGATCCTAGTCCTAATTGACCATTTAAGTTGCTACCCCAGGCCCAAAGTGATTTATCACTTTTTAATGCGACACTAAACTCTGTTCCAGTTTGTAAATTCAACCAGTTTTGTTGAGAAAACCCTCGTTTAAAAACAATTATCATTGTAATTGTTAAACACATTTTTAATTTCATATATTTTTTTTTATTCAAATTGGTAGTTAAAACTAAATTTATTATCAAATGGAACACTTTTAAAAAATTCTTGAAGATCTTCTACTTTTTGCATATTGTTCATTTTTAAGGAATCGATAGCGATAAAGCCCATTTTTTCAAATATTGTCATTGGTTTAATAGTTGGGGAAAACAGAACTTTTTGATATAAAATAGTCTTTTCAAATGCAATATTTTTAATGCTTAAACTTTCTTTTATGTAATCTACAGAAAGCTTATCCTTTAGAAAAACCAAAAACTTAACTGTATTATCTAATGTGTCAAAATATTCAGAAGTGTAATTCAATAGTAATGAATCTTCAAAAACATACGTTTTTTTATTTTTCACAGGAATTTTTTTGGAAGAGCAGATAAATGACAATTTAGGATATTCAGAAATATTTATATCACTATTTATGTAATACTTTTTATTTAAATTGAATTCCTTATTTTTTGATTGTCTATAGTTGTTTATAAATTTGTTAAAATTATTTAAACCTAGATAAAATGAAGTGCTTGAATCTTTTCCAACTTCAAATTTACTAATAGCTTTTTTAGCGTCAGTAACAAATATTTGATAATCATTGTGTTTGTTTTTAATTAGCATCATTTTACACATGACTTCCAAAAAATTAGTGTCTTTATCATTATAAACAACAATGCTTTTCGCAAAATAGTACCCAATGTTAGTATCACTGGTTTGACCAGAAAAAGCGATTGACTTTTTCAAATATTCTTCTAAAATTTTAAGTTTATTGATTGGTTTAACAGTGATTGTTTCAATTTCCTTTGTATTCGGTTTTAAAACACATTGCATTTGGTAATTTTCAAGCTTAAGTGTTTCAAAATTGTTTTTCGTTAAAATAATTGGAAAGTTTTCATTTTCCACAATTATAACTCCTTTGGAATTACTTATGCTAACTAATTTGCTATTTGCATCAATTACTGCAACATCATTTATTGGATTGTTGTCAATATCAACAATAGAGATGGTTTTTTGCGAAACCACTATACTTATTTTGAGAACTAGAAAAAATAATATTAAATTTTTCATTTTTAAAAGGTAAATTCAGGGCATACAAAGTATGCCCTAAAACTCTATTAATTATTATTCATTGCCTACTGAAGCAGAAGCAGCTGTTCCAGTTGTCATTCCAGTTTCAACTGCAATTGAAATAACTCCATCTGAAGTGTTTCCAACAGCCCATCCTCCGAAGAGAACACTGCCTGCCCCACCTATAAAACCAGCTGCATCAGCTAGCCATTTACTCAATTTGCCTTTTTTAGTAGTATTAACCTCATTTTCTTTCATCTTCCAAAACTCGTAACTGTTTTTGATAAGACTTAATGAGCCTAGAACTAAAAACTTCTCATTTTTTGTTAGACGATTATCAATAAACGCTTTGTTTTCTAATTTTGATAACTCATTTTTGAATTCTATCAAAGAAATATCATTTTGATACTTACTACAAATGTTTTTAGATTCGTTTAAGTAAAACTGAGAGTTTTTAGGCTGAACTAAAACGATACTATCATAAAAATATAAAAGATCATCATTGTCTTTCCAAATTTTTCTTTCATTATCAAATTTATGAAGTAATTCATCACTTAATAAATTAAATTCACCATTAGAACCGTTTCCAGATAACATTTTATTATTTATCCATTTATGTTGTTCAAAATTTGATAAATTATAATAAGATTTATCGTTAAGGCACAAATCTAAAACTTCATTGTGCTTTTTCCCGATGTAATCATATGGATTCGAAAATCTTGAACTAGAGATTGTAGCAGTATCTTTTTTACACCCTACAATTCCTATTCCTACTAAGGCAAGGAATAAACTTCCATAAATTATTTTTTTCATAATTAAAATTTAGTGGTCTCATAATTAAATAATAAATTTTTAACTTTGTCGATGAAGTGAGACATCAACAGGACAATGTTGCGCATGCAAACTGCTCGGTAAAACTGTTATTGTGCGTCTTTATTAAAAAGAGGTGTTACCGCATCTCTTTTTTATTTTTAAGCTATTTTATAAACCATTAGCTTGCTACAAACTAAATTAAAATTAAAAAATTTATCAAGTACTTTTAGTTCTAAATTATACCTTTTAGTTCTATTAATAGAATTTCTTAATTATTAACTGTAATCAGGGAAATCAATTCCTTTTTCTTTTAAAGAGTTTTTAATTTCAAGAATAGCAGATTCTTTACTTGCAGAACATACACAAGAAATACCACAAAAATAATCTGGAGATACTTTATACAACTGTGAAAGTTTTATAATTTTATCATGATTTAATTGATGATCTTTACATTCAATTTTGGAGTATGCTTTTTGAGATATCCCTAATTCAAATGCAACATACTCTTGAGTGAAATTGTTTATTAAACGGATTTCTTTTAGTTTGTTTATCATAGTTTCATGTTGAATTAAATAATACTTTACCAAGCAGTTAAATATTAATCACTAATGCTATTAACTAACAATTTTCTGAGAATAGAGTTGGTTTCAACTAATTTATGATCAATACTAACCAATTTTAAGAAAAAATTTTAAAATACACAAACTTTTTGCTGCTCATTTTTTTTAAGATAACATTTATGTGTAAATGCGTATCTTTACAAAGTGAAAAAAATTCTTCTAATACAAACAGCTTTTTTGGGTGATGTTATTCTTGCAACACCCGTTATTGAAGAATTAAAACGAATTTTTCCTTCCGCGGAGATTGATGTCATCGTTAAAAAAGGGAACGAAAGTTT
>CANLIL010000033.1 GCA_947491305.1 Flavobacteriales bacterium | reverse complement strand
GATTTCACGCTAAGTGGTTTAGAATTATTCAATTCGATTTCATCCATGACCATCAAAGATTTAAACGGCAAAACAATCAAAGAACTCGATCCGAAAGCTGCTAAATTTAGTTTAGGAACAGCGAAAGCAGGCGTTTACTTTTTAACTATTACAGCTGGAAATAAGCAAGAAGTAGTGAAAATTATAAAAGATTGATACGTATCTGATTAACTATTAAAGCAATAACATAAAAAATGGCGGTGTTTTTTCAAAAAAAATGTCAGTTTTCTTATTCATATCAAAATAAACACTACATTTGCATACACTAAACCACGTAGTAATGAAATTTAAAGGTCTTTTAATAGTAGTAGTTTTAACAAGTTCAATCAGTTTTGGACAAACTTCGTTAAACAAATTATCAGTAGGATTAAATTATGGAATCAATGGCGTTATTAGCGCTCCTGTTGACGTAAACACATCTAATTCTCACCATATTGGACTGAACACACGTTACATGTTCAACACAAATTTAGGATTAATGTTAGGATTAGGTTACGATCTTTTCCCTACAGCAGAAGGTACAGCAACAACTAATCAATATGCAAGTTTAAACATTCAAGGTGTTTACAATATTGGATCTTTGTTTAAATTACCATCTAAACGTTTTGGTTTATTAGTACACGCTGGTGGTGGTATTGCAACAATGTGGAACAAAGATTTTGGTTCTGACAATGCAACAGATCCATACATCAAAGGAAATGACGATATCATTACTTTAAACGTAGGTTTAACACCACAATTTAAAATCAACGACCGTTTTTCAGTTAACATTGATTTAGCTTACGCTTTTAACTTAGAACAAGATCGTTCTTTCAATTGGTCATATGTTACAGAAAACAATAGAGGTTCATTTTACACAGCTTCAGTTGGTTTAACATATTACATTGGTGCAAACGACCGTCACTTTGATTGGCCATCTAAAGATGTTATGCCAATAGTGGTTGAAGAAGTTAAAGTGGTTGAAGAAGTTAAAGTTGAAACAGTTCCAGAACCAGTTGTTGAAACAGTTCCTGAGCCAGTTCAAGAAGTAGTTACTACTCCAGCTCCAGCAGTTCTTTCTGCAAACAACGTTGAGTTCTTATTCGCAAGTTATGCAGTTAGTGATAGCTACAAAGCAGAATTAGACAATGTTATTAGCCAATTAAAAGCGGATCCAACAATGAATATCTTGGTAACAGGATACACAGATGAAGTTGGTGGAATAGATGCTAACATTATCTTATCTAGAAATCGTGCTAATGCAGTTAAAACATACATCGTATCTAAAGGTGTATCTGCTGCTAGAATCACAACAAAAGGTTTAGGTAAAACACCAATAACATTAGCAAATGGTCAAACTGGAATGTTCAGAATGGTTACCATTACTCAAAAATAATTAACCTCAGGTTAGAGAAAGGTTGCTAGTTTAGCAACCTTTTTTTTTGCAAACTAAATTTTATCTAGTAACTTAGATGAAATTAATTGAATGAAACCATCATACAGTATTCTACTAATTTCTATTTTTATTTGTTCTTGCGCCTTTACCCAAAAGATGCAGCAAGATTTTCAAGTATTCGAAAATGCAAAATTTGAGAATTTTACGATTGAAAATGGACTACCATCCGATTTTTGTTTAAAAACGTGTGAATCTTTTGATCATTCAATTTGGGTAGCATCCATGCATGGAATTGCAAAATTCAATGGATTTAAATGGGACTATTTTCAGCAAGAAAGCAGTTCGAAATCAAAGAGAATTGGGAGTAATTGGGTAATGGATATTTTTCCTACAAGTTCTAAAATCTGGTACCATACGGATAAAGATGTTGGCTATATTGATTTGAAAAAATTCAAAACAATTCCTATTTCAACAATCAGTAATGGATGGGGTAAATTAACTTCAAATAAAAACGACGTATTTGTATCTACATGGAAAGGCATCATAAAATATAACAAAAAAAAATGGAAAAAAGTAAGCGATGAATTGTATGATGAATGCAAAGAATTTGTAACAATTAATGGTGAAATTTACACGTACAACACCTATACCGATGGATTTTATTCGTATAATAGAAAAAAGAAAATCTTTGTTCACCATCAATTTGTTTACGGTAAACAAAACAAAAAAAGTACTTTAAAAATAATAAACGCACTAGCATACAATTCACACATTCTAGCAGTAACAGAAAAAAATGGAATTGTAATAATAGATCCTAAAACACGCGTGTACAAAACGATTATTCAAGCTGCAGAATTAAAAAAATTCACGCCAACTTGCTTGTTACCCTACAAATTCAAGCATCAGAATTTTATTGTTATCGGAACCAACGATCATGGAATCGTAATCGTTGACTTAAAAAAAAACAAACAAATCAACTGTTTACCAATTCCAGAACTAAAAGAACAAACTATAGCATCCAAAAAAGTTCACCACCTTTTTCGCGATTCAAAAAATGGAATTTGGATTGCGACAGATAAAGGATTATCCTATTTTTCTCCTGAAAATCAACTTACTAGAACAACTTATTTTTACCAAAACAAGGTTATTCCTGACGATGCATTAATAACTGCACTACAACCCATTAATGAGCAAGAATTACTCATCGGAACAAAACAAAATGGTGTTTTTTTATCAAATTCGAATACCTTAAAAACACACAAAATTCCGCTGAGAGATCGAGCAACAATTAATTTCATTTCTCCATTGATTCAAGGGCATTATTTCATCGCAACAGCACGTTCTGTTTATTGTTACAATCGGAAATCAAACCAGTTACAATGGTTAAATCTTCCTGTTAAAAACTGTTTAAAAATACGAGAATTAGAATCAAATAACATCGGTTTATCAAGCGATTATGGTGTATTAATTTATAATTATTTGTCGCAAAAAATAATTTTCAAAGAACCAATTCAAAAGGACGAACTAAAAAATTCGAACCATATTACTTTAGATTTCATTGAGGATTCCAGCAATAATCTGTGGGTTTTACGAAAACACAATGGCCTATTTAAATACAATTTGAAAAATACAAAATATACAAAAACGACTCCCGAAAAGTATTTTAAAAATGGCATTGATTTTCACTCTATGTCGTTTGATAAAAAAACAAACAAACTTGTAGTCGCAAGTTCCTCCAGTATATTCATACATTCAATTTACAATCCAAAAGATTTGATCGTGTTAAACTCAAAAAATGGATTAAATGGGGATTTTATTTATTACGCCGCGTTGAGAAACAATGGTGAACTTTATTATTCAACTATAAACGGCTTGTATGCTTATCAATTCAAACATCGTAAAAGTAAAACATTATTCAATTTTGGACAATATGAGCGAAAAGAAAACCCATTGTTTGAAATTTACAAGCATACGATACTTATTCCAATATCTAATTATTACATTCAATATTTCGAACAATTTCCATCACCTACAAAAATTAATCAGCCGCAATTGAATTCCTTGGTAATTGGAAGTAAATCAATGCCGTTAAACACAGATGAGATTCAATTAAATTATTCGAATAGACACCTTGAACTATTGTTTAATGCCACTAGTTACTTGAAAAATAAAAAAATGATTTTGGAATACCAACTTGGTCCTATCAATAAACATTGGATAGAAATAAATAATGGATCATTAGAATTTATAGAATTGGAACCCTCAAACTACATACTAAAAATTAGGTGGCGTGATTTATCAACCAATAAAACAAGTAAACTCTTACTGAAAAAAATAACCATTAATAGTCCATTTTACTTAAAATGGTGGTTTTATTTAATGGTGTCATTAGGAATAAGTTTTGTTCTGTTCATTATCTATAAGATGAAAATAAAAACAAAAGAGCAAATTTTAGCCACACGTTTACAAATTTCACGTGATTTACATGACGAATTGGGCGCAAACATTTCTAGTATAAACATCCTTACGCATCTAATTAGCAATGTGCTTTCAGTGGATAGTCCTACTCAAAAATTCATGCAACAATTAAAAGAAAATTCGAGTTCAATAAACGAGACAATTAACGATATAATCTGGAATGTAAATCCTCGTTTTGATAAACTAAACGATATTGTTTTACGGGTGAAGCGCTATGCGAGTCCTTTGTTAGAAAGCGCTTGTATTCAAGTCACTTATGATATTCAACTAACAGATGAAAACAATGTAATTGAACAACATATAAAATACAATTTATACTTATTAATTAAAGAGAGCATCAACAATTGTGCAAAATATTCAAACGCAACCGCAGTTTCGATAAAAATACATTCAGTTGGAAAATGGATTTATTATGAAATTAAAGATGATGGAATTGGTTTTGATCTTGAAACAAAAAAAAATAATGGAAATGGTTTGCTAAACATGCAAACAAGGGCGTTAGCAATTCATGGGAAATTGACTATTGAAACAGCACCAAACAACGGAACAAAAATAATACTTGTACTAAAATGAAAACAAAGATAACAATTTACGAAGACCATTCAAGCTTGAGGGAATCGTTAAAAATGATGCTCGATTCAACGGATATTTTTGAAGTAGTTTCAACGCACCCAAATTGTAAAAATGTTCTTCAAAACACGATAGAATATCAGCCTGAAATAATATTAATGGATATTGATATGCCTGAAATAAATGGAATTGAGGGATTAAAACTACTGAAAGAAAATCATTTTCAAGTGCGTGTGATTATTCTGACTGTTTTTGAAGATGATGAAAAGATTTTTCATGCATTTAAAGCAGGTGCAGACGGCTATTTATTGAAAAATTCTATCGGAACGCAACTGATTCCATCGTTAAAAGAATCGCTTATTGGCGGCACTTCTATTAGTCCGGGAATTGCGCTACGTGTTCTTAATAATTTTAAAGATAAAAAAAACAAAATTGAATTCAATTTGAACGAAGAAGAAGCAGCTGTTTTAGAATTAACGATCGTTGGTTTTACGTATTCTCAAATTGCAAATCATCTAGAGATTTCAGAATTAGACGTGCGCAAAATAATAAATAACATTCATTTAAAAATGCAAATAAATGAAGCACCGAAAGCATTGGCTAAATTATTGGAACAAAAATTAAGACAAGATTAGCAACTTTTCAACCAAAACTTCAAGGTGTCACCAAAGTTGGATTGTTGCAATTCATAGGAAGATGGAATTTGCTCGATGGGCGTCCAATAAGTCACTAATGGCGTGCCAATTGGTCTTTGTTCTAATTCATGCATTACATGCGCAACAAAATGATTAGCTGCTGCATCTGTATTCAATTTTTCACCGTCCATGTTTGCCGATGCGTCTTTGTTTTCCAAAAACGGGTTAAACATATAAAAACCATCAAAAGCAGCAAATGAAGTCGTTAAGATATTGGCGCATTCAAACCTAACATTTGTTAATTCAAATTGTTGGACACATGCATTGGCAATTGCGACTTGATCTGCACGGTATTCAACTCCTGTAAAGTGAATTGCTGGTTTAGTTACGGCGCCAACTAAACAAAATTTTCCAGTAGCGGAACCAATATCTAAAACTGTATTAGCGCCGTGCTCGCTCAAAAATTGAACGGCTCGTTGGGCAATGTAAACGGAAGTAAAATGACGATTGGAATGCAAACGATAAGCTGCTGGAAAGATTAAATCAAACGTTTCATCGTATATGGTTCCGTT
The DNA here is from genome assembly GCA_947491305.1 of Flavobacteriales bacterium. Taxonomy (GTDB): domain Bacteria; phylum Bacteroidota; class Bacteroidia; order Flavobacteriales_D; family Crocinitomicaceae; genus M0103. The sequence goes on along the minus strand of CANLIL010000033.1, from coordinate 27,210 downwards.
TAGTTTTAATTCATTTAGAGGCATCGCTTTTGTTTTTACAAAGGTACAAAAGTTAAGGCAACAAAAAATGCGACCCCAACAGGAATCGCATGCTATAAAGTAAACAATTACTTATCTAATTTTTGATTGCAAACTAATCCATGCTCCACCATTGTGCGCTACAAATCCATTTGACTTTAAAATAGATTTTGCAGAAGCACTTCTCATACCTGATGCACAACACGTGATAACAACTTTGTCCTTTTTTAACTTCGACAGTCCGTTGCTCAAAGCTTGTAATGGAATATTTACAGATCCTTTGATGTGTCCACCTTGGTACTCACCTGGTGTTCTCACGTCAACAATGACAGCACCTTCATTAACTAATTGTTTCATGTCAACTTTTGGTCCGAATAAACTACTTAGAAATCCCATTATTTAGAAAAATTATAGTTTACATCTAACCAAGAACCACCATTTTCACAATCCAAACCTTGTGCTTTGAAATAAGCTGCAGCTTGTCCACTTCTGTTGCCACTTGCACAACAGAAAATAATTGGTTTCACCATGTTATCTAACTCACCTGCTCTGTCAACGATTTCCTGTAACGGAATATTAATTGATCCTGCTACGTTACCTCCTGCAAATTCTCCAGGTGTTCTAACATCTACTACTGTAAAATTACTGTTTTCCATTTTTTGTCTTTTTGGTACTTATTGTTTCTATTAAATCTACTAACAATCCACCCATAAAAATGCCATACAACGTTGAATTAATTGGACTTGAAGTAATGGCGCAAGTACCAGAAACACATCCTATGTAATAATAGTAAGCGTATCCTCCAATTGCACCCAAAATAGCTCCCAATAAAATGAACTTTTTAGCTTTTAAGAATGAAGTGATCTTGTTTTTCATGCAACAAAAATAAGTTGTTTAAAACTACTGGTATGTATCAAAAGTTACAATTACTTATTATTCACCTGTTTTTCAAATACATTCCACAACGAATCGTCCGGAACTGGTGCTACAATTTTAATGCGTTCTTTCGTTGTTGGGTGATCAATTTCTAAAAATCGAGCATGCAAACCAATCGAACCATCGGAATTAGATCTTCGTGCGCCATATTTCACGTCACCTTTAATTTCACATCCGATTGTTGCCAACTGAACACGTATTTGATGGTGGCGTCCCGTTTCTAATTCGATTTCCAACAGGTGATACTTATCGGAAGAAACCAACAAACGATAGGTTAAAATTGCTTTTTTGGAACCCGCAACTTCAGTTAATGTGGCGTACGATTTATTTTGTTTTTCATTTTTTTTTAGAAAATGAACTAAGGAATCTGAATTTTTTGGTGGTTTTGTAGCTACAATTGCCCAATAAACTTTAGATGTATTTTTATCGCGAAATTGTGCGTTCAAGCGTTCCAATGCTTTAGATGTGCGCGCGAAAACAACTGCGCCACTTGTTGGGCGATCCAAACGATGAACAACGCCACAAAAGACATTTCCTGGTTTTTGGTATTTTTCTTTTAAATACGCTTTGATTTTATCCGGCATTGTTTCATCACCGGTTTTGTCACCTTGCACAATATCAGATGCCTTTTTATTGACAATGAGTAAATGATTGTCTTCGTATAAAATTTCTAATTCACTCACTTAATTCGAATTCAGAATTTGTAATTTGTAATCTGCAATTTTTAATCTTTAATCTACAATCTACAATCAATATTGCTCTTTTTCATTTGGGAAATCACCCGCTTTTACGTCAACAATGTACTGCTGAAAAGCTTGCATCATTAACTCATAAAGATTGGCGTATTTTCTTAAAAAACGGGGACTAAATTCGTTATTAATCCCTAGCATATCGTGTACAACCAATACTTGACCGTCGACACCATTTCCAGCACCAATTCCAATAATTGGGATTGTTAATTTTTTCGCAACCAACTCTGCTAATTTAGCAGGTATTTTTTCCAGTACAATTGCAAAACAACCTGCCTCTTCTAAAGCTAGTGCGTCTGCTATCAAGCGTTGCGCTTCTTCTTCTTCTTTTGCGCGAACAGTATATGTTCCAAATTTATAAATCGATTGAGGCGTTAAACCCAAATGTCCCATCACTGGAATTCCTGCTGTTAAAATTCGTTTAACAGATTCAATAATTTCTATTCCACCTTCCATTTTCACAGCGTGTCCACCCGATTCTTTCATAATTTTAATCGAAGAAGACAAGGCCTCTTTAGAGTTTCCTTGATACGTTCCAAATGGTAAATCGACAACAACTAACGAACGTTTCACCGCTCTAACTACGGACGAAGCATGGTAAATCATTTGATCTAATGTAATTGGCAAGGTAGTTTCGTGTCCAGCCATCACATTCGAAGCAGAATCGCCTACTAAAATGATATCAATTCCAGCTTCATCAATGATACGTGCCATTGAGAAATCATAGCCAGTTAACATAGCTATTTTCACATTAGCATTTTTCATTTCTTGTAAGGTATGTGTTGTTACCTTTTTTATTTGTTTGTGCACTGACATAACTTCTATATTATTAACAAATGTAGAAAAACTAACGCATTTAACTAAATTCTATACTTTATAAGTGTTGTTTTTTACCAATGTGAAAAATTGCATCACCTTTGTAAACAACTGGAGATTCATTTAAACAAAGAATATAACCATCGTTTGGGGCTTTTACTTTTCGTTCAGACATACCAAATGGATCTGTTACAATTCCAATAATATCACCTTTAATAACAGCCGACCCATTTCCGACCAACGTTTGAAACATCCCAGAGTGTGGGGCACGCATCCATTTGCTTTCAGCTAAAAATTTTGTTTCGTTGCTTCTAACATTTTCCATTTTAAACGCTCGCATTCCTAAATGGTTTAAGAAACGTTTAACACCGTTCAATCCTTCTTCGATGACAAATTCCTCAATATTATTGGATTTACCGCCTTCGAATAGCAACATTTTTTTACCTTTTTTTATAATCGCTTCTCGAATTGTTTTAGAAATATAAGCCGTGTTTAATACAATTGGAGGATTAAAAATAGTGGCTAATTCTAGGCTTTCCGAATCTTTGAAAGCACATCTTATTTGAGGAAAATTATTTCTTTGAGCAGAACCCGTATGAAAATCGATGATATAATCAACGTGAGGCGCAATTTCTTTCATAAAGTGAAATGCGAACTGCGAAGCTAAGGATCCATTGTTTGTGCCCGGAAAACTTCGATTCAAATCACGACCGTCAGGTAACTCACGTTTTAAGTTTAAAAAACCAAAAATATTGAAAACAGGGATGCAAATAATTGTACCCACCAAAGGTTTATTAAAACCTTTGCGAATAATTCTTCGAACGATTTCAACGCCATTGATTTCATCGCCATGTAAACCAGCCATTAACAAAACAACAGGTCCATCTACTTTTGCACGTTCAACAATTACAGGAACTAAAATAGGCGTTGTTGTATGTAATTTTGCTACATCTAAATTTAACTGCGCACTTTTTCCCGGTAAAATTTCTTTCCCTAAAATGACAAATTTCTTGTGTTTAACGATTGACATTTTTTTCTATGTATTGTATTATTTTGTCTGCGATATTTTGATGCGTCGTTTTTTCAATACCTTCTAAACCTGGTGAAGAATTGACTTCCAAAACCAAAGGTCCACGTTCCGATTGCAACATATCAACGCCTGCAATTCCTAATCCTAGCGCTTTAGCTGCTAAAATTGCCGTATATTTTTCTTCTACGGACAATTCTATTATCTGAGATGTGCCACCGCGGTGCAAATTTGAACGAAATTCGCCCGGTTTACCTTGACGTTTCATGGCGCCAACAACTTCACCGTCGACAACAAACGCACGAATATCTGCACCTTTTGCTTCTTTTACAAACTCTTGCACAATCACACGTGCTCGAAGTCCATTAAATGCCTCTAAAACAGATTGAGCAGCATTTTGATTCTCAGCTAACACAACTCCCAATCCTTGTGTTCCTTCCAACAATTTCAACACAACAGGAGCACCGCCAGCAGAATCTACAACGTGCGCAACATCTTTTGAATAATTTGTAAAAACTGTTTTCGGTAAGCCAATACCTTCTTTCGATAAAACTTGCAAGCAACGAAGTTTATCGCGCGAATGGACAATACCTCGAGAGCCAACGGCAGAAAATACGTTCATCATTTCAAATTGACGAACAACTGCTGTTCCATAAAACGTAACAGAAGCTCCAATTCTAGGAACCACAGCATCAAAACCTAACAAATATTCACCACCATAAAACAAAGACGGACCGTTTTGTTCGATTTCAATCGTACATTTTAAATGGTCAATTACATGCGCTTCGTGTCCACGATCAACGGCTGCTTCAACTAATCTTTTTGTTGAATATAAATTACTATTTCGAGATAAAATTCCAATTTTCATGTTAAAAATATTAAATGGTTTTATAGGTATTTTTTAAGGATGTGTCAATGATAAAACGGTTATTAAGTAATTTTCTACCCAATAAAATTGGAAAGCGCATGCCTTTTCGTTCAGTTAATGAAAATTCTGTTTTGATGTGCTGTCCTAAAATATCTAAGGTACAAAATATAAAATAACGCAGTTGTTCTTGTCCCGTAGAACTTCGAACTTTTTTCATTCTATAATTCGAGAAATAATGTTTTTCATTGTCAAACGATGGATGATTTGCATCTAAAAAAACAACCTCTAATAATGTTGCACCTTCCATATCAATCTCTTGACATGAAGAAACGTGAATACTAGAAGTATAAGCACCTGAATCAACTTTTACCGCAACATGCATCAACCCAAATTGTGGTAAATTAGCCACTTCTCTTCGTCCAATAGTAATTTTTTCGCGTTTAGATTTTGACATTTGTTAATTTTAGTGAGTAAAACTATTAATTTTACCTTAGAAATTAAGGAATTAAGACATGAAATTCCATAATGAATAAAAAAAAGTAAAATATTTCTAATAAAATTCAATTGTTTTAGAAATAATTCGTAATATTGCACCCCGTTTTGCACGGTCGAACACAGAAAAAAAGAGTCATGGATATTATTAAAGAAATTCAGAACGAATTAGTTGAAACTAAAAATTTCCCAAAATTTGGTGCAGGAGATACTGTAATTGTTTCGTATAAAATTAAAGAGGGTAACAAAGAGCGAATTCAGCAATACCAAGGTGTTGTTTTACAACGTCGTGGTTCAGGAACAACTGAAACGTTTACAGTTCGTAAAATGTCAGGAAATGTTGGTGTAGAGCGTATCTTCCCTATTTCTTCACCATTTCTTGATGAAATCGTAGTAACGAAAAAAGGTCGTGTACGTCGTGCGCGTATTTTCTACTTCAGAGAAAGAACTGGAAAAGCAGCTCGTATCAAAGAAAAAAGAAGATTTACAAATTAAGATATTCCATTTTTTGGATGAAGGCTTTCTCTTTAGAGGAAGCCTTTTTTATGTTTAAATATGGCGAAAAAACGTATCAAAAAAACAGTTAAACGCAGAAAAAAGAAAACAACCTACATTTGGCTTGTTTTAGTATTAGTTGCCTTAGGTTTTGGAGGTTTTATTTTTTATAAAATAAACGTGTTTCTAAACAAGCAACAAGCAATAGCAGTGAAAAAAGAAATTCTCTACTCGATTCCTGAAGGATTTCCAGCATTTGGCATTGATGTTTCTCACCACCAAGGAAAAGTTGATTGGTATAAAATATTTCAGCAAGAAGGTTACGATTCCATTATTCATTTTGTTTATTGTAAGGCTACAGAAGGCGGCGATCACTGTGATACACAATGGGAATACAACCGTAACACGCTATTAAAACTAAAAGTGCCACACGGAGCTTATCATTTTTTCTTACCTAAGAAAGACCCTATTCTTCAAGCAAAGCATTTTTTAAATACGTGGAAGAAATCAGATTACGATTTACCACCAGTTTTAGACGTTGAACGCAATGCACGCAATGACCAAGAATTAATTGCCGCAATGAAAAAATGGTTAATTTACGTTGAGTCAAAAACAGGGATGCGACCAATTATTTATACATCTTACTACTACTTCGATTCTAAATTTCAGAATGATTTTAAAAATTACAAGTTTTGGATTGCTGCCTATAGCAAACGTCCTGAAAAAATTGAAGACAGTCGCATCATACATTGGCAATTTAGCGAAAAAGGATCTTTGCCTGGTTGTGATACTCGCTTGGATTTTAATGTTTCAAAAATTGCGTTTTATTAAATTAACTTCCAACTCAATAACATTGCTTGGATGGCAGACGTTACATATTCTATACCAATCGCAATTTCAATAAAACCAATTATTCTAGAAACAGCATTTAAACCAGATCCACCCAATAATTTGACAATAAATTGAGATGATTTAAGTACCAAAAAAACAACTAACGATGTTGCAATTATAGCTGCAGTTCCCCATAAAAAATCATAAAAAGAGCTAGCCGTCTGATTGTATGCTATCAACAATGAAATTGATCCTGGTCCAGCCAACATTGGAATTGCTAAAGGCGTTAACGAAACTTCGGCGCGTGTTTCTATATCAACTTGAACACTTGAACGTTTCATTCCTTTGTGTTTTGTAAAGGAGCCGTTTAATAACGAGAAACCTGCAGCAGTAATAATTAAACCACCGGCTATTCTCAATGAATTAATTGAAACACCAAAAAATTGCAAGACGTAATTTCCAATAAAAAATGAAATTAATAAAATCACAGCAACGTTGAAAGATGTCCAAATTGCTGTTTTATTGCGGTTTCTTTTTGTTTCTTCTTTTGTTAAACTAATGAATACAGGTATCGTTCCCAAAGGATTGACAACTGAAATTAACGCTGCAAAAATACCAATAAAAAGTTCCATGTTTTTTTTTACAAAGTTCTTGGAATTCTTAGTGAACGATGTTATTGAAAGGTTATGTTTAAATCATTTTTACTAAATGAATTTAAAGTGCTTGAATCACAAAATCTGTTCTTCGATTTTTGGCGCGATTGTCCTCTGAATCATTAGCCACTTTAGGTTTTGTTTCACCGTATCCTTTAGAAAGCAAGCGATCTGCTGTAATTCCTTTTGACTGCAAATAAGTTGCCACACCCTTCGCTCTTTTTTCAGATAACTGAAGGTTAGTGGCGTCGTCTCCTAAATCATCGGTATGCCCCTGGATAGCGACTTTAATTGTTGGGTTTTCTTCTAAAAATCGCACAAAGCCAGATAAAATAAATTTTGTTCGACCCGTCAATTCTGCTGAATTGGTTGCGTATAAAATATCATTGATGGTATAGGACGCTCCAACTTTTAATGCCTTAACGGCCAATTTAACATCTTTCATCACAACGGTATCTTTAGAGAAAGATTCTTTTGTGAGTAATTTTGAATCAAACGCTGCTCCTTCTTTTTTTACAGTAACCATCACGTCTTGTTTTTTGTCTGTTCTGACAACTGCAGCATACTTACCATCATCACCGTTAACTTTTACTTTCGTGATTTCGTCGCTACCCTCATACGCAATTTCAATTGTAGCACCTTCGACAGTCTCACCTTTTTCATTCGTTAAATCACCTTGAACAATGGCAACAGATTTTGGTCGCGCATCTTCATACAATTCAAATGAATAAATATTCCAATCACCACCTAAATAAGAAGAATAATAGGCCACTTTTCCATCGGTTGAAACAAATAAACCGATTTCATCTTCTTTAGAATTAATTGGATAACCAATGTTTTTTGGTGTTCCCCATTTACCATTTTCTTTACGAACGTAAAAAATATCCAAGCCTCCAGTACCTTTTCTTGTTTCAGAAGTTGAAGAAACAAAGTACAAAGTTTCACTATCTTGGTGCATAAAAGGACTTTTATCTTTTCCGTCTGTATTAATTTCATCAAATGGTCGCGCTTTTTCCCACGTTCCATCTTCTCTTCTTTTGGAAATATAAATATCATTGTCGCGCGAAGTTGGTCGAGCAACCGTATAATACAAGGTGTTTCCATCTGCTGAAAGTGACGGTTGTGCTTCCCATCCATCTTTGGTGTTAATGGCATCCCCTAAATTTCTCAAAGGTGTCCAAACAAAACGATTTTTATCTTTTTCTGAACGCATAAAAGTGGTGGCGTACAAATCACAATTTAAGTAATCTTGATTGTAAACTTTTTCTTTTTTACAGGCACAAATAATCATTTCTTTATTATCTACTGAAACTGTCGCAGCTCCATAATTGGAAAATGAACCATCATTAAAAGGAAACGCTAAAGGTTCACCAGTTGTAAAATCTGTGAATACATCCGTTCGATGGGAGCTTGTAAATTCTTCCACGATATTACCTGTTAAATCACCTAAATTGGCACGGTTTAATTTTCGAGTATAAAAAATAAATTCATTATCCGGAGAGATCATTGGGAAATATTCATCGTTGTTCGTAGAGACATTTTTGACTTTTTTAGGTTCAAACGGAACTTTCGACGCTTCCAGCTCTATAGCTTTCTCATTGTCTTTTAGTACCAATTTTGCTTTTTGTAATTTTTCATCGTAATCATCGGGATATCGTTTATTATCAGCATGCTTGTAATCAATAAATTGCTTGAACCATTTTAGTGCAGCTTCATTGTCTTTTTGCATGTAATTGATGACGCCTAAAAAATAACTACAATTGGCATGGTAATCGTTACAAAGTTGTAACGTTTGTTCAAACAATTCTTCGGCTTTTTTAAAACTTCGATCGCCTAGTTGAGTACTCGCTTGGGTTTCGTATAAATCTAAGCCTGTAAAGTAAACATACATCGCATATTCATACGATACCATTGCATTATCAGGAGCTGCTTCGATTGCTTTTGCAAAGTTGGTAGCTGCAACGCGTGCATCTTGACTTTTATTGGCGTTTTCCAATAACTTAACAGTTTTTTTATCTGGTGGCAAACATGCTTCATCTTCTTGCGCGTAAATAGGTGAAAAGAAGCTTCCAAATAAAAGAACTAAAAAAGTATGCTTAAAATTCATTTGATTATATTTTATTGCTAAATATTCTATTTTCCTATACCTCAAATTGGACGAAAAGTTACATCAATTTTAATGAAAATTGGTCATTTTAACAAATAAAAGAAGCACAAATAGTTCGTGTGCCAATTTATTCTATATTTTTATAAAAACTATTTAAAATGAAATCAACATTATTACTTTTTAGCTCAATTTTATTCTTCTCAATAGCGCTTTTTGCTCAAAAGAAAACACCAACATCAAAACCACTATTTGATGAAAGCATGGTTAGTGGACTAAATTTTAGATTGGCAGGTCCAGCGCTAACTTCTGGTAGGGTTGTCGATATAGCTGTTCATCCAAAAAATGCCGATAAATGGTACATTGCTGCTGCATGTGGTGGAATTTGGACAACGGCAAATCATGGAACAACCTTTACTCCAATTTTTGATAATTATGGTTCTTTTTCCACTTCTTGTGTAGAATTAGCACCTTCTAATCCATCAACAGTGTGGGTTGGAACTGGTGAAAACAACAACCAACGTTCTGTTTCATACGGTGATGGCGTTTATAAATCGTTGGACGGTGGGAAAAGCTTTGTCAACATGGGATTGAAAAAATCGGAACACATTGGCAACATCATAATTCATCCAACAAATGAAAACATTGTTTGGGTTGCAGCTTATGGTCCTGTTTGGAGTGCTGGAGGCGAACGTGGTGTTTACAAAACGACTGATGGAGGAAAAACTTGGAATAAAACGTTATTTGTTTCAGATGAAACAGGAATCGCGGAAATCGCAATTGACCCAAGTAATCCATCTGTTTTATACGCAAGTGCACACCAACGTCGCAGACATGAATGGACATACATTGGAGGAGGACCCGAATCAACTTTGTACAAATCAATTGATGGAGGAGAAACGTGGAGAGAAGTAAATTCTGGACTTCCAAAAGGACAAATGGGACGAATTGGAATTGCTGTTTCACCTGTAGATCCTTCTTTTGTGTATGCAATTGTTGAAGGAAAAAATGGCAGTGGTGGATTTTTTAAATCAACCAATTACGGAGAAAATTTCTCTAAAATGTCGGATTTCAACACTAGTGGAAATTATTACCAAGAAATTTTTTGCGATCCAATCGATAAAAACAAAGTCTTTGCAATGGACACCTACATGCACCATACCATTGATGGTGGAAAAACATTTAAACCAACAGGAGAACACCAAAAACATGTTGACAATCATGCTATTTGGATTGACCCGAACAATACAGATCATTGGATTTCTGGTTGTGATGGCGGAATTTATGAAACTTTTAATCATGCAAAAGAATGGAAATTTTACAGCAATTTACCGATTATTCAATTTTACAAAGTTGCAACCGATAATGCTAGTCCTTTCTACAATATTTACGGTGGAACTCAAGACAATAATTCGATGGGAGGACCATCACAAACAACAAATGTTGGTGGAATCATGAATGAAGATTGGTTCATCACAAATGGTGGTGATGGATTTGAATCAGCTTGCGACCCAACAGATCCTAACATTGCGTATGCGCAAGCACAATATGGATTTTTAGTACGACACGACAAAGCGTCTGGAGAAAAAGTTTACATTCAACCAATGCCAGGTAAAAATGAACCTGCTTACCGTTGGAATTGGGATGCACCTCTTTTAGTTTCTCCGCATAATCATAAAACCTTGTACTTTGCAGCCAATAAAGTATTTAAAACAATTAATCGAGGCGATGATTGGGCTACAATTTCACCGGATTTAACACAACAAATTGATCGTAACAAATTGCCTGTAATGGGACAAGTTTGGTCGATTGATGCAGTCATGAAAAATGCATCCACTACAATTTATGGAAACATCGTTGCATTGGATGAATCGCCGGTTAAGAAAGGATTATTGTTTGCTGGAACAGATGATGGATTGATTCAAATTTCAGAAAACGATGGTGAAAAATGGACTAAGATCAGTTCATTTACAGGTGTACCAACAAATACACGTGTAAACATGTTAACCGCTTCTTCGTTTGATGAAAACAGCGTTTTTGCAGTATTTAACAACCACCGTGCAGGAGATTTTAAACCTTATTTATTCAGAAGTAATGATAAAGGTAAAACATGGAAATCAATTGTTGGTAATTTACCAGAGCGTGGTTCTGTTTACTGTGTCAAACAAGATTTTATCGATCCAAATTTATTATTTGTTGGAACAGAATTTGGTGCTTATTTCACCAATGATGGAGGTGTAAATTGGACTAAAATCAATGGTTTACCAACAATTGCTGTTTATGATTTAGACATTCAAAAACGCGAACATGATTTAGTAGCGGCTACATTTGGTAGAGGTTTTTATGTATTAGACAATTACAGTCCGCTACGCAATTTAACGAAAGAAAACTTAGACAAAAAAGCACATATTTTTCCAATTGAAACTGCTTTATTGTATGTTCAGTCGGATCCTTTAGGATTAGAAGGGACAGGTTTCCAAGGAGCAAATTTATGGGCAACACCAAATCCAGATTTTGGAGCAACATTTACGTATTACATCAAAGATGAATACAAAACACTAAAAGACATTCGTCAAGAAAAAGAAACTGCTTTAGAAAAAGATAAAAAAGCAGTTGACTACCCAACTTTTGATGCTTTGCGATTAGAGGAACAAGAAATTGCTGCTCAACTAATATTTAGCATTCGTACTGAAAAAGGAATTGAAGTTCGACGCTTGACAGCTGCTCCATCCAAAGGGATTTCAAGGATAACTTGGAATTTACGCGGAGAAGCAACGAATCAAATTTCGATGAACAATGGAAACAATAAGAATAATGGATTCTTAGTTCCACCAGGAAACTATTCAATTGAGGCTTATTTGATTCACAACGGAACAGCAATAGTAGTAGCTGAAAAAACACCATTTATTGTTAAGGCTTTGAACAATCAAACGTTGGTTGCTAAAAACCCTGAAGCTTTAGTAACATTTAGAACTGAATTGGCTGAATTGAATCGAAAAGTGAACGGTGCAAGCGCTTTATTAGGAGAAACGAAAGAAAAATTAAGTCTTTATGAGCACGCGATAAAGCACTACCCATCTACAGATTTAAATTTATTGAACGAAATCAAGCAATTGTATCTTGTGCATGATAATTGTGCTTTAGCTTTATTTGGAGATGGTATAAAAACAGCTAGAGAATTTGAAACTCCACCAAGTATCATGAGTCGTTTATCGCTTGTTGAATATATGCTGAATGACAACACAACTGATGTTACAAAATCACAGCAAAACAATAAAGCAATAGCTGAAGAAGCATTCAATGAAATGCGCACGCAATTAAATGAGTTGCTTATTCGAACGAAAAAAGTTGAAATTCAATTAGACAATTTACACATTCCATACATTCAAGGAAAGGATCAAAATTGGAAAAAGGATTAACCTGAGAATTTTCAAGATTATTCTTACATTAGATTAAAATAAAAAGCCTGTTTTCGATTGAAGACAGGCTTTTTAATAGGCTAAATTTTACACTAATTTATAGTTTTAAAACTGTTTAATTAACGTAAAATATTCGACATTTTTTTTAAGCTCATACAAAGGAAGCGTTAACATTAACCCTTTGGCTTGCTCTTCATCAATTTGATTTTTAAAAATCAAAATTGCACCATTTCGTTCTTTTCGAAGGAATAAATGTTCTAAAATTCCTTCAGCTTTCCATTTTGCAACAATTTCTTGTTCATGTTTGATGATTTCTTCAAAATTAGAAGGTATATTATCCATATCAAGTGTTAAAATTACCTGAATGTTGTATTCAACTGTTTTTATTTTTGCTTGTTCCATATTTGATTTATTAGTTTGTGAAAAAATTGTAGTTGACCAATTCAATACTAATATTAATGCGAGTAATTTCATGATTTATAGTATTAATTGAATTGCAAAATTAACCTCATTACTTTACATTTGCAAGTAGTTACATGATTGTATAGTAGTAACCTAAAGTAAAGTAATAAGCAAAAACAATAAACGATGAACAAAAATAATTTTAATGAATTTGAAAACTCATGTAGTTTAAAAGATGTCTTAGATATTATTGGAGGAAAGTGGGCAATGCCAATTATTTATCACCTATCAAAAGGTAAAATGCGCTTCAAAGAATTAGAAAGAAATGTGGATGGGATCAATACCCGAATGTTAGTAAAAGAATTGAAAAACATGGAAGAAAATGGCATTTTAACCAGTGCTATTTTTGCGACTGTTCCACCTACAGTTGAATACACATTAACAGAAAAAGGGTTGAAATTATTACCGAGTATCGTTTCGTTATACCAATGGGGAAAAGAATACGCTGTTTAAAACAGGAATTACAACAATAAAAAGCAAAAAAAAGCTACCGATAACGATAGCTTTTAAAAATTTATAGAATCATTATTTTTTAACGATTAATTTTCTTAGTTCTTTTCCTCCCAAATTAACAAAATACATTCCTTCCGATAAATGTTGAACGTCTAATATTGACATTCCAACTCCAATAATTCCAGTTTGAACAACAACACCATTGATGGTTAGCAATTCAAAAGAAAGTGGTGAATTAGAATCATTTGTGAAAATCACTTTTTCTTTCGCTGGATTTGGATACATTTCAACGTGTTGCTGGACAATAGCATCAATTCCTAATTCTAAATTATCTAAAGCAAAAATTCCATCTGTTAAAATTGCAAAATCAGCACCAATAATTACGTCATTTCCTACCAATGAAATGGAATGTGCGTTCACTTGAGGAATATAAGGAACATCTAATTTGATTGCATAAACTCCTGATGGAACAGATGTAAATTGGTAGTTCCCATTAGCGTCAGAATATGTAAACGCAATTACCTGATTAGATTGATTGTATAACTTTACCAAAGCATTCGCAAAAGCAACAGTTGGCGATTTTAAATAGGATGTATCAATAATGATGTTACCAGTTATAACCCCTGAACCGCTCATTGCATTCAATGTATCTGAATTAATGTTTCCATTGTTTAAGAAACAAGGCAATCCAATTGCTGTTGCTGTTGCCCACGTATCACCATTCGTATAATACAACGGTGCAACTCCAGGATAAAGAATTGGATTTGGTGTAAAGCGAACATGGTACATTCCTGTTTGCAAACTATCTGCTAAATACGTTCCATTCGTTACAGTTATGGTTTGAACAGGTTGTGCTAAAAGTGTATCTGTTGCAAAATTAAAGACTTCTAAAATTCCTTCAGCTGGTGAATTATTCACCGTTAACAAACCATTGATGTCGTTATAAGATTCTTGTTCATCTAAGAAAATTGCTGAATCAAAAGCACTATCAGCGACGTCTGCGATTACCAACTTAATATGGTAAGAAATACCTGTTTGTGCGAAAAATTTAGCTAAAAATGGCGTTGTATAAGCATCAAATACAAAATTCCCAGCATTAGGTCCTGTTAAATTATCAATATAATACTGAGAATTCACAGTTGCATTAACAGAATTAATTTCAACAGGAATCGTTGTGCCTGGTAAAAATGCAATATTGGTATAGGGCCCGTTATTAGATGAAACTAAAAACAAAAAACGATCAGTAAAAGAAGAATTGGCAAATTCTGGGTATTCTTCAGAAGCCAACACATATGTAAAACTAATGGTATCAGATAAGGTTGGCGTGAAATCAAATTCCACGATACACGCATCATAGTTGGTTGGATTTTGACCAGCAAGAGACCCAAAATTAGCGATATCAACATCACCGGATGTGCCTAAGAATGTATTATTAAAAACTGAACTTGGCTGTTGAGAACCTGTAATAATTCCAGTTGACAAAACCAATCCACTATTCAAACCTAAGATTCCACCATTTTCAAAACGTCCAATTTGTTGCGGTACAGCAATCATTTGCACATTCGAAACACCATCACATTGCACACCAAAAATATTGGCAATCATCATGTTAAGATTAGAAATCGGTGAAAATTGAATGGTTTGTGAAAAAATTGAATTACTAATTAAAGTAATTAATAGAAGTGTTAAGAGTTTTTTCATAATAATCGTTTTTGTACTTGTAAAATAAAAAGACGCAATCAATCTTCTATTGGTTGCGTCCTTAAAAATTCATTTAATTTATTTCAACAGGATGTTTCACTTTATCATTGGTCAATGCCAAATCCAATACTTCTTTCATTTGATTTACAAAATGAAACGTCAATCCTTTTAAATAATCTTGCTTGATTTCTTCGATGTCTTTTCGGTTTTTTTCACACAAGATGATTTCTTTGATTCCTGCTCGTTTTGCTGCCAATATTTTCTCTTTGATTCCACCAACTGGCAAAACTTCGCCTCTTAAAGTAATTTCACCTGTCATCGCTAAGTTCTTTTTAACCCTACGTTGCGTAAACAAAGAAGCTAATGATGTCAACATCGTAATACCAGCACTTGGTCCATCTTTTGGCGTAGCACCTTCAGGAACGTGAACATGCACATTGAATTGATCAAATATTTCTTGTTTTAATTCCAACCAATCGCTGTGTGCTTTTAAAAATTCGAGCGCAATAACAGCAGATTCTTTCATGACATCTCCTAAGTTACCTGTCAAGGTTAATTTCCCTTTTCCTTTAGTAATCGATGACTCAATGAATAAAATATCACCGCCAACACTTGTCCAAGCCAAACCAGTTACAACTCCAGCAACTTCATTGTTTTCGTATTTTGTGCGACCCCTACCCGCTCCTAAGAACTTGAATAAATCTTCTGCGGAAATTTTCACTTGAAATTCTTCTTCCATGGCAATTTGACGCGCACGGTTACGTACCAATTTTGCAATCATCTTATCCAAGCCACGAACTCCCGATTCATTGGTGTATTCTTCCACTAATTTCTCCAAGACTTTTTTATCAATTGATATGTCTTTTTTAGAAATTCCATGTTCCCCAATTTGTTTGGGTAATAAGTGTTTTTTAGCGATTTCAATTTTCTCTTCAATGGTATAACCATTTACTTCAATGATTTCCATTCGGTCCAACAAAGGTCCTTGAATTGAATTCAAACTATTTGCTGTTGCAATGAACATCACGCGCGATAAATCAAATTCTGTTTCAACGTAATTATCGTAAAACGCATTGTTTTGTTCCGGATCTAACACTTCTAATAACGCAGAAGATGGATCACCGTGGTTACTTTTACCTAATTTATCGATTTCATCTAACACAAAAACTGGATTAGAAATCTCCGCTTTTTTCATGTTTTGCATGATACGACCTGGCATTGCACCGATGTATGTTTTTCTGTGACCACGAATTTCTGATTCATCGTGTAAGCCACCCAACGACATACGGATGTATTTTCTTCCCAATGCTTCAGCAATTGATTTTCCTAATGAAGTTTTACCAACTCCAGGAGGACCATAAAAGCACAAAATAGGCGATTTCATATTGCCTTTCAGCTTTAAAACCGCTAAATATTCTAAGATACGTTGCTTCACTTTTTCCAATCCGTAATGATCGCGTTCCAAAATTTGAGCAGCACGTTTTAAATCTAAATCATCAACTGAATAAACTCCCCAAGGTAAATCCAACAATAAATCCAAGTAATTCAATTGCACCGAATATTCAGCTCCTTGCGGATTCATTCGTTGAAATTTATCCAATTCTTTGTAAAACAATTTTTGAACTTTTTCATCCCACAGCATATTTTCAGCACGTTCGCGTAAATCTCTTACATCTTGCTCTTGTGGATTATCACCCAGTTCATCTTGTATTGTTCGGATTTGTTGGTGCAAGAAATAATCCCGTTGTTGCTTGTCCATATCCTTGCGGACTTTCGAATGAATCTCGTTGCGCATCTCCAACAATTGGATTTCTAGCGTCAAATGCTCCATCACCATCATGACACGTTTTTTCATGTCTAACTCTTCCAACATTTGTTGTTTTTGTGCGACATCAGCATTCATGTTAGACGAAATAAAGTTCACCAAGAATGTAGGAGAATCAATGTTCCCAATCGCAAAAGAAGCCTCTGATGGGATATTTGGACTTTCTTTGATGATTTGAAGTGCTAAATCTTTGATCGTCTTAAACAACACATCCATTTCTGTCGTGTCTTTGTCAAACTCTTTTTCTACCAACATTTTAACGTTGGCACGCATGTATGGTTCAGTTTGAGTCGGAGTAACAATTTCAAACCTTCTTTTTCCTTGAATAATTACTGTTGACGTTCCATCAGGCATTTTCAACATGCGAATAATTTGAGCAACTGTTCCAACTGTATGTAAATCAGCAAATTCAGGCGCTTCTTCTTCTTGGTTTTTTTGAGATACTACTCCAATAATTTTAGAACCTTTATTCGCTTCTTGAATTAGTTTGATGGATTTGTCTCTTCCAACGGTAATCGGGATGACTACTCCAGGAAATAAGACGTTATTACGCAAAGGCAAAATTGCTAAATCTTCAGGAAATTCTTCTTTATTCATAGATTCTTCTTCTTCAGAAGTTATCAAAGGAATAAATTCAGCGTCTGCATCAAATGCCTGTGTAAACTCAAATAAATCTGTATTAAATATATCGCTCATTCTCTATTTTGTAAATGTTATTATGAACTAGTAATTTGATGTTAAACTACTTCATATTTTTGCGTCAAGTTGTCAGTGGCACTATACTAATTACCTAAAAACTCAATCACGGCAAGTAAGACAAATCATGTGCCATTGAAAAGTAACTGAAATTTTGTCTTAATTTGAAGATTGAACGTGTTTCAAAATGTCAATTTCAGCATTTGATAAAGTTAATTTTCTGCGCAGCATCATATTATTTGCATATTCAACTGCTTTTTCAAAACGAAAAGGAACAATTGTATCCACATCACACCATGAAAAAGAAGGAATGTATTTTGCAGGAAAACCGCTTCCGAAAACGTTTGAACTAACTCCGACAACCGTTCCTGTGTTAAACATGGTGTTGATGCCACATTTGGAATGATCGCCCATGCATAAACCTAAAAATTGCAAGTCAGTTTGTTCTTCTTGTTTCGTTTCGTATGAAAATACGGCGATTTTACCGTAATTGTTTTTCAAATTGGATGCGTTTGTATCTGCGCCAATATTACACCATTCACCAATTGTTGCATTACCTAAGAAACCATCGTGTCCTTTATTTGAGTATGCTTGGAAAACAACGTTTGATACTTCTCCACCAACTTTACAATAGGGTCCTAAGGTCGTTGCTCCATAAACTTTCGTTCCCAATTTTAAGACACTGTGTTCGCACATGGCAAAAGGACCACGCACGATTGAACCCTCCATTATTTCCGCATCCTTTCCAATATAAATTGGACCTTCGGTTGTGTTTAAAATTGCCGCTTCTACTTGCGCTCCTTCTTCAACAAAAATCAAAGAAGCATCACCAATTACTGTATTTGAAGTGGAAATTGGTTGAGAAGTTCTTCCCACACTAATTAAATCGAAATCTGATTGAATTGCTATTTCATTTTTCTGGAATATATCCCATCTATTTTCTAACAAAAGTGGCGTTTTACCTGTGTATTTAACCAATTCAGATCCAGTACCTTTGTATGCCAGCTCATGACTTTCAAAAACTAATTTTTCATTTTCTGAAAGCGCCAAAATTGCTGCAATTACCTCATCATTTGGAATCAACGCACCATTTACAAATAGGTCAGCCTTTTTGGTTGCTGGAAATTTTTCTTTCAAATACACTTCTGATTCGTAGAAAATTTCTGCAATAGGTTCCACTAATTTCCAGCGTTCCGTATTGGTCATAATCCCAATTCTCAAATCACCAATTGGACGCGTTAAACTCAAAGGAGCAAAGCGTAGGTGTAATCCGTTATCAAACAATACTATTTTCATCAGCAGTAGTCAAGTTTTTCTTACTAAATGCGTATAACATTAAAAAAGTTAACGCACCATTTATAATTAATATTTCATTTCCAAATTTATAATCTCCAAACAACGTTGCTGCGTTACTATCTAATAAATAGCAGATAAGCGGAGAAACAATGCAAACGATTGGAACAATTGGAATTTTAGCTGTTTGAATCGAACGCTTGGTTAAAATTCCAAAAGAAAACAATCCTAACAATGGACCATATGTGTAACCAGCAATTATAAAAATTAAATCTACAATACTTTTATCATTTTTCCATTTAAAATAAAAAACAAGTAGTGTAAATAACACTGCAAATCCAATATGAATTTGTTTTCGTAAGCGTGTTTGTTGCTGTTCGTTTAATTTTTCATTGCGTTGAAAGCCAAGAATATCAATGCAAAAAGAAGAAGTTAAAGCTGTAATTGCTCCATCTACAGAAGGAAACAAGGCAGAAATTAAACCAATGATAAAAATCAAGAAAATTCCTTGAGGCAAATGATCTCGAACGATGGAAGGAAACACATCATCAGGAGCATATTCCCAACCATTTTGTTGGGCATAAATATATAAAATACCACCTAAAAACAAGAACAATGCATTTACCAACAACAACACAAAACTAAACGTAACAATGTTTTTCTGTGCATCTTTCAAGGTTTTCACACTGATATTTTTTTGCATCATTTCTTGATCCATTCCAGTCATAGTGATGGTTATAAATGCTCCTCCAATAATGTGTTTTAAGAAAAAATCTTTTTTCATCGGGTCAAAACTCCACAAATGTGTCATGTTTTTGTGTTCCATTTCCGACCAAATTGTTGACCAATCCCAGCCCAACGTTTGTTGAATTGAAATAATACAAACAACCAATGCTAATAACATGAACAACGTTTGCAAGGTATCCGTCCAAACAATGGTTTTAACCCCGCCTTTTAAAGTGTAAATCACAATCATCAGCATTATGATTAAAGTTGTCGCCCAAAACGGAAAATGCAATTCATCCAATACAAACAATTGCAACACATTAATAACAAGGTACAAACGAACGGTGGCACCTAACGTTCTTGAAAGTAAAAAATAGCCTGCGCCCCACTGATATGCTTTGAAACCTAAACGAATTTCTAAATAGCGGTAAATTGATGTTAAATTGTACTTGTAATACAAAGGTAATAACACATAAGCCACTACAAAATAGCCAATAAAAAACCCAAGTACTAATTGATAATAATGCCAAGCTCCAGCGCCTACTCCACCTGGAACAGAAACAAATGTAACTCCAGACAATGAAGTGCCAATCATTCCGAATGCAACCAAATACCAAGAACTTTTTTTATTTCCAGAAAAGAAAGAAGCAGCATCTGCATTCTTTGAAGTAATCAATGAAATTGCAATTAACACTGCAAAATATAAGACCAATATCGATACAATAAGTGCTGTACTCATACTAAATTTTGAAGGCTGAAATTACAATTTTTTACTGAAACGACTTATTTTTATTTCAAATAAAAAGTAGTTTCCGTTAATTTAAGCCGCTTGTTTTTATCTTTGTGAAAAATAAATTTATGAATACGCTTCTAATTATCTTACTTGGATTAATTCCTGTTACAGCTGTTTTAGTAATAACGTTTCTTTTCTTAAAAAAAGAAGGGCAAAAAGAAACCAACTATTTAAAACTTGAATTAAAAAAACAACGTCAAGAATTTTTTCTTCCTTCTCGCTTAGAAGCATACCAACGAGCAATTTTGCTTTTAGAGCGCATCCATCCAAATAGTTTAGTTATGCGCTTGCACAACCCAGGTATGCCAGCAAAAATGTTACAAGGTGAATTTTTAAAAGCTATTCGGGAAGAATACGATCACAATGTTGCACAACAATTGTTCATCTCTCCATTGGGATGGAAAATGGTACGCGATGCGAAAGAAGAAACTATCAAAATCATTAACATCGCTGGAAATCAACTTGAAGCAACCGCTACAGGCATGGATTTATCGAGTAAAATATTAGAACTAGTTGCTGAAATCGGTGAGTTACCTAACGAAATTGTTGTAGAACAATTGAAAAGTGAGTTACAAGGATTGTTTTAATAAAAGCGTTTTAGCAATTAAGCAATTAATTTCACTCTAAAATCTTCCATTTCAATCACATCACCAGGAACTAATTTGGCACGTTTACGCAATTCAACTTCGCCATTTCGGAATACTTCTCCTTCGTCAACAATAAACTTTGCGTGTCCACCAGTTGCTGCAATCCCCAACACTTTCAACAATTGAATTAATTCAATGTATTCTCCTTCAATTTTAAATTCCGTTACCATCTGATGATTTCTTTTGTGTAAATAAGTAATATAATTCATCTGCCCCTTGAAACGAACTTTTTTCGCCATTTTCAACAGCACTTTCAACTTCTTTAAGCGCATTTTGTAAGGTAACATCCAAGAAAAAATGTCCGATTATCTTTTCTTTTAACGTTTCCAACAACCAATATTTATCTTGTATTTTACGGTGTTGTGCAAACCACCCATTTGTTTTGGTTTGATTATCAAAAGATGCAATTACCTCCCAAACCTTATCAATATTGGAATTAGTGTAAGCGCTACACGTAAAACTTGGCACCACCCATTGACTTTGTTTCGGTGGAAATAAATGCATTGCATTCGCATATTGGCGACTCGCTTGTTCTGCTTTCAATTGATTTTCTCCATCCGCTTTTGTAATTACTAAAGCATCGGCCATTTCCATGATCCCGCGTTTGATGCCTTGTAACTCGTCTCCCGCACCAGCTAACATTAATAGTAAAAAAAAGTCAACCATCGAATGCACAAGCGTTTCAGACTGACCAACACCAACAGTTTCAATAATTATTGTATCAAAACCAGCTGCTTCACACAAAATAATAGCTTCTCTTGTTTTTCGAGCAACACCGCCTAAGGTAGTTCCTGCTGCTGAAGGTCGAATGTACACATTAGGATTGGTTGATAATTCCTGCATGCGTGTTTTATCTCCTAAAATACTTCCTCCTGTTGACGAACTGGATGGATCGATTGCTAAAACAGCAACTTTTTTATCTTTTCCAACCAAAGTTGCACCAAACGATTCAATAAACGTACTCTTCCCAACTCCCGGAACACCCGTTATTCCAATTCGAATTGAATTTCCAGCAAATGGTAAACAGTATTTTATCAATTCATTTGCTATTAATTGATCAGATTGTAAACTCGATTCAATCAAGGTGATGCATTGACTCAATACCGTTCTATCACCATTCTTTAGTTGCTCAAACAAAGAAGCAGCATGTAAATCTTCCTTACGTGCTTTTCTTTTTGCAATCCAATTTGATAAATGGCCTTGTTCCATACCTACAAATATAAACAATGTAAAGAATCGAACAACAATTCCAATAGTTTGATGTAAACATTAGAAATAGTAATTTTGATGCATGAAACGAATTGGTTTACTTTCTGATACACATGGATTCATCGACCCAAAAATCTATGACTACTTTAAAGATGTAGATGAAATATGGCATGCAGGCGATATTGGAACAATTGAAGTCATTGATGAATTAAAAAAATTCAAACCATTTAGAGGTGTTTATGGTAACATTGACGATTATTCCATTCGAAAAGAAGTACCCGAATTCAATCGTTTTAACTGTGAAGAAGTTGAAGTTTTGATCACACACATTGGCGGGCGACCAGGGAAATTCATTCCAACTGCATTTGCAGAAATCAAGCGACAACCACCAAAACTATTCATTTGTGGGCATTCACACATTTTATTGGTAAAAATGGATCCACAGTTTAACATGTTGTGCATGAATCCTGGTGCATGCGGATACAAAGGCTTTCATGCTGTAAAAACATTGTTGCGTTTTTCCATTACTGATGATCGAATCCACGATTTAGAAGCAATAGAATTAGGTAAACGAGTTTAAACGCAAAAAATAAAACAAATTCAAGCATTAAATAAAATTTTTAGTATTTCTTTGCGTTACGATTACACGATGAAAAAAATAAGTCTACTATTAATATGTTGCGTTACTAGTTATACGTTTGCTCAAATTGGAGGAACGTATGCCTTTCCATTTTTAAACTTAACCTACAATGCGCGTGCAGCTGGATTAGGAAATCAATTTATTACCGCAAAAGACAACGACATTAACATTGGAATTTCAAATCCATCTCTATTAAATAAGGAGATGCACAAAATGATTTCCATCAATCAAGCATTTTTAGCTGGCGGAATCAATTATGGACAATTGGCATACGGAAAAGCAATTAAAAAGGGTGTATTAGGATTATCGATGCGCTATATTAATTACGGAGAATTCAAACGCACTACTATTACAGGCGAAGAAATTGGAACGTTTAACCCATTTGAATGCGTTGTTGGCGCTAGTTATGGAAAACAATTGAATCCACGCATTTCCGTTGGAGGAACAATGAATTTTATTTATTCGCAATTGGAAGCGTATTCATCTTTCGGACTTTCGTTGGATTTAGCAGGGACTTATGTCAGCAAAGATGGGAACTTATTAGTTACTGCTATGGTTAAAAATGCGGGTGTACAATTAAACGGATATGATGGTCAAGCCCGTAAACCTTTGCCAATCGATTTTCAATTAGGTGCATCTTACAAATTAGCGCACGCTCCATTTCGATTTTCTATTTTAACGCATCATTTAAACAAATGGGATTTAACATACACCGATCCCAATGCAAAACCAACTATTGACCCATTAACTGGTGAAACCGTTCCAGTTGCATCTTCAAGTTTTATTGAAAAGTTAGCCAATCATTTTATTTTTCAAGCGGAAATATTGATGAGTAAAAATCTTCACGTAAGAGCTGGGTTTGATTATCACAGAAGACAAGAATTAAAACTAGAACAACTTCCTGGCCTAGCAGGCTTTACTTTTGGAATTGGATTTAAATTCAAGAAAATCAAAATAGACTACGGTTTATCTGTGTTCTCAAGAGCTGGATACAACAATATGCTCAGTCTTTCATCGTGCATTTCCGATTGGAAAAAATAAAAAAGAAAATCTTTAAGCGCTACTTGTTAACATTGAATTGTTAACTCTTTTTATTTGTTTTATAATTTTACTTTTATACATTTGAATAAACTTAAACAAAACAAATTATGAAAAAATTAGCTATTTTAGTTGGTGCAATTTTGTTGTCAGGTGCAACATTTGGCCAAAAAGCGACGATGGACAATCCATGGTCTTTAGAGGGTGCTGTTGCTTTTGGTGGCGCATCAGGTGTAACTTGGACAGCTCCTACAGTTCGTGCGCGTTATTTCGTTAAAGAAAACATTGCAATTCGTGCTTCATTAGGATTGGGTGATGGTTTGGGAACTCCAAGATCAGAGTCTTATACCTACGCTGAAAACACAGATGGAAGTGGATCTACTGGAACACTAGAAATTAGCAGATCTTCTTGGAACGCACAAATTGGTGGTGAGTACCATTTAGCTGGAACAGATCGTATGTCTCCATACTTCATGTTAGGAATTAACTTTGGTAGCGGAAGCGAAACAGGAACCTCAAAAAATGCGCTTTATGATGTAGTTTCTAATACTGGTGCTTATGTTAATGGTGTTGATGTTGTTCAAAAAAGTGGATTCGACATGTTCGGTGTACAAGTAGGCGCTGGTATGGATTACTATGTTGCTGAAAATATCTACGTAGGTTTAGAGTTAGGGATTTCTTACATGTCTAAATCGATGAGTGATATTAATACTACTGGAACAACTCCAGCTGGAGCTATTAATACTACAGAGCCAGGTTATTCTAAATCTTACCTTTCTACTGCTGCTGGAAATGCTGCATTACGTTTAGGATGGAGATTCTAATAGTTGATTTTTACACGAAAAGGGGAAATGAAAATTTCCCCTTTTTTTTGTGCCAAAAAGTACTTAATTTCGTTGCATGCAAAAAAAGATTACCATCGCCATTGACGGATATTCATCTTGTGGGAAAAGCACATTAGCAAAATCATTGGCAAAAAAAATAAATTACATTTTTATTGATAGCGGAGCAATGTATCGTGGCGTTACGCTTTATTGCATGCGCAATCAATTGATAGAAAATGGAACACCTTCAACGGAGAAGATAATTAATCTCTTGAATGAAATCAACCTTTCATTTGAATACAATACTAAAACAGACAAAGCAGATTTGTTTTTAAATAACGAAAATGTCGAAGAATTAATTCGTATGCCCGATGTAGCTGCCAATGTTTCAAAAATAGCAACGATTAAAGAAGTTCGCCAAAGATTAGTAGAAGAACAACAAAAAATGGGCGTTAATGGTGGAATCATCATGGATGGTCGCGATATCGGCTC
This sequence comes from Flavobacteriales bacterium, assembly GCA_947491305.1. GTDB lineage: Bacteria > Bacteroidota > Bacteroidia > Flavobacteriales_D > Crocinitomicaceae > M0103. The sequence continues at coordinate 2,003 of CANLIL010000033.1, read as the reverse complement.
GGTTGTCTTTCCTGCTGCAGAATTAAAACTGTTCGTAACTGCAAGCAATGAAATCAGAGCGCAAAGAAGATTTGACGAATTAATTGATAAAGGTGTACAAACAACGTTTCAAGAAGTATACGATAATTTAGTGCAACGCGATGAATTAGATTCCAATAGAATTGAAAGTCCATTGATCCAAACAAGCGATGCAATTGTAATAGACACAAGTCATTTAACGAGAGAAGAACAATTGAATTTAGCCTATCACTTATACCAAAAAGCAATAGATTGAATTAATTAAAAATTTAACAAAATAGAATTTATTTCAACAGATTGTTTAATTTTACGACAAAACTAAACAAAAGCTACTATGCAATCTATTGGTAAAACAACTGAAGAACTAATAAATAAGAGTCCTTTCCTTCGCGAGGCAATGACAGAAGATTTAATTAATATTTCTGCATTAGCGCGAAAATTAAAGCCTGAATTAGAAGAAATTATTGGCAAAGAAGTCAAAGAAGGAGCTATTGTAATGGCAATTAAACGAATGGCGCCAGGTTTGTACCATAAATTAAACATCAAAATAACGAACGTTTTAGGTGATTTAGGTGACTTTTTAGTACGAAGCAACTTAACCGATTATACGTTTGAAAATTCTGAATCATTAAAAGCAAAACAAACAGAATTAATCCGAGAAATCAATAAGGACAACGATAGTTTTTTTACGCTTTGTAAAGGCGTTTCTGAAACAACTTTTATCATAAGTACAAATCAAAGTGAGGTATTAGAAACAATTTTCAAAACAGAAAAATTGCGCTCTCATACACCAGACTTATCTTCAATCACCGTTAAACTTCCAAAAATCAACACTGAAATCTATGGTATTTATTACTATATCTTGAAGCATTTGGCTTGGGAAGGAATCAATATTGTAGAGATAATGTCTACATCAAATGAATTTACTGTTGTAGTAAAACAAGACGACGTTGACAAAGCATTTAAAATACTAATGCAAATAAAAAGAGGTAATTAATTTTTATTTATTAACTCACCTTTTCCATAGCGCATATAAAAAATAGAACTTGGAATTCCTTTGTAAAGCACATTTCCACTTTGATTCAATTGCGCTTTTAGCTTTATAGCGGCTGGTTTAACTAAAATATCCCTTTGGGTATTCGAAACAACTGTAATGGAATCATTCACGACCAAGTTATATAAATTAGCATAGGAACTTCCACCTAAATTGCACAATAAATAATCAGAAGTTCCATTGATTATAAAATCGGTGTACCCAAAATCAGAACTCAGTTTTAAAAAGTTAGTTTGAACATTTAATTGAATGATACCCGAACCATCAAACGCATCAATCCAAAGACTATCTAATTGCAGTGGCGTTGAATTAATCAATTTTTTCGTGCCCGCAAAAGCTATTTTTTTCAAATTAGAGGCATGTATTTCTACAATAATATCATCTTCATAATTTCTTAAAAAAGAACAATCATTCCCATTTTCAATTGCTAATCGCTTTCCAGATTGATCAATCGTTACGAAATTCAATAAATTCTTTCCTCCTTTTATGATAACTTTATCCAACGTATCTATGAATAAAACATAGGTAATGTCTGATTTTAAAACAAGTTCATCTACGGGTGAAAGATTAATTTCTATTGAAGAATTTTCTCCAATAGATTTAAAACAAGAACGATTTTCTTCTTTTTTACACGATGAAAAAATCACTAGCACTAGCAATGTTAGAATTAGCTTCATTTCTTTTGATTAAATGTGTAACCGATTCCTAATTCAGCAAAATCTGCCCTCCCCCAATGTGAATGCAAAACGAGTTGCGCATTTATACCATTCTTAAAGTAATAACGCATCCCAATTCGGTGATACAATCTACCGTCGGTATTGAATTTATCGCGCACATACGCACCCATTCCGAGAACAAAATGAAATTGATCCAATGGTAATAAATAACCTGCAAAAATTCCAATTTGGATTAAATCAAGTTCTGATTTTGG
>CANLIL010000032.1 GCA_947491305.1 Flavobacteriales bacterium | reverse complement strand
GTTAAACTGGGCTTTCCTTTGTAGCGAGAGAGAGATTTGAACTCTCGACCTCAGGGTTATGAATCCTGCGCTCTAACCAACTGAGCTACCTCGCCATATTTTTTCTGCGCTCTAACCTCCCGATAACTTTCGGGAGAGCTACCTCGCCATAAATATCCTCTAATCAAGCGTTAGATTTGAGGGTGCAAATATACATTATTTTTAGTTATTCATGAAATTTGAGTGAACTTTTTAATAAATTAAAGTATCTGTTTGATTGTAAACAATTTGAATTCGTAAAAACAACTTGATTTTAATAACAAGAAAAAATAATAAATTGTTAATAACAATTAAGCCAATGAATCATATGCATTCAAAAGGAAATTGTATCTTTAGGAAAATTATAATACCGCAGATTGCTACTATGAGTCAAAAAGTTAAAATTTCTTTTGAATACCTATTAAAGACATCTCCTAAAGTTTTAGAAGGGATGATAAGTACACCAAGTGGATTAAGCGAATGGTTTGCAGACGATGTAAATATCAAAGATGATGTTTATACATTTATTTGGGATGGAAGCGAAGAAAAAGCGCGATTAATTACAAAAAAAGGAAATTCCCGTGTACGTTTTCAATGGGAAAAAGATGAAAAAAGCGACTATTTCTTTGAAATGGAATTTGAAATTGATCCAATGACAAAAGCTGCGGTCTTAAAAATCAGTGATTTTGCTGAAGAAGACGAGGTAGAAGAAGTTACCATGTTATGGGAGCAGCAAATTCAAGATTTAAAACGCATTTTAGGCGCATAAGAAGTTTTATTCAAGTCTTCATTTAAATTCGTTTTCTTATCTTTGACCTTCATTAAAGAAATTTCATTTGAAACGGCTATACGTTTTTAGTATTCGAACTTTTGCAGGTCCATTTTTTGTGACACTGGCAATTTCTATGTTCATACTTGTTATGCAATTTTTATGGAAATACATCGACGATTTAATGGGCAAAGGTTTGAGTACATTTGTCATTTTAGAATTGTTGTTTTACGTTTCCGCGAGTTTAATTCCTTTAGCTTTGCCATTAGCTGTTCTTTTGTCATCGATTATGACGATTGGAAATTTGACCGAAAACAATGAATTAACAGCATTAAAAGCAAGCGGTTTATCTTTGTACCGCATTCTTCGTCCCCTAACCTTTTCTATTATTGGAATCGCAGCATTCACGTTGTATTTCTCCAATTACATTATCCCTGTTGCTAATTTAAAATGGCATTCACTAATTTACGATATTCAAAATACTAAGATTGCATCATTGATTAAACCCGGAGTTTATAGTAGAGAATTAGAAGGTTACGCCATTAAAGTGGAAAGTGGAAAAGGAAATACGTTTAAAGGAATATTAATACATGACCACACCAATCCGAATGAAATCAAAACAATACGAGCTGAACAAGGGAAAATGTTTAAAACTGTGAACGGTAAGAATTTGTTTTTTGAATTAAAAAAAGGAATTGTAATGGAAGAGTTATCTATTCAATCGCCTAGCTTCGATCCAAAAGGTTTAATTTTCCCTAACAAAAACAATAAACGACCTGCGCGACGTTCCAGCTTTGAAGTCGCAACATATAAAATTCAACTCGATGGTTTTTCCTTAAAGAGATCACAAGATGAATTGTTTGCTGACAAACATGAGATGTTAAATGTATTTCAAATTTATAACGCAATTGATTCCGTTCAAAAAAACGGAGGAACGACACTGTTGAATTTCTTACAAAGCTATAAATACGATCACCCCTATTTTCAAGCGATTAATTTCAAAAAAGACACTATGAATGGAGCTGGAAATGGACTCGTTATCAGTTCCACAGTTCCGAAAAAAGCACAACAATTTAATCAATTATCTGATTTTGAAAAAGCTACTGCAATTGCCAATGTTCAATCAAAAATTCGCCGACAAAATGAAAATTTATTGGCACAAGCAGATTACATGAAAAGTATTCAGCACGATGTTGATGGCTATTGGATTGAATTTCACCGAAAATTCGCCTTGACATATGCTATAATAGTGCTGTTTTTTGTTGGAGCGCCTTTGGGGGCAATTGTCAAAAAAGGAGGTTTTGGTGCTCCCGTTGTTATTGCTGCATTATTGTTCATGGTTTATTTTATTTTGATAAGTACTGGTGAAAGCTTAGCAACATCCCAAGTTGTTTCTCCATTTATTGGAATGTGGTTTGCATCAGCAATATTAACACCAATTGCAGTGCTTTTAACAAGAGCAGCAGCAAATGATTCTCCCATTTTTGATGCATCAAAATGGAAAAAAATATTTTCACGATTCAAGAAAAAAAATGCAGCTACTTTACCTAACAAATAAGCCGGTTTATCCGACAGTTGATGGTGGTTGCAAAGCGATGCAAGCATTGCTAGAATTACTTTTAGCAACCGAGATTCCTATTACACATTTCACCCTTTCAACAGAAAAACATCCGTTTAAAAGCACGGAATATCCAAAAGATATTCGAGAAAAATGTTCGATTAAAGTGTTTGAAGTTGCAACGAAACCAACTATTTTTGGTTTTATAAAAAGTTTTTTTCTCGGGAATTCTTACAATATAACACGTTTTTACGTTCCGGAATTAGAGATAGCCATTTCAAATTTTGCGCCCAATGAAGAAGTGATTGTGGTGATGGAAAGCATTTATTTAGCGCCCTATCTAACAGAACTAAAAAAAAGAAAAAACACGCGAATTTTTATACGCACACACAATGTAGAACATGATTTATGGCTTCAAAAAAGTAATTCAACGAAAAATCCATTCAAAAAAATAGCGTATACTTACATAGCAAATCGTTTAAAAACGAAAGAAATCATAGCATTCTCTGAAGCTGACGAATTGTTTACATTAACAGAAAATGATGCTAATTCAATCAATGATTTAGGTGTAACTACACCTTGTACAGTTGTTCCAATGCATTTTGAGATGAATCATCGACAAGTGGATTATTCAATAAATGATTTGTTTTTTGTTGGTTCGATGAATTGGTTTCCAAATATTGAAGCAGTTCAAAAGTTAAAAGAGGATTTATTTCCTATTTTGAAAAAGGAATTTCCATTTTTAACGTTAAAATTAGCTGGTTCATTTTCAACCAAACAAGCACTGATAAATGGTGTTGAACATGTTGGATTTGTTGAAGATTTAGCAAACTTCTTCCAAAGTAGTGGTATTTTAGTGGCACCAATAATGACTGGTTCTGGAGTGCGCGTGAAATTACTAGAAGCTATGTCATATGGCGTACCTATAATAACAACTGAAATTGGAGCTATTGGGATTCCTCACAACAGCGGATTGATTATCGTTAAATCTTCAGAAGAATTTATATCGAAAATTCAGCAGTTAATTACTTCGGAAGAATTACGTCAAACGATTGGACAACAAGCCAAAGAATTTATACAACAACATTATTCATTCTCAGCTGTATTAACTAAAATAATTGAGCGCTTCAAATAACAATAAACCAAAATTGGTGATGCTTGTGTCACGTTTTCCATTCCCGCTAGAGAAAGGAGATAAATTGCGTGCATATTATCATTTAAAAGAATTGTCGATTACCTATTCAATTAATTTAATCGCCTTAACAAATCAAACAATATCACCGAATCAACTCGAACAAATTAAGCCTTTTTGCAATCAAATAAACGTGATAAAACGTTCCAGAATAAGTATATTTATCAATATTTTCTTAACATTTTTCTCCAACAAACCATTTCAAATTGGCTTTTTCTATTCTTATATTGGGCAGCGGAAAATAAATCGAATTTTGGAAGAATTTCAACCAGATTTTATTTACTGTCAATTAATACGCGCAGCTGAATATGTGAAAAATTTTCACTCTTGTCCAAAAACATTGGATTACATGGATGCATTATCGATGGGTATTGAACGAAGAATTTTAAAAACACCTTGGTATTATCGGTTTATTTTTAAGATTGAAGCCAGAAGATTAAAATTGTATGAACGCAGTATTTTTGACTATTTTGAAGTAAAAACAATTATCAGTGAGCAAGATAAACAATTGATTTTACATCCAGATAAACAGAATATTCAAGTTATTCCGAACGGAATTGATCCGCATTTTTTCGAATCACTTTCAATACAAGCTAGCAACGACCTAGTTTTTGTAGGGAACCTTAATTACCCACCAAATATTGAAGCAATCGATTTTATTATTAATGAGCTGCTACCTAAAAATTCAAATTTTAGGTATTTAATTTCAGGTGCAAACCCCTCACAGATTTTAATTAAAAAAAGTAATAAATTACCTCAAATTACTCTTAATGGATGGGTTGATGATATTCGAACAGCTTATTTAAGTGGTAGAATATTTATTGCACCAATGAAAATTGGAACGGGTATGCAAAATAAATTATTAGAAGCAATGGCAGTTGGTTTACCCTGTATTACAACAGATTTAGCCAATAATGCAATTCAAGCAGTTCACAATGAATCTATTTTAGTTGCTGATTCTGCAGATGAATATATTAGTTGCATACAACGCTTATTAAATGATCCGATTTTATATCGTAAAATCGCTGAAAACGGACAAAAATTAGTGAAAGAAAAATACAGTTGGAAAAAAACCACAACACACCTTTCAGATTTAATTCAAAATGGTGTTACTTATAAATAAATTTGTGCCTTAATCAAGAATATTTAGCTTAATTTTGCAGTTCAAATATAGACCATGAAATTTACATTGAATACCATAGAAGAAGCCATTGAAGAGATCAAACAAGGAAAAGTTGTAATTGTTGTTGACGATGAAGACCGTGAAAACGAAGGAGATTTTTTAACAGCAGCACGTAACATAACACCAGAAATTGTCAACTTTATGGCAACTCATGGACGAGGATTGATTTGTGCCCCAATTGTTGAAGATCGATGCGATGAATTAGGCTTAGATTTGATGGTACGTTCAAACTCGGCAACATATGAAACACCTTTTACAGTATCGGTAGATTTAAATGGTCACGGATGTACAACTGGAATTTCAGCCAGTGATCGTTCGAAAACAATATTAGCTTTAATCGATCCAGAAACGAATCCATCAGACTTGGGTAAACCAGGACATATATTTCCGTTACGCGCAAAAAAAGAAGGTGTTTTACGTCGAGCTGGACATACTGAAGCAGCAATAGATTTAGCTCGTTTGGCTGGATTTGAACCTGCTGGTGTAATTGTTGAAATCTTGAATGAAGATGGAACAATGGCGCGATTGCCAGAACTAATGATAATTGCGGAAAAATTTGATTTAAAAATTGTTTCTATTGAAGATTTAATTGAATACCGCATTAAACATGAGTCGCTAATTGAGCGTTTGGTTGATGTTAAAATGCCTACAACACAAGGAGATTTTCAATTGTATGCCTATAAAGAAACAAATTCTGGTCAAGAACATTTAGCCTTAGTTAAAGGAACGTGGGAAAAAGACGAAGCAGTTTATGTTCGAGTACATTCTTCCTGCTTAACAGGCGATATTTTTGGTTCTTGTCGTTGTGATTGTGGACCACAATTGCACAAAGCAATGGATATTATCGAAAAAGAAGGTAAAGGCGCCATTATATACATGAACCAAGAAGGTCGAGGAATTGGCTTGGTTAATAAATTAAAAGCCTACAAATTGCAAGAACAAGGAATGGATACTTTAGAAGCAAATATTGAGTTAGGTTTCAAAGGCGACGAACGTGATTATGGAATTGGTGCACAAATTATTCGTGATTTAGGAATTTCAAAAATGCGTTTGTTATCTAATAACCCAACAAAACGAACTGGTTTAATTGGTTATGGACTAGAAATTGTTGAAAATGTTGGCTTAGAAATAGAAAGCAATGTGCACAATGAACTTTATTTAAAAACTAAGCGTGACAAAATGGGACATGTTTTGAATTTAAAACCAGATGCTTAAAGCAACCAACATACAAAAATCATATGGCAATTTAGCCATTTTAAAAGGTATTGATTTACACATTGAAAAAGGTGAAATCGTTTCAATTGTTGGTTCTTCAGGAGCTGGCAAAACAACACTTTTACAATTATTAGGCACATTAGATAAGCCTGATGAAGGATTAATTGAAATCGATGGAATCAACCCATTTCTATTATCCTCTAAAAAAATTGCAGCTTTTAGAAATCAATCAATTGGCTTTATTTTTCAAGCGCATCAATTGTTACCTGAATTCACTGCATTGGAAAATGTCATCATGCCTGCATTGATTAAAGGAGAAAGCATGCATGCTGCAAAAGAAAAAGGATTACGACTACTAGAGATGATTGGCTTGAATAACCGTGCAACGCATCGACCAAATGAATTATCTGGAGGAGAACAACAACGAATAGCTGTTTGTCGGGCGTTGATTAATCAACCAAAAGTGATTTTTGCAGATGAACCTTCCGGAAATTTGGATTCAACAAACGCGAAAGAATTGCATGAATTATTTTTCCAACTAAGAAAAGACATGAATCAAACGTTTGTAATTGTTACGCACAATGAAATTTTGGCAAACATGTCAGACCGAAAATTGGTAATGAAAGATGGAAATATTTTATGATTTTATTTTGATTTCTTTACAATATTGTAATGTTGTAAGTTCAAAGTAAAATCAATTTCTTTACAATATTGCAATGTTGTAAAAATCAATCGCTTTAAGAATTCTTAAGAAAAATCCCCTCGACCCAAGACTTAATCCAATCGCAAATTTACACCGATTTTCACCCATCTACCTGGCATTTGAACATATCCAGCTTCTGTATAATCTTCATCAAAAACATTGGAAACTTCTGCAAACCATTTGAATTTAGGGTGATGTTGGTAAATTAATTTAGCATCAATCAAGGTATATGAATTTAAATTCATTCGTTCAATATAGCGTAAAACTGGAACAAATCGAATTTTTTTAACTAATTCTAGCGTAAAAGAAGTAATAAATTGTTGGTGTAAAGCACTTAAAGAATATTTCGATTCTAAACCATTTTGTTGCAAAACAGAAGCGTCTATATAATTATAAGAAACAGCCACTTCTTTAAATTCAACGCCATTTATTTTAAAATCCGGTATCCATTTTCCTGAAAATTCGATTCCATTAAAATTAACTTTTCCGATGTTTTTTGGTGTCCACTTGTTTGGATTTGGAGAAATCATACTAGAATCACGCACGTAATCAATCAAATTAGTTGTTTGTCGGTTAAAATATACCAACTCCATTCGCCAAGAATCTTTAGTGAAAATCAACCCTAAATCAATTGTTTTTGCCTCTTCCACACTTAAATTTGCATTACTAGAAGTACTTGGGTCAACATAAAACAACTCGGTATACGTTGGTACACGGTAACTCATTCCGTAATTTAAATAAGATCGCAGCGATTTAAATAGATTGTAACCAACCTCAACACCTGGAAAATGTCTCCAAGTATTTGTGCTATATCGTGTAGAATGAATTCCAACATTTACATCAATTTTATCCCAAAATGTCTTTTTATGTTCTAAAAACAAACCGATAAATTGACGATTTCTCTCTCCTAAATTTGAACTAATTATTGCTTCATCGCGTGCCTCAATCCCTAAACCTGTTATACCATATTTTGATCTAAATGATGCATTAACTTCAAGCCCTTTAACCTCCGAGCGGTGGCGATTAGTGTAAAAAGAAGGAACATTTTTCTTTAAGCGAAACTCATCTTGATTGGTTCTAAAATATGCTCTAGATAGTATGTTTAATCTGTCTTTTTTGTATTCATGCGAAAAAGCAACAAAACCTGTTTTAGTCGCCTCCCATTGATCAGGAAAACTTTTAGAATAATATCCATTTGCGCCAAAATCTCGAACCGTGTAGCCAATTACTCCTTTTAATTCATTTTTGCTATTCAATCTAAAACTCGCTTCATAATTTAAATTTGTCACTTGATAATCTGAATTATACCAATACCCATCTGAAGCATCTTTTGAAAGTGCAATAGCTTGTTTTAATCGCTTTTTTACTGGAATATTAACATATAAACTTCCGCCAAACGTATTGAAATCTGCTCCATACAACGTCGATACAACACTTGTTTTCTCGCCAAGTTTTGTAATAATATTAACAGCACCCGCAAAAGCATTTTGACCATAAACACGGGTTGATGGACCTTTAACAACTTCAATTCGCTCAATCGCATCTAATGGAATTGGAATATTCATTGCATGATGCCCCGTCTGTGGATCCGTTAATTTAACACCATTTAATAAAAACAACGTTTGCTCAAAGCTTCCACCTCGAATGCCAATATCAGCTTGAACTCCACCTACTCCTCTTTGGCGGACATCCACTCCAGCAACTATACTTAAAACTTCTTGTAAACTTCTTGCAGGTGAATTTTGAATTTGTTCTTTAGAAATAATCACTACATTCTGAGCGACTGACCGGTAAAGAACTTTTATACGAATAGCGTTAACCGGAATTTCGTTTAAATCTGTTTTAACACTATCTAATTGTGCAAATGAAAGCACGTGTATTGATGAAAATAAAAGAAATAACTGCTTTTTCAAAGATAACATATGGTGTTTTTAAATAAAATGATTCCAAAATTGGGTGTAAAAGTAAGGATTCATTTTAAATTTTTAATAAAATCAATTACTTTTTAATTAATAAACTAGTTTTAAAATCCTTCAAAAATTCCCAATCCAAACAACGCAAAATCATATTTTACGGGGTCTTTCGCATCTAACAAGCGTAAATTAGTGTCCAATTCTAACAAAGCTTTTGGATCGTTTTGCTTTCGGGTTAACAAACCCAGTTTTCGGGCTACATTTCCACTGTGAACATCCAACGGGCAACTCAACTTGGCAGGATTAATGTTCCAAATCCCTAAATCAACACCAGTAGCATCTTTGCGACACATCCAACGCAAATACATGTTGAGGCGTTTTGCAACAGAACCTTTTAATGGATCTGCAACATGTTTTCTTGTGCGATCGGGATGTTCAATTTCAAAAAAATGCTTGTGAAATTGATGAATAGCTGGTTGCAAGGAATCTGCTGTTTGATAACGAATAAATAATGCTTCTAAACCTGCATGATTTTCATAAATATTTTTGAGTGCTTTAATAAAATAGCAAAAATCCTCTCCATTGAATGTTCGATGAACAAACGATTGCAATCGCTCTAATTGATTTTCGGAATGATTGCAAATAAAATCAAACGGACTCTCCCCCATTAAATCGAGCATTTTATGTCCATTTTTAGTGATCATCTTGCGATTTCCCCAAGCGATACTTGCTGCTAAAAATCCAGCAATTTCTTGGTCTTCTTTCAATAAATAGCGATGCGGAACACTTATTGGGTCTGGTTCAATAAATTGAGTGGTGTTATACTCCATTACTTTTTGATCTAAAAAATCTTTTAAATCTTCTGGATTAAGGTGCATTTAAAAAAAAATTAAAATTGTTTTTGAATTAAAAAAAATAGTAATAAATTTGTATCGAATTACAAGTGTAATTTAAAATTGAAACCACAAATTTATCTTTATTGCGTTAATATTACATTATTTTTATTTTGTTGCATTAGATTTTAATAAGTGTTTTTAATTTTTTTATCTTATTTATTTATTAAACCAAAAAAAATGAACAAAAAAGTAATTAAAGTATCAATCTTATGCCTAGGCGTATCAATGATTTTAAGTAGTTGTGTGTCTACTGCAAGAATTTCTGACTTCTCTTCAGATTCAGCTTCAATAGATTTTGAAAAATACACTACAGAATTAAAAACAACTTCAACTCCTTCATGGTTGGATAAAAAAAGTAATGAATATTATTTTGAAATAAATAAAAATATTTCAAAAGATAGAATTGACAATATTATTCAATTATCGTTCCTTCATTTCAATTATACAATCAAATCAAAAAACTTAGAGCAAAATAATATGATTGGAAAAAAAGGAATGGGTTTTAACGAATGGAGAACAGTAACAGGTATCTATTACAAACAAACTGATGACTTATTAAAAGTTTATGTTAAATCTAAAATAACACAAGATGTAACCGGAGGCTTAAGAGAAAACAGAGCATTAAAAATCGGAGAATATCTTGAAGCACAATTAAAGGTAAATTAACTTTATTCTATTAAATTAAGCGAGGAATATCCTCGCTTTTTTTTCTTTTGATACTTCAACTTTCATTTTGAAATTATAATTTCAAAAAAAATAATTTTATACAAAAATGACTAGTAAAATTGACTAAAAAATGCTTATTTTTGGGGCATGAAGTTTGTGTACCCTGCATTTCTTTGGGCGCTGCTAGCGCTGGCAATTCCGGTTATCATTCATTTATTCAATTTCAGAAAGTACAAAACACTTTATTTTTCTAGTTTAAAATTCATTCAATACGTTGACCAACAAACCCGTTCTACTCAAAAATTAAAACATTTATTGGTTCTATTAGCACGTTTATTTGCTTTAACGTCCTTAATTTTTGCATTTGCGCAACCTTTTACACCTTTAAAAAACAATGCTAATGGAGGAGGAAAACCCCTTATGGCAATCTATATAGACAATTCCTTCTCAATGTCTGCAAAAGGCACTGAAGGAGAATTACTTTCAGAAGCCATAGAAATGGCGCGAAAATTAATAAAAAAAGTCCCGATAGAAACACGTATTTTGTTGAATACAAATAAAATGGATGGTGTAGAACAACGTTTATTAACAAAGGTTGCAGCCCTTCAAGAATTGGACAAAATTACACCAACTGCAATTGTTCGCAAATTGGACGATGTTATCAACTGGCAAAAAGAATTTATTGAAAACCAACACCTTACAATACAACGCATAGGTATTCGTCAATTTATTTTCTTATCTGATTTCCAAAAACAAAGCGCTCATTTTTCGAATTTAAAAAATGACAACACGAATTATTATTACCCCATTGCACTTCGTCCTCAAAAAACAAGCAATTGTTTCATAGATTCTGTTTGGTTCGAATCACCTATTCGAAAAATTAATGAAAACAACACCTTATTTATTAGAATTGGTAACAGTGGAAACGAAGCGCTTCAAAATATTGAATTACATTGTGTTGTAGATCGATCAAAACGCGATGTTTTCATTGCTATTCCAGCTAATGGTAAAGTTACAACGAGTATCAATTACTCTGATCTATCTAGTGGATTCAAAAAAGGAAAAATCACCTTAAACGATGCACAATTATTTTGGGATGATGATTTTTATTTTTCTTATTCAATAAATGAGACAATGCACGTTTTAATTGTGAATGGTGAAAATGCCTCACCTACAGTTGAACGAGTTTTTAACGTTGAGCCATTTTACAAAACAAGTCAAATTAATCAATCCGCATGTACGCTTGATGCAATAAAAAAAGCTGATTTAATTGTATTAAATGGCCTAAATGAAATACCTTCTGGATTCAGTGAAAACTTAACGAGTTTTTCAAAATCAGGTGGCACACTTGCCTTTTTTCCTGGTGAAAAGATCAACAAAGCGGAATGGAATTCCTGCTTAAAAAAATTAAATCTACCTGTTTTAGGCACTTTGAATAATGGCGGAACAAAAATAAAAAAACTCTTCTACGAAGATCCATTCTTCAAGGGCATGTTTGAAAAGGAAAAAGAAACCTTAAATTTCCCAGCTATTTCTAACTATTACCAAGTTAATTCAGCTGGTTCGGCATTAAAATTAATTCAGCTCCAAAACAGTTCACCGCTTTTCTTAAGAAGTAGCGGAATGCAGCAATCGTTTTTATTCACAAGTTGTTTAACTCCAAATTTCGGGACATTTACTACTAATGCACTCTACCCTTCTATATTATTGCGAATAGCTGAAATGAGTCAACGAAAGTCACCAAATAACTTAATTATTGGAAAAGACGCTTCGTTCCCTGTTTTTTCAACGTACAATTCGTCCGAACCTATTCATTTAGTAAAAGATAAAATTGATTTAATCCCATCGATTAAAGATAATGGTTTTAATTTCGATGTTTCCATCAACGGATTACAAGCATTGGAACTGTTAGACGCTGGAAACTATGTCCTAAAAAATGATAAAAACTTAGGCTACTTATCATTAAATTACGATCGTTCTGAATCGCAAACAAGCTGCTTAACTGTACCTGAAATAAAAATCGGATTGAAAAATCAAGGAATAGAACATATTATTACGAGTGAAATAACAAACGGACAAAGTAATACCACTATAGAATTAGAAAAGCCCTACGAATATTGGAAACTATTTATAATTTTAGCCCTATTGTTTTTAGTGACTGAAATATTACTTTTAAAGTTGTGGAAAAATTAATCAAAACGTACTATGAAAATTCTAATTAAAAGAGCAAAAATTGTTGATGCTGATTCGAGTTTGTTTAACCAACAGAAAGACATTTTAATTGAAGATGGTATTATTAGTAAAATCGAAAATACAATCGAAGCAACTGATGCACAAGAAATTAGTTCGGAAAACCTACACATTTCGCAGGGCTGGGTTGATTTGAAAGCGCATTTTTCTGATCCAGGAGAAGAACACAAAGAAACAATTGATTCTGGATTAGATGCTGCAGCTCTTGGAGGATATACGCATGTTGCAATTCTTCCTAGCACGCTCCCAGTAATTGATGGTAAAACGACCATTGAATATATTTTAAGAAGGGCTGAAAACCACACAACATCTATTCACCCAATTGGAGCAATTACAGAAAAAATAGCCGGTGTAAATCTAGCTGAAATGTATGATATGCACCAAACGGGAGTCAACTTATTTAGTGATGACTTAACACCTGTTAATGCTGGTATTATGTACAGAGCATTACTCTATTCAAAGAATTTTAATGGGAAAATCATAGCATTTTCAAGAGATTACAGCATTGCTGGAAATGGAATGGTAAATGAAGGAGAAGCTTCCACTAAAACGGGATTAAAAGCTGATCCTACAATTGCAGAAATCATACAAATTGAACGAAATATACGCTTAACAGAATATACTGGTGGCTCAATTCATTTAACAGGTATTTCTTGCGCAGAAAGTGTTGAGTTAGTAAAAAAAGCCAAAAAAGCCGGATTAAATATTACCTGCGATGTGCATGTATTGAATTTGATTTACAACGAAATAGAAGTTTTAGGATTTGATTCAAATTTCAAAGTAATGCCGCCATTAAGAAGAGAAATTGATCGCATAGCTTTATGGAATGGAGTTAATGATGGTACAATTGACACAATTGTTTCCGACCACCGTCCGCATGATAAAGAAGAAAAAGATGTTGAATTTGACAATGCTTCGTTTGGTTGTATCAATCTTCAAACAGTTTTTGCTAGTTTAGGAAATTGTAAAGAATTTGAATTACAAAAAATTATTAATTGTTTAACACAAAAATCCCGCTCCATATTAGCCATACCATCATGCCCAATTGAGGTAGGACAAAAAGCTGATTTAACGCTGTTTACACCAGATGAAAAATGGATTTTCGAAAAAGACACGATCGTTTCAAATACGTTTAATTCGCCATTCATTGGACATGAACTAACTGGAGATGTTGTTGGAGTCCTAAATAATGGTAAATTAGCGCTAAAAGCAGACTAACGATATGCCTGAAAAAAAAGGATTTTTAAAGCAATTTTGGAAAGAGAAAAAAATGGTAGGCGCAATGGCCCCAAGTTCTCGATTCTTGGCAAAAAAAATGCTTAAAAATATTGATTTTAGTTTAGATAAAGTTATCGTTGAATTAGGACCTGGAACAGGAGTGTTCACAAAAGAAATCATTCAAAAAATGGCGCCTGATGCTCGCTTATTAGTATTTGAGTTAAATGATAATTTTTACAAAGCGCTAAAAAAATCAATTCATGACGAACGCGTTATCTTGATTCACGATACTGCTGAAAAAATACAACATTACTTAACTGAAAATAAATTTACACATGCAGATTGCATTGTTTCTTCATTACCCTTATCTAATTTTCCTAAACCGCTGCGAGAAAGTATTTTAGTTAGTTCTAAAAATGCATTAAAAGATGATGGAAAGTATATACAATTTCAATATACTTTGCAAATTAAACGCCAAATCAATCGCGTTTTTCCCAAAATAGCAATTGAATTTACTCCGTTAAATTTTCCACCAGCATTTGTATTAACGTGTAAAAAATAATGGAATTTCACTATTTCATGGCGCACAAACCTTACGGTTATTTATGTCAATTTACTGGTGAAAAAAGTGATTTATTACTCGGCCAATTACATGATTTTCCGCCAAACGTTTATCCGGTTGGTCGACTCGATAAAGATAGTGAAGGTTTACTTCTATTAACAAATGACAACAATTTTAAAAACAAAATTTTAAGTCCTGAAAAAAACCATTTTAAAACCTATTTGGTTCAAGTTGAAGGTGCAATAACGCCAACTGCAATCGAACAACTTCAAAATGGTTCAATCAACATCAATCACAAAGGTAAAATTCACCAAGTTAAAAAGGCTACGTGTGTTATCATTGACGATGTTAAAATTGAAGACAGAATACCACCCATTCGTTTCAGAGCCAATATTCCTACTTCGTGGATTGAATTGAGTATTACCGAAGGGAAAAACAGACAAGTTCGTAAAATGACTGCAGCTGTTGGGTTTCCAACATTGAGATTAATCAGAACTAAAATCGGGAAAATTAGTTTAAATAAACTGCCAATTGGAAAAGTAATTAAATTATCGAAAGAAGAAGCTTATGGGGCTTTAGTTGGTTAGTTTAGTTAGTTAGTTAGTTAGTTAGTTAGTTAGTTAGTTAGTTAGTTAGTTAGTTAGTTAGGCATAAGGCATAAGGCATTAGTTTTAGATTTCAGCAGTATCACGATCTAGTCTTGACTCTTTCATTCCTTCATTCTTGTAGTCTTAATATCCTTTTTTTAAAGGCATTAGTCATTAGTTGATTAGTCATTAGATTCGATCTCAGCAGAATCACGATCTCGTTTCAATGTTACATTTACACATTAAACAATTGTTACATTAATCAATCCCTTCATCCTATTGTTTAGATAATTTTCCCTGTTTCCAATCTTGAATCAGTTTAGCCCAAGAATATGGGTTCAATAAATTGTTAACTGGCATTTGATTGTTTGTGTAGAGTTTTGAATAGCGTTGATTCAAAGCGTAACCAGCTGCTAACGATGCATCATTATCCAAACGAGCCGCTACAAAAGCCAAGCTTTCACCTGACAATTCACGTTGTGCACGTCGCATTGCATCATCATACGGCTCCATTTCTACAAAAGCCCTTGCAAAATCTTCTCTTGAAGGCCAAGGATAAACAGTAACAGCCGGCAAATTAACCGTATCTCTGTGCATTACATGAATCATAGAATATCGATTATCCTTCAACGTATCTGAAACGATGTATGTAGATGTTGAATAATTGAAGTTTGAGAATAATAAGGTATCTCCTGGTAAAACAACCATTGAGAAAAAACCAAAATAATCACCAATCACGCCTCTTTTCAAAGATTTATTGTAAACTGTTGTGTAAGGCAATGGATTCATATCTAATTCTGATATTGTCACCCCAGACAACTGCATTAATTTTGTCGTGTCAATCGATCGTTGAGCAAACACAATTAAATTAGCAAAAAAGATGCAGCTAATGAGAAAATATCGAATCATATTTATTTGTTTTGAATACAAGTCTAAAGTTAATTAAATAAACGTACAAAAAAATTGCATTTAATTAACAATTATGGGACTTTCTAACCTACGAATTTTATGTGATAAAATAGTAATTTTCTCATAAATTATAACTACTTTTGCAAGAATTTATTATAAAAAATAGGTTCACATGTCATTAACAAACATCAATAAAATTCAAGAAGGACTAACATACGACGATGTATTATTAGTTCCAGCTTATTCTGAAGTTCTTCCAAGAGATGTTCAATTAAAAAGTAAATTTACGCGTAATATTCTTGTCAATACTCCTATTGTTTCTGCGGCAATGGATACAGTTACAGATGCTAAGTTAGCAATTGCTATGGCGCAACAAGGTGGTATTGGTGTGATTCATAAAAATATGACAATTGCTGAACAAGCATTAGAAGTTCGAAAAGTGAAGCGGTCAGAAAGTGGAATGATTTTAGATCCTGTAACTTTATCTGAAGATGCATTGGTTAAAGATGCACTTTTATTGATGAAAGAAAATGGTATTGGAGGAATTCCAGTGGTTGATTCAAATCGAAAATTAAAAGGAATTGTAACCAATAGAGATTTACGATTTGAAAAAAACATGAGTCGACCGATACGTGAAGTAATGACGAGTGAAAACATTATTACAACTGTTGATGGTACTGACTTATCAAAAGCAGAAGATATATTACAACAGAAAAAAATTGAGAAATTACCAGTAATTGATGCAGATCATAAATTAATTGGTTTGATTACCTACCGAGATATTATAAAAGTAAAAACACATCCTAATTCGTGTAAAGATTCTTACGGTCGTTTGCGCGTAGCAGCAGCTGTTGGCGTTACACCAGATACGATTGAACGCGTTGATGCATTGGTTGATGCGGGTGTTGATGCAATTGTTATCGATACTGCTCATGGACACACTAAAGGAGTTGTAGAAAAATTGAAAGAAGTGAAAGCAAAATATCCAACATTAGATGTTATTGTTGGAAATATTGCGACAGCTGAAGCAGCAAAATACTTAGTTGAAGCAGGTGCTGATGCAGTGAAAGTTGGAATTGGACCAGGCTCAATATGTACGACACGAGTTATTGCTGGAGTTGGTGTACCTCAATTAACTGCTGTAAATGACGTAGCTCAAGCTTTAGAAGGCACTGGAATTCCTGTTATTGCGGATGGAGGAATTCGTTACACAGGCGATATCGTTAAAGCAATTGCTGCAGGTGCTGACACAATTATGGTTGGCTCCATGTTTGCTGGAGTTGAAGAATCTCCAGGAGAAACAATCATTTACGAAGGAAGAAAATTTAAATCATACCGAGGTATGGGATCTATAGAAGCCATGCAAAAAGGTTCTAAAGACCGTTATTTTCAAGATGCTGAAGATGACATTAAAAAATTAGTGCCCGAAGGAATCTCAGGTCGCGTTCCGTTCAAAGGAAATTTAAATGAAGTAATGTACCAAATTATTGGTGGATTAAGAGCTGGTATGGGATATTGCGGTGCCGCTTCAATTGACACGTTGAAAGGAGCTAAATTTGTTCGAATTACTTCAGCAGGAATTCGAGAATCTCATCCTCACGATGTTACCATTTCAAGAGAAGCACCAAATTATAGTATTAAATAATCGTTAAAAAAAATCGATCTATCAAAAGTTCGATTTATATTTACGTTCCATTTTAAAACCTAAAAAATTAAAGATAAACACACTATGAAAAAACAGTTTTTAATCGCAATTGGATTATTTTTTGCAATTAGCATTCAAGCTCAACAAGACCCGATTTTAATGCAAATCAATGGTAAACCAGTTACTAAATCAGATTTTTTACAGATTTATCTCAAAAATAACCAACAGCCGAAATACGACAAGGTATCGCTGGATGAATACATGGAATTGTTTAAAAAATTCAAGTTAAAAGTGACCGAAGCAGAAGCATTAGGTTATGATACGCTTCCAAAGTTAAAGAAAGAATTAGACGGTTACAAAAAACAATTGGCCCTTCCCTATTTAATTGATGCTGGTAAAAATCAAGAATTTGTAAAAGAAGCGTATGATCGTACAAAAAATGAAATTCGTGCTTCTCATATTTTGATTCGCATTGAACCAACTGCAAGTCCAGCTGACACATTGATTGCCTATAATAAAATCATGGCTTTGAAAGCGCGTATTGATAAAGGTGAAGATTTTGCAGCTGTTGCCAAAGGTAGAAATGGTTCTGAAGATCCATCAGCTCAAACAAATGGTGGCGATTTAGGATTCTTCAATGCGTTCCAAATGGTATACCCGTTTGAAGACCAAGCATACAAAACAGAAATTGGGAAAGTTTCAATGCCCTTTAGAACGCGTTTTGGTTACCACATTGTAAAAGTAACAGATACACGAACTACACGTGGAACGATTAAAACTGCTCATATCATGGTTTCTATTCCTAAAACAGCAACTCAAGAAGAGATTGCAACTGGAGAGAAAAAAATCTATGAAATCTATACTAAATTAATGAACGGCGAAAAATTTGAAGATTTAGCTAAGAATTTTTCTGATGATCCAAGTTCAAATCAAAAAGGTGGTGAATTAACAGCATTCGGAACAGGAACAACAACTCGAATGGTTCCTTCTTTCGAAGATGCAGCTTACGCCTTACAAAAAGATGGCGATATCAGCCAACCAATTCGAACAGAATACGGATTCCACATCATTAAACGATTGGAATTAAAACCTTTGAAAAGTTTCGAAGAATTAAAAAAAGAACTTCAAAACAAAGTCAACAAAGACGAACGATCGAAAAAAACGCAGGATTTCTTTGTTGAAAAATTGAAAACTACTTACAATTTTGTTGATGTTTCTAAAAAATCTAAAAAATGGTTTGTTTCAAATCTTGACACAACTTATTTTATTGGTAAATGGCATCCAACTAACTTGAAAACAGAAAAACCACTTTTCATGTTGGATGGTAAAACATACACACAAAAAGATTTTGCTTCGTACTTAGAATCAAATTACAAAGGAATTAAAAAGGATGCTGCTAAAAACATTGTTGAATTACAATTTAAAAATTGGGTAAAAGCAACAATTTTAAGCTATGAAGAATCAAAATTAACAACAAAATATCCTGAATACAAAGCGTTGGTTAATGAATACCACGATGGTATTTTATTGTACGAAATCATGTCAGACAAAGTTTGGAACAAAGCGTCGCGAGATACAGTAGGATTGAAAGCATACTTTTCTACAAATCGAACGAATTACATGTGGAAAAAACGTTTAGATGCGACAATTTACGAATGTGCAACACAAAAAATTGCTGATCAAGTCGCTAAAATGTTAAAAAATGACACCATCAATTCAAAACATGTGTTAGACGTTGTAAACAAAGAAAGTGAGCTTAACTTGCGTGTTCGTATGAACAAGTTTGAAATCGAAGACACGCCTTATTTAAAAGAGCAAAAATTGGCAAAAGGGTTGAATAAATCTTATTCTTTTGATGGTAAATTCTATGTGGTTAAAGTTGAATCTATCTTGGAGCCTGCTCCAAAAGAATTAAAAGATGCGAAAGGTGTCATCACATCTGATTATCAAAATTACTTAGAGAAAAATTGGTTGGAGGAATTAACAAAGAAATATCCAATTGAAATCAACGCATCAATTTTATACAACTTAGGAAACTAATTGCAACATAAAATTTAAAAATTGAGCTGGCTTTTTTGTCGGCTCATTTTTTTAAAGCATGTTAAAAATTGATAAATATCACTGTTTATAAAGCAATTTTAACCAACTTTATAGGATTAACATTTAACAACTTATGATTCATTTTAACAGAATTTTACGCATAAAATCGCTCGCAACCTTTCTACTATTGATGGTAACTTTTTTAAGTTGGGGACAAACAAATGGAACGTTAATCGATAAAGTTGTTGCGCAAGTTGGTGACAACATCATTTTACAATCTGATATTGAGCAACAAAAAACACAATTAGTTGGATCTGGTGGTAAATTAACCGCAAATTCTTCGTGCGAACTTTTGGAGGAATTAATGTACCAAGAGTTGTTAATCAACCAAGCAAAATTGGATAGTATTCAAATTTCTGATCAACAAGTAGATGCTGAGATGGAAAATCGTTTACGTTTGATTGAAAAACAAATTGGAAGTCGCGAAAAATTAGAAGCATTCTACGGAAAAACAGTTGCACAAATAAAAGATGAGTTCAGATTAGTCATCAAAGACAAATTATTAGCGCAGGAAATGGAAGGTTCAATCACAAATAGATTGTCTGTTACGCCCAAAGAAGTGCAAGATTTTTACAAAACAATTCCGGTTGATTCTATACCTTTGATTAATTCACAATTGAGTTTTCAGCAAATTGTTCATTATCCAAAAATCACCAAAGATGATAAAAAAATAGCCTACGATAAATTAGCTGAGATTCGAAATAACATCCAAAACGGAAAGAGCTTCGAGACGCAAGCGCGAATCAATTCAATGGATCCTGGAAGTGCACAGCAAGGTGGTAAAATTGAAGCTTCAAAAGGAATGATGGTGCCTCAATTTGAAGCAACGGTCTTTTCATTAAACAAAGGTCAAGTTTCTGAAATTTTTGAAACAGCCTATGGATATCACATTATCAAATTAATTGAACGTAAAGGAGATGATTATGCGTGTCAACACATTCTAATTATTCCAGAATTCAATCCAATGGAATTAGAAAAATCTGCTGCCATTATGGATTCTTGTTATCAACTTTTGAAATCAAATAAACTAAACTGGGAAGATGCCGTTATTAAGTTTTCTAATGATGAATTAACCAATCAAAATAAAGGAATCATTACAAATCCAATTTCTGGTGAACAAACGTGGGATATGGAAGATTTAAATCAAGTGGATCAACAAATCTTTTTATTAACGGATGCCTTAACCAAAGGTGAAATTTCATCACCTAATCTTTATTACAACCAATATGATCACAAGCAAGGCGTTCGAATTGTTCGCTTATTGGAACGTACACAACCTCACAAAGCAAATCTAAATGACGATTATGCGTTGATTAAACGAGCAGCTGAAAACGATAAAAAACAAAGAATCATTAAAAATTGGGTTAAATCGAAATTAGCAAATGCTTATATTCGAATCGATCAAGAATACAAAGACTGTGATTTTAAAAATCAATGGCTTAAAAATAAGTAGATTAACAGAAGAAAATATAGACTATGTCAGATACTGCAGCAGTTGAACAATTAGTAGCGCATTACAAAGAATTAAAAAATGAAATCCACAAAGTCATTGTTGGACAAGACGACGTGGTGGATCAAGTATTAATTTCTATTTTTTCTAGAGGACATTGTTTGTTGGTTGGTGTTCCTGGTTTGGCTAAAACACTGTTAGTTAACACGATTTCACAAACCTTAGGATTGGCTTTTAACCGTGTACAATTTACACCCGATTTAATGCCTTCTGACATTATTGGTTCTGAAATTTTAGATGAAAATAGAAATTTTAAATTTTTAAAAGGACCCTTGTTTTCAAACATTATTTTAGCGGATGAGATCAACCGTACACCGCCTAAAACTCAATCTGCTTTATTAGAAGCAATGCAAGAACGTTCGGTTACAGCGGCAGGAGTTAATTATAAACTTCCAGCACCTTTCTTTGTTTTAGCTACTCAAAATCCAATCGAACAAGAAGGAACGTATCCTTTGCCTGAAGCGCAATTGGACCGTTTCATGTTCAATATTTGGGTTGATTACCCAAGTTACATAGAAGAATTAGCGATCGTTAAAGCGACTACATCTGATAGTGTTGAAACGTTAAACACCATATTAACAGGTGAACAAATTATGCAATACCAAGATTTAATTCGTCGCATACCAGTAGCAGATAATGTATTGGAATATGCTGTGAAATTAGTTGGTAAAACACGTTTAAATTCTGAATTCGCTCCACAAATCACGAAAGATTACATAACTTGGGGAGCAGGACCTCGTGCATCACAATATTTAATTATTGGTGCAAAATGTCACGCTGCATTGAACGGAAAATTCTCACCAGACATTGAAGATGTCAAAGCAGTTGCAAAACCAATTTTACGTCACCGTTTGGTTCGTAATTACCGCGCTGAGGCCGAAGGATTTACAATGGATAAAATTATTGAAGAATTGTTGTAATCGTTAGATAGAAGTTTTTCCTAACCAACGCAGTACATTTGTTGACCACATTGCATCGGATTCTTCTTGCGTAATGATCTTAGATTCAACGGCAAAATCGATTACCCTTCCAGGATATGAACGAGCAACGCCTTCCATTTCTCCTAAAGGATAAGGATCGTCTAATCCAGCAATAATTTGACTTGCTCCTGCCCTTGTTTTAATCAATTGTAACGTATGTGAATCATGCACCAAAGAATCAAAAAACAAATTAGGATGACCTAATGCTTCACGTGGATTGGTAGTTCCTTCAAACAAATCAGGTCGACCATCAAATCCTTGTAACCTACGGCCATAATTTGCTTGTCCCAACATACAACCATGCGCAAAACAGGTACGAATGTTTGGAAATTTATTTAAAATATCTTTCAAGGTAAATAAATGCAAGGTATCAGCCGTTTGAGCCATCATCCAAACCAAATGAAAACGCCAATAAACATCTTTCAATTTCACCATTTTTTCGCCATCATACGGATGAATTTCGATTGCTAAATGGTATTTATTCGCCAATTCAAAAATTGGAAAAACACGTTCATCTGCTACCGATAACCATTCTCCATTTTCATCTAGAAAATGCGTTGGTAAGCACAATAAACTCATATTCAACTTTGTCACACAACGTTCAATTTCTGTTAAAGCATCGTCTAAATACAAGGGTTGAACGACAAATCCACATGTAAATTTATCCGGGCGTTGCGCTTGTATACTTGCATTGAAATCATTTTGCCAACGAATTGCATCAAAGGTATCTTGACGATTCCATCCATTGCAATAAATTTGAGAAAGGTTCAACATCACTCCGTGATCAATGTCGTATTTCTCCATCCATTCTAACTTCTCATGAAAGAAAAAACTAGGATCTGTAATCGGTCGTGACCAATTATCTTGGCGCATGAATTTTTTATCTTCGTCGATCCAAAACAATTTCTTATCCTTCATAAATTGAGGAATTTGATTTGGTTCTGGCAATAAATGACCGTGGCCGTTGATTTTAAGTTTTTTCATAAGCGTATTTTCGAGGAAGTTAGTTAGCTTTCGGTTCACTTTTAACATGAACATCCATTTGAGGAAATGGAAAATGTAGCCCATTTTCTTCAAATTGCTTGTAAACTTTCTCGTTTAACATATAGAATACGGGCAGAACATCATCTGTTAAAACCCAAGCTCTTACTGTAATATCAACAGATGAAGTATTCAATAAATGTATTCCTATAAAAACTTCAGGATCTTTTAAAATTCTTTCATCTTCAGCAATAAATTTCTCCAGTAATTTTTTTGCAAATTCAAAATTATCGCCATAAGAAATGGAAAACATCCAATCAACCCTTCTTTTATCAGCTTTGGTGAAATTGGTAATATTTCCGTTTGCTACCGGTCCGTTTGGTAAAATAATTACTTTGTTATCTGTCGTATACAAATACGTATTAAAAATTTGAATTTCTTTTACTTCACCTTTTTCATCTTGCGTTAAAATTGTGTCACCAACTTTGAATGGTTTTAAAACCAAAATCATTATTCCTCCTGCGAAATTGGACAATGTGCCCGAAAAAGCGAGACCAATTGCTAAACCAGCAGCACCTAATAGAGCAACAAATGATGACATATGAACACCTAATTGAGCTATTGCAGTTACAACAACCATCACCTTAACAACCATCGATACAAAACTAGCTGAGAACGTAATTAATCCTTCGTCAACATTACTTGAGCGCAAAATCCTACGCATCGTTTTAGCCAAAACTTTTGCCAACCAAAAACCAATGACTAAAATTAGTATTGCCAAGATTAAGTTTGTTCCAGCTTTCACAATGAATTGATTGATATCCGTCGCTTTAATTCCAAACAATTCCTCTAACCATTTCATATTCATAAAATTAATCTAATTTGTAATTTGTAATCTTTAATTTGAAATCTTTAATCTGATAGTAAAAATAAACAATTCTAATTAAACCTAGTTTTGTTCTTCACCGATGATGCAACCTGACACATTCCAAGCGCTAAAACTATTCCCTTCAGAAGGTCCTAATGGAATTTTAACTTGCACACTATGTTTGCCACTTTTTAAATCACCTAAATCAATGTAAACAGGATTTGTTGCTGTTCCAGGACACCAATTCGAGCGACTGTAATCCGAAGAAGATAAGCCATTTCCAAAATTACCAGAGGCAGGATTGGAATTTCTAAAAGCACCACAATCTTGTCGCCACGGATAAAAAGCATGCACCAATGAATTATCTAGAAAAATACTGTTCTTTTTAGGCACAAATTCGTCGCCATTTTCCCAACCACCATGTCCAGTTGTGATGTAACGTAACTTCGCATTTTTAATCGGTTTATCTAATGTGAATTCAATATTTAACCCTTCTTCATTGCTAAACATCGTGCCATAATTTTGACCTGCAAATTCCATCACATTCATCGTATTGAACAATGGAACAACTTTTTTCGGTGCAACCACTACTCCTTCTTCCTCATGAATTGTCACATTCACTGAAACCGTGTGTTTACCAAAAATTGTAAATCCTACATAGACATCTTGTTCAGATAATTCGGAAGAAAGGTCTGAAATATCTTGACGGTAATCAACCGATTCTGCCCATTTTTTTCCTTTTATTTGAATCGTGTTGTACTGTCCAACGCCAAATGGAGTGAAAAACCGAACCAATTCTATCAATGGATCAAAAGTAGAAGTCGTAACAACACCTTGGTATTCTTTGCCGTTTCCATTTGTGTAAACTGGCAAATTCGCAACACCTTTTTCGAGTCCATCTAAAAACGATTGTGCTTTTTTTATTGGAATTATAAATACAGATCCCGTTCGATCGTAAGCGTCACCCGAAGATTGTTCGTTCACAGAAATAAAAACCTGAGAAGATGAAGCAATTTTAGGGAACTTCACTTTTTTCACTACAATTGATTCGTTGGCAAAATAACGCAAATCTGTTTGTGTAGTATCTTGTTTTTCAGCTAATTTTACTTGTTTAAAAATAGGAATCGTAGTAAAACGGTGTTGAAACAATTCATCGCGGTACGTTAATAAATCGACTGTTGGTGCATTAGATTGAAACACAGGAAGTATTGGAAACGTTTTAATTTTTTCAATTGCTTGAATTGAAAGCAAAACCGAACCATTACGAACTATCTCTAACACTAGCCCTAGTTTTTGACCTAAAATCATTGGTGAACCAGCAATCTTCAAATCTGATGTATACCACAATTCAATCGTATTTGAGTTAATGACAGTTTGAGCTTTTTTACACGTGTATCCTTTCAATTTACGAACCTCATCAAAGAACTGAAAGTTTTGTTGAGCAATTGCAACAGAATCCTTAGTTTTTACGGCTGTTCCATCTTTAAATTGAGCTGATGAAATGTATGAAAAATCAGATCGATTGATCAAGGTGTTTTCCATGGGAAAAGTTCCTTTGTTTTCTAAATTTTTTTCTGTAGAAATGAGTGTTTGTTGTGCGTTTGAATAAACAACAACTGCATCTTGATTAGGAATTACTTGACCGTTATTTTGTTTTAAATACGTTAATTTTAGCGTGTTTTGAGCCGATAAATTACTGAAAAAAACAACAAAAAGTACAAAAAAGATAGCTTTCATATGATAAAATTAGTGGATTGTAAAGTTAGTAAAAAGCGTGAAGTTATTTATAATGAAAAAACAATAAAAAACATACAATTTTCATACATTTGTAACATGTTTTTTATCTTATCTAAAGCCGCATTATTTTTACTATCCCCATTTACGTGGTTTGTTGTTAGCAGTTTACTTTTTCTATTTTGGAAAAAACAACGCGTCAAAACAATTGCAAAATGGACATCTTTAGCACTTTTAATCGTTTTCACGAATCCTTTTCTCTTTTTAGAAACTGCTAGAATTTGGGAAGTACATGGAACTACATTTGAGCAAACCAAAAAATACGATGTTGGAATTGTATTAACAGGGATGGCTGAATATGACACAGAAATGAAACGAATTAGTATCCGAAGAGGAGCAGATCGAATTTGGCAAGCGATTTCTTTGTACAAATTGAAAAAGATCAAAAAAATATTGATTTCAGGCGATAGTGGCTATATCACTGACCGAGGATTGCATGAAGCCAAGCAATTTAAATCCATTCTTATTCAATGGGGAATACCTGAAAAAGATATTATTACTGAAGAAACGTCTAGAAACACGCATGAAAACGCTGTCGAAACTCAAAACATTTTAAACAGATCCTACCCTCATTTATCACGTTTTTTGTTAATCACTTCGGGTATGCACATGCGTCGTTCAATTGCTTGCTTTGAAAATGAAGGAATAAAAGTCACCCCATTCTCAACAGACTTGTACACGAGCGAAAAAAGAAGTTATTTTTGGGACCAATACATTATTCCCAACGTAGAATATTTTGAGAAATGGAATCATTTAACCAAAGAAGTTTTTGGTTATATCACATACGATTTAGTAGGATACATCGATTAATGGAATTCGAGAAAACAATTCTTAGAGATGGGTGGATTATTTATGTCCCTAACTTTTATGAAAAAGAAATAGCTGATCAATTTTTCAATTTATTCTATCATACAATTAATTGGCAACAAGGGGAAATAAAATTGTTTGGTAAAAAACACCTCACACCTAGGCTAGAAGCTTTCTATGCCGAAGAAAATAAATCCTACGGATATTCTGGACAACGTTTAACAACATCTTCATTTACGAAAGAGTTAACGCAAATAAAAGAGAACATTGAACTTACATTTTCTATTCAATTAAATTCAGTCTTAATAAATTTGTACCGTGATGGAAACGATAGTAACGGATGGCATGCTGATAACGAACCTGAGTTAGGAAGAAATCCAATAATCGCATCTTTAAGTTTGGGCGCAAAAAGGCGTTTTGACTTAAAACATACGTCAACAAAAGAAAAAATTTCAATGGATTTAGAACCTGGTAGTGTTTTAATTATGGGAGGTGAATTGCAGCATCATTGGAAACATCAGGTTGCGAAAACTAAAAAAGTGAACGACCCTCGAATTAATTTAACTTTTAGGTATCTCTGATTTTTTTAAAGTACAGCCAACTTTTTTAATGCTTTATACGTTTATATATCTGCTACTTAGTAGGATTGCTAACATGAATTAAAAAAACGTAAATGATTAAGCAGTTATTAATAATTTATTTCCTTCTTTTTAATACTTTAATTTTTACTCAAGTAAATCCTGGCTATACTTGCGCGCAAGCTGGTTGCTCTACAAGTGGTTCCTATCCTAGCTTAACTGGAACACCTAGTATAGGTCAATATGGTTGTTTGGGTGTAACACCAAATGCGAATTGGCTTGCATTAGGAATTGCTACAAGTGGATCCATACACTTGGTATTGACACAAACAGGTAACAATAATATCGGTTTCTCCGATGTTGACTTTGCATTATATGGTCCATTTACGAGTGTCGCTGCTGGTTGTCCAATATTAAATGCTGCCGCGCCAATTGATTGTTCATTTTCTGGCTCTAGTACTGAATTTGTCGATATTCCTAATGCAATTGCTGGACAAGTTTACATTTTGCTAACCACAAATTTTTCAGGTGGTTCGGGCACAATATCTTTACAACCTAACTTCGCGAATCCTTCTACCGGAAGCATCAATTGTGTCATCAACTTTACGGCTTCCACTTCCGCAACCAGTTCCACCTGTGGTCAACCTAACGGAACGGCACAAGTAACCCCAATCGGAGGTTTTGCACCGTATACCTATTTGTGGAATTCCCCAGGAAACCCAACTACGCAAAGCGTTTCAAATTTAGTGCCTGGAACCTATTCTGTAACCGTAAACTCATCACCAAATCCCGTTACAAATGTTGCTATCCCTCCAGTTACTGTGAGTGTAACAGTAACGAGTGATGTAACATTTTCCTCCACCTCCACTCGGGCATTTTGCAGTACATCCAATACTGGCACTGCCACCGCTTTGTTCAATTTACAAAATGGAAACGCAGGTATAACCGCTACGTATTTATGGAATGATCCCTTAGGTCAAACAACGAGTACAGCAACCGGATTACTCCCTGGAACCTATACTTGTTCTATAACTCTGTCTAATGGATGTTCAGGAACTACAACCGTTACAGTTGGTACTTTACCACCCATGCAAATCAATCAGAATTCCAACACGCCAGTTTCGTGTTTCGGAGGTTCAAATGGGAGTGTTGGTGTGGCAGTAACCAATGGCACGGCACCATATTCATATTTATGGTCAACTAACGCAAGTGGAAGCACCCTTTCAAATGTTGCCGCTGGAACATATTCTGTCCAAGTGACAGACGCAAACAATTGTGTTGTAAGCAATACTTTTACAATAAGTCAGCCAACCATTGTTGGTGGAAACTTTTCCAATATCTCCAATTACAATGGATTTAACATTAAATGTTTCAACGACAACAATGGCTCCGTAACCGTTAATGGAACAGGAGGCGTTGGTCCGTATACTTATTTATGGAGCACTGGTACTACTCTTCCCAACGCTACTAGCTTATCTGCGGGCAATTATAGCGTTACGATTACAGATGCTAATTCATGCAGTAGTATACAATCCATTACACTTACCCAGCCCACGGATATTGAAATTTCCGATATTCACCAAGACATATCTTGTTTTGGCGGTAACAATGGCTCTATCAATTTATCCATTTCTGGTGGAACGCCTCCGTATACCTTTGGATGGTCTAATAATGCTACGACACAAAATCTTAGCAATTTAACTGCTGGAACGTATACCGTTTTTGTCTCACTAGCAAATGGCTGTTTCAAAGAAAAATCGATCACATTAACACAACCTGCCCCTATCAGTTCAACAGAAAATAGCGTGGCTGTTTTATGTACTGGTTTTTCTACTGGATCAATTGATTTATCCGTAAGTGGTGGAGTCGCTCCTTACACCTATTCCTGGTCGAACGGCGAAACTACGCAAGACATTGATTCCTTGATAAGTGGACAATACGTTGTTACCATTACAGATTCCAATTTATGCATACTTCAAGATACGATTCAAATCAGTGAACCGCTTATTTTTTTAAGTTATAACTCTATAGTAACACCAATTAATTGTTTTGGAGATGCAACAGGAGCAATTAACATTTCTCCAGCGGGAGGAACAGCGCCTTACACTTTTTCCTGGACCAATGCTGCAACAACAGAAGATGTTTCTGCTCTTTTGGCAGGAGATTACCAGGTAACAATTACCGATGCTAATTTGTGTATTTTACTATCCGATACGATGAACGTAGCTCAACCACTGGCACCAATTGCATTAACCGGTTTAACGGATGCGGTTAAGTGTTTTGGAGGCACAGATGGTGCTATTGATTTAAACGTAACAGGTGGAACAGCACCTTACACGTATTCTTGGTCGAATGGTCAAACGTCACAAGACATTGATTCCTTAACTTTTGGAAACTATGCAGTAATTGTAACAGATACTAACGGATGTATTGATAGCTTAACAAAACTAGTAACACAGCCAATTGCTCCACTAACTTCTAGCAATACACAAATTAATGTTTTATGTAAAGGATTTTCAACTGGATCTATTGATTTAACAGTAAGTGGTGGAACAGCTCCTTATACCTATTCTTGGTCGAATGGTCAAACTGCTCAAGATATTGATTCCTTGTTAAGTGGGCAATACGCTGTTACCATTACAGATGCCAATTTATGCACGATTCAAGACACGATTCAAATCAGTGAACCACTTAATTTTTTAAGTTATACCTCTATTGTAACGCCAATCAATTGTTTTGGAGATGCAAGTGGAGCAATTAACATTTCTCCAGCGGGAGGAACAGCACCTTACACTTTTTCCTGGACCAATGCTGCAACAACAGAAGATGTTTCTGCTCTTTTGGCAGGAGATTACCAAGTAACAATTACGGATGCAAACTTATGTGTTTTAACAAGTGATACCATTAACATCCCTCAACCACTTGCTCCACTTGCATTATCAGCGGTAATTGATGCTGTAAAATGTCACAACGGATCTGATGGTGCAATTAATTTATCAGTTACTGGTGGAACTTCACCTTATACCTATTCTTGGTCAAATGGACAACTATCACAAGACATTGATTCTCTTATTTTAGGGAGTTATGAAGTGATTGTTACAGATTCAAAAGGTTGTATGGATAGTTCAACGTATCTAGTTACTCAACCAATCCTTCCATTAACGCTAGCTGTTACACATACTGACGCGTTGTGTGTTGGTGGAACTCAAGGTACAATCGATTTAACAGTTATAGGTGGAACAACGCCTTATACATATCTTTGGAATAATTTCAAAACAACACCCGATTTAGACAGTTTGTATCAAGGGTTTTATTATGTGTTAGTAACGGATGCAAACGGCTGTAATGACACGATTTCTGCAACAGTTTTAGATCCAAATAATTCAATGATATTATCTATAGTAAAAACAGATGTTCAATGTTTTGCAGGAAGTGATGGAACTGTTAACTTAGCTGTTCAATTCGGTACACCTGGATTTGCTTATGATTGGAACACAGGAGCAACAACGCAAGATTTGAGTAATCTACCAATTGGAACATATGCTGTAAATGTAACAGATACAAATACTTGTGGCGCATTTATTTCAGTTGTTATTAATCAACCTGCAACGCCTGTTTCAGGATCTATTAGTTCAATTGATGTCTTATGCAAAACATTTGCAACAGGTTCTATTGATCTAACAAACGGCGGAGGAATTGCTCCTTACACGTATTTATGGAACAACAATCAACTTACTCAAGATTTACAGAATTTAACTGCAGGAATATATACAGTAACCATCAAGGACAGTCACAATTGTATTTTAGTATTATCTGACACCATTTTTGAACCTGCAACTGTTGTTTCAGCTTCTGAAAGTCACATCAACGTTAAATGTTTTAGTAATAGTACGGGTTCAATCAACATCACTCCAACTGGCGGTGTTGGGAATTATTCGTTTCAATGGTTGTCAAGTGAAACAACAGAAGATATTGACTCCTTAATTGCAGGTAATTATTTTGTTACAATAAAAGATGGAAATAATTGTACATTTCCTGTCACCGTTGCCATTACACAACCAACTGCAGCACTATCATTAGCAACTTCCATAACCAATGTTTCATGTTTCGGCGGAAGTAATGGTGTAATTAATTTAACACCAAGTGGAGGTACTGCACCATACTCCTATTCTTGGTCAGATTCTACAACTAATCAAGATTTAATCAATTATCCTTTTGGAACGTATGCTGTAATTGTTACAGATACCAATAATTGTATTGATTCAATTATTGGAACAATCACACAACCAACATTACTAGTCATTAATGGCTCAACAACTCCCGTTATTTGTCATGGAGATGCAACAGGAACAGCTACAGTAGTTGCAAATGGAGGAACACCCGGCTATTCCTATTTATGGAGTAATGGCGATCAAAATGCATTGAATGATTCAATTTTAACAGGAAGTTATTCCGTTATTGTGACCGATAATCAAGGTTGTCAAGACTCTCTTACTATTTTTGTAAATGAACCAACATTATTAACGAGTTCAACTACACACATTGATAATCCTTGTTATGGTGATGCTGTTGGATCTGTTAATGTTGTTGCTGCTGGAGGAATTGCTCCTTATACTTATTTATGGAGCAATTCAGCTTTAACTCCTGCCTCTTCCAATTTAATTGCAGGTGTTTATACTGTAATTGTTAAAGATTCCAACAATTGTATCGTTAACGACACTTCTGAAGTTTTACAACCACTAGCACCATTGAACATCAACTTTGTAACTTCTGATGTTTTGTGCTTTAGTGGAACAACTGGTGCGATTGATGCAACAATTACGGGTGGAACAATACCTTATGATTTTTCATGGAATACTACTGCAATAACTGAAGACCTTTCTAATTTACCAATTGGAATTTACACCTTAACGATTACGGATAACAACAACTGTGTATTATCAAAAACAGATACGATTATTGAACCGGCACTTTTAGATACTTCAAATGTTATTATTGATAATATTAGTTGCAATGGTTTCAGTGATGGATCTATAAATTTAACAACTGTTGGAGGAACAGCACCATATACCTATTTATGGTCGAATAACACAACAAACGAAGATTTAACCAATGTAATTATCGGGACATATACTCTTTCAATTACTGATGCTCACTTGTGCAACCGTCAATATACATATTCATTAATTCAACCGTTGCCTTTAATTTCGACTTATACCACCATTGAACCGCTATGCTATGCCTATTCTGATGGTAGTATCACCTTGAATACAACAGGAGGTACAACTCCGTATGCGTATAGCTGGTCGAACGGAAGTACTTCTTCAATCAACAGTGGAATTGTTACTGGAAACTACACTGCAACGATTACCGATGCACAGAATTGTGTCTTTGTATTACCATGCTTTATTGATCAACCAGATCAGATTCAAGTTTCATTCAATGTGTCTGATACCGTTGGTTGCGATCCTACAACGATTGAATTTACGAATACTTCAGACGAGCAATTTATCAGCACCTGGCAGTTTGGTGATGGTAACAGCGCTACTGGAAATAATAACATTACAAATACTTATAACAGTCCAGGTTGTTTTGACGTGAGTTTAACCGTAGAATCGCCAATTGGATGTTCTAATTCTGTGACCTATCCTTCGATTATTTGCATCAACCCTACTCCTACTGCTGGGATTAGTGCGAACCCAACTACGTTAGATACTTCGAATCCAGAAACAGAAATTTTAAACACAACAACAGGCGCTGTAAGTTATGAATGGGACATGGGAGATAATGGTTTGTACAATTTCTTCCAACCTGGAATGTACACGTATCCGATGTACACCTTGAATGAATTTTTAATTACTTTGACCGCAACATCGGATAAAGGATGTGTGGACACAGCTCAATATACCATCTTCTTTGACAACAGTTTGATTTTCTATGTTCCGAACACATTTACACCAGATGGAAACGAATACAACAATGTATTTAAACCAATTTTAACTTCACTAGTAGCTGAGTATCAAATGCAAATTTACAACCGATGGGGAGAATTAATTTTCGAATCATTTGACAAAGAAGTTGGTTGGGACGGAAGTTACAAGGGTGGAATTGTTCAAAATGGTGCGTATAATTGGGTTATCAAGATTAAAACGGATGGCACACAAACACATGTCAAACGAGGAAATGTGTTGTTGTTACGTTAAAATAATTGATTCAAAATAAGCAAACACAATTTTTCTATTCGTTGAAATTTAATTATT
>CANLIL010000031.1 GCA_947491305.1 Flavobacteriales bacterium | reverse complement strand
AGGGGTTCTTTTAAGAAACGATAAACAGGAACATCTAAAGATTCACCACAAGCACATGCTGGTTTGCAGATATCCCACGTATCATAAGTTAATGCCTTAAAATCGTTGAACTGCTTCACACGAATGGGATACAAATGACACGATATTGGTTTGTTAAACGAAATAGCTCCTTCGGAATGTGCTTTTTCAATGGCACATTTGGTAATTCCTTTTTCATCAAAAAACACAAAGGCACATGCTGCTCCATCAATTAATGTGGTAACAGGCTCGTTTTCATCGTCCATGTAAAAAACACCTTTTGCTTCAACTGCCTCAATTCCTGATTGTTGCATAAAAGGCTTGATGTCTTCTAGCTGGTCTTCCAATTGGTCAACTTCTTCAAAAGTTAAGGGCGCGCCTGCATCTCCTTCGATACAACAAGCTCCTTTGCAAGCGTTTAAATCACACACAAACTTCTTTTCAAAAATTTGCGTTGAAACGACTTTGTCTTTTACTTCGACTAACATTTTTTTCTGCAAAGGTTGTTTATTCTTTGCAATAAATCAACTTAAAAAATTATTTCGACATAAAAAAAGCATCCGAAGATGCTTTTAATGTTGGGTTAGTGAAGTTTACAACTTAACAATTTTAGAAGGATTTTTTAATGTTCCAATTTGTAAGAAGTATGTTCCTTGTGCTAACTGTTCAAAGTTTAATGTTGTTGTAGTTTGTTTAACAATTTCATCAGCCAATACTTTACCAGTTGCTGAAACAAGTGTATAGCGCTGACCAATCATTTCTTTTGGAATCGTTACAACAACATTCGTTGTCGTAGGATTTGGGAAAATAGAAATGTAATTGCTATTATTTTCTTCAATTCCTGTATAATTCATGGTTAAATTCAAGGTAATTGTACTGTCGCAACCCGCTTGGTTTGGAATGACTTGCGTGTAGGTTCCTGATGTAGTATACGTTTGTCCGTTTAAAGTAAGTGAATTCAATCCTGAAATAGTTTGTGTACTAGCACTTCCTTGATTCACTGTAATTTGTAAATCATCTGTATCTGTACATGCTCCACCAGCAGAACCAATTACCTGCAAGGTTTGAGTTGAAGTAGGCGTGAAGTAACCACCATTTTGTGTGCCAGAACTCCATGTATATGTTGATGCGCCTGTTGCAGTCAATTGAACGGAATCACCTGCGCAAATGGTTAAGTTTTGACCCGCATTTACAGTTGGTTGCGCAACCAAAGTAACGGTCACAGCATCACTTCCCGAACAACCATTTACATCTGTACCTGAAACAGTATACGTTTGTGTAGCAGTTGGTGTAAATGGAGTTGAGTTGGTAATACCTGACGTCCACGTGTATGAAGTAGCGCCTGTTGCTGTTAATGTAGCTTGTTGGCCCGAACAAATTGTTTGATCTGAACCAGCATTGATCAACGGCTGATTTACCGTTACAACAACTTGGTCAGTTCCTTTACAACCATTCGCATCTGTTCCATTTACTGTATACGTTTTAGTAATGTTTGGTGTAAAAGCGACATTATTCACCACCCAGTTGTTCCACGTGTAGGTTGTAGCTCCTGTTGCTGTCAAAGTAACCGATTGTCCGGCACAAACTGTTTGATCAAGACCAGCATTAACAGGTAAAATAGTAGTTGTACCAGCATACAAATCTGTAATTTCACATTGTGTCAAGGCACGGTTCCAGATTCCAATATCATCTATATCACCGTGAAAATTTCCGCTTGAAATACCTTTTCCAATGTAAAGTGGAATTGATGAAGCAGTTGCTGAAGTGTAGGTGTAGGTTGCCGAAGATTGAAAAACTCCGTTTTTGTAGAATTTCATTTGACCATTTGAACCTGTGTAAACACCCACATAATGTTCCCACTGTGAAAGAGAATAAGGACAAGTTGCCCAAATCCATGCAGATTGTTGCATATTCGTTCCAAAATAAGATGTCCCAGTATTATTTCCTTGTAACAACCAAATAAAGACACCTGTCGTTCCTGTTCCGCTCATCAACATTATTCCAGTATTTGCAGATGCTTTTTTTACCCAGATAGAAAACGAAAAATTTCCTGATTGTGTAAATGTATACGAAGGAGTTGTTCTTTCTAAATAATTACTTACTCCATCAAAGGCATAGGCTGAATTTGCATTCCCATTGCGATCGGTGGTTGGGATTGCACCATAGTTTGTACAATGATTTCCATTAATCGAGGCATCATTGACATTTCCATTTAAGCCATACCAAGCGACGAGCCCAATAGGAGAAACATTTGTAGGTAATTGAGCCACCAACTGGAAAGAACTCAAAAGAATAATAAAAAGTAGTTGTTTTTTCATAAAAAATAGTAATAAGTTTCTTAGACGAATGTATAAAAAAAAAACCACTTTTATATAAAATTAAACCTCAAAATTATTTCCTTATTTTTACAGACTAAATTCATCGATATGCAAAAGATTTTTATTACAGGTGTTTCAGGGTTCATAGGCTTGCACATGGCTTTGGAAGGTTTGAAAAAAGGATATGAAGTAGTTGGGACCGTTCGTTCACAAGAAAAAGAAGATGAAACGATCAACACATTAAAAAAATATGTTGCCGCTGAAGTGTTAGAAAAGTTAACCATTCAACAGTGTGATCTTTTAAAACCTGAGAAATGGGAAGAAGCGATGAAAGGATGTGATGCCATTTTGCACGTAGCTTCACCCTTTTTAAGAGAATTACCGAAAGATGAAATGGACATAATCAATCCAGCAAGATTTGGAGTGAAACATGTTTTTGAAGCAGCATTAGCAAACGGAATCACACGCATCATTCAAACATCCTCTTCTGTTGCGATGATGTATGGACACGAAGCAGGGCGCGTCAATTTTGATGAAACGGATTGGACTAATTTAAAAGGGCCAATGATTTCTCCCTATATTAAAAGCAAAACATTAGCTGAAATGGATGTTTGGCAATATGTGAAAGATAATCCAACATTACAGGTTACCTGTGTTAACCCTGGTTTTGTTCTAGGTCCAGTTTTAGGTTCTGATGTTGGAACAAGTCCATACATTGTTCAAAAAATGATGAATGGTGATTATCCTGGCGTTCCAAAATTAGGCTTTCCTACGGTTGATGTGCGCGATGTGGTTGCTATTCATTTTGCGGCACTTACTTCTGAAAAAGCCATTGGTCAACGCTATGCAGCTACTTCTTCTTCCATTTGGTTCAAAGATATTGCAGTAATCATTTTGAAAGCTTATCCAGGGTATAAAAAGTATGTAAAAGCTCGTGAATTGCCAAATTGGTTTATTAAAATTTACGCGATTTTTGAAAATTCAACGCGAATGATTGTTCCTGAATTAGGCTTTTGTGCTCATTTTTCAACTAAAAAAATTGAGGAAGACTTAGGAATTCATCCAATTTCTGCTGAAGATGCTGTTATTGCATGTGCACAATCATTAATTGATTTGAAATTATTGAAGCACTATCCAAAAAATTAAAACCATTTTTTTCGCAACCAAAAAGCAACATTGACTAATAGAATCAGTGCTGGAACTTCTACTAATGGCCCAATAACGCCCGCAAAGGCTTGACCACTGTTGATTCCAAAAACACCGATTGAGACAGCAATGGCTAGTTCAAAATTATTCCCCGATGCAGTAAATGATAACGCTACTGTATCTTTATAATTTGCACCTAATTTTTTTGCAACGATAAACATGATAAAAAACATACAAGCGAAAAAGATAACTAATGGAATTGCAATTCTTAAAACATCTAGTGGTAAATCAACAATCATTTCTCCTTTTAAACTGAACATCACGACAATTGTAAACAACAAGGCTAGTAATGTGATTGGCGAAACAAAGGGGATGAATTGGTGATTAAACCACGTTTCACCTTTTAGTTTTAATAACAGGACTCGGCTGCTAATAGCCAAAAAAAACGGAATGCCCAGATAGATGCCAACTGTTTGCGCAATTTCACCAATTGTAATGTCAATACTTAGTTTTTGAATTCCAAATAAAGGCAACATAATCTCAAGGTAAAAGTAGGCGTAGGAACTAAAAAAGAGTACTTGAAGGATACTGTTAATCCCAACCAATCCAGCAGTTAATTCTCGGTTTCCTTCCGCTAATTCATTCCAAACAATGACCATGGCAATGCACGGTGCCAAACCAATGATGATCAATCCTGTCATATATTCAGGGTAATCTTTTAAGAAGAATACAGCCAAACTAAACATTAAGAATGGACCAAAAATCCAGGTGATGAAAAAGGAAGCAGTTACTAATTTCCCACTTTTAAAAACGACATTCATTTTCTTAAAGTCGATTTTTGTTAATGGCGGATAAAGCATTAAAATCAATCCAATGGCTAATGGAATATTCGTAGATCCTGAAGAAAAGGAGTTAATAAATTGACTACTCGATGGAATAAAATAACCAATTCCAATACCTAATAACATGGCAAGAAATATCCATAATGTTAAATAGCTGTCGAGAAAGGATAATCGTTTTTTTGAAGGCATTTTTTATTTTTTTAAACGTGAAAAAACATACAAACACTCCAAGGCAATTTGGTTGGAGCGTTCTAAATATTTTGCACCTTGAACGGGTGTGTTGTCAAAAGCTTTTGGGTCGTCATAAGTTGTTGCTATACGCAAT
The DNA here is from genome assembly GCA_947491305.1 of Flavobacteriales bacterium. Classification (GTDB taxonomy): domain Bacteria; phylum Bacteroidota; class Bacteroidia; order Flavobacteriales_D; family Crocinitomicaceae; genus M0103. The sequence goes on along the minus strand of CANLIL010000031.1, from coordinate 30,610 downwards.
TCAACTCCTGGAATAAACGGACAATTTTCTTCCGCATCTGAACAAGTCATAATAGCAGCAAAGTTGGAAGTTGGATTGACAGCATCATCGTACACTTTTGAGAAACACGTCGTATATAGGTTTTCACCAAAATTTACGCGGTAATGAGGATTATTACCTGTTGAAAGTTCAGAGATTTCAAACCCGGTTTCTTCCAAGGCATGAATCGCATTTTCATTAAATGCTGTTGCTTCTGTTCCGCCAGAAAATGTGCTAAGGTTTGGAATGGAATAATAGTTCGCTGCAACTGCTGCCCAAATTTGTCCAAAATGACTTCTGCGCGAATTGTGGGTACAAACATACATTAATTGAATGGGTTCTTTTTGCGCTATTTTGGATTGAATATACGTCGAGATTTTAGCTAAAACTTCTATTCGTTCTGAAGAAAGCGTGTCAAATTGTTGCACCAAATTGTTGCAATATTGTGTGATGTTTGGATACATTTTTTCTACAATTAATTTAACAACATCCACCTCCTGGCGTACACGTATTTCCAGTTTGTGATAAGTCAACTAATTGAATTTTTTGCTTCTCTTCAGGAATGCCACATTTGTCCTTTGCTAAACAATCCGATAATTTGTTAAGCAATAAAAAATGCGTTCCGTCAAAGCCGATTGCATATTTTCCTATCGTAGTGTCTTGGAATTCTACCTCCACTTCATGATCTTCAATTTGCAACTTTTTTTCAGATAATTCGATTATATCAATTAATTTTTGCGGTTTAAGACTATGTTCTGTATCATTTGCGGTCCATAATTGAAAACCAACCAATGCTTCATTTCGAATAGTTCCACCACAATCAATGAAGTTTTTTGTAATTTTTCCAACTTCTGTTACATGGAAATGTGCAGGAACTAATTCCCCATTTGGTAATTTAAACGAAACAGTAGCAACTGTTTTTAAGAGCGCTTTAATTTGAGATAATTTCATAATTTTTTATTTTTTAGCAACACGATTTATGTTTTGTTTGGATCGAAATAGTAAGTACGTCAAAAAATGATTTTACCTTTTCGAAACCGTCAGGATTGATGCAATAACAAATCGATGTTCCTTCAATCGTTCCTTGAATCAAGCCAGCATTTTTTAATTCTTTTAAATGTTGTGAGATGGTCGGTTGCGCCAAAGGTAATTCATTGACTAAATCGCCACAAATACATTCATTCATTTTGGTTAAATAATTCATGATTGCAATACGCGCTGGGTGACCCAATGCTTTTAAAACAATTGCCAATTCATTTTCTTCCGAAGTGAATAAGGCTGTTTTTGTAATTCCCATTTTCTATATTTGTATATTGCAATATTACGATTAATTAGCATGCAAAAACAAAAACGGGTAAAAAATTATTTTCTACCCGTTTAATTAATCTCTAAAAGATTTAGTGATTTGTGTGTTGTAAAATTCTAATGCGCAACAACAACAAGTTTAAATTGCGCAGTACATAGCTCAATGGAAGGTCCTTTACTTGTTGAGCATTCCAATTAATTTTTGTGTTTGCTAATTTTTCAAACGCTTTCACATTCAATTGAATTGTTTTCAATCTAGCTGAAGCTATTCCATTTTTATCAAATAATTGCGTTTGAATTGGCTCAGTCAAATGACCTTTCAAAAGAACCGCAGTTGCTTCTTTCATGTCTTTACCATCATTCGAAACCGATGAGGTGAGTTTGACTTTTAATGTTTCAATTAAAGCGCAAAGTTCCGTTGCTTTTTCATTAATAGTAGGATGAATTGCAACGGTATCGCTTGGATTTTTTTGACTCAATAGCTGATAATTCTCTACGATTTGTTGGTCAGCATTTACAATCGCTTCATCAAATGCATGACTTCCTCTTAAGTTAGTGATTAAAAACAACAAGCCACCAGCAATTAAAATCAAAATGGAAGAAACGATTGTATTCGTTTTGGTTTCAGGATTTCGAATACCTCCAAAAAAGTAAATGGGTAAAAACAAGAAAAACAAGATTCCAAGTGAGATCGTCCAAAGGATGTTTGCAAACGGCCAGTGCATCACTTTGAATAAGATGGCTAAACTGATTGCACTTCCAAATATTGCAGCAGCGATGATAACAATTTTATCCTTCGTTTTCGTTTGTTCTTTTATCCGAATAACAGAAAGTATTGGAAGAAAAACAAAACTAAATAGCGCGATTGCCAACACAAAAAGCATTGCAGCCCCTGGCCAATGCATTACTTTAAACAAGGAACCAATTAACACTGTAAAAGCTGAAAATGTTCCACTGATGATCATTATTTTTTTCATAGCGTAATAATTTTTAAAGGTTAATAATAAGTGTGTTTCTTCTTCAATTTCCCGAAGCGATCGCTTATAAAAACGGGGTAAAATGCTTCGGTAAAACGCTTCGAAGTTGTTTTCGGCAGTATATTCTGTTTCAATAACACAACAAATATGATCCAATAGATCGAGCTGCAGCTCTTCTAGCTCAATTCCATTACGTCTAATGTCATTGCGAATGAATGCAATTTGTTCGTCCGTTAAAACGTACATACTATCCCAGTTTAGGTTGCAAGTCTAACAAGAAAATCATGGTATCCAAAAATTCAGAAAATTCATTGACTTTTTCTGTTGCAACTTTCTTCCCGTTTGGAGTGACCGAATAATACTTACGAATGCGGTTTCCTACATTAACCACATCTGTGGATAAAATTCCTTGTGCTTCCAATGCATGTAATGTAGGATACAACGCACCTTCTGTCAATTGAATTTTTCCACCCGTAAGTTCTTTTACTTTATGAGTAATCTCATACCCATACATTTTGTCGTTGTCCGACAATAACTTTAATATAATCGTTTTTAAAGTTCCTTTTATTAGTTCTGATGAATACATAACGCAAATATATACTTTTTATTTTATATACCTAAGAAAATTATGTATATTTTTTTTAAGTTTATATTTATGCTATTTTTCGATAATTTGATGGAGTACTATTTTTCTTTTTTAAGAATACGCGATTAAAGTAGCTTAAGGTTTCAAAACCGCATTCAAATGAAATTTGGTTGATTGTTTTTTCAGATTGGATTAATAACCTGCAAGCTTCATTGATTCGAATTTCATTGACATAATCAGAAAAAGTTTTTCCAGTTGCTTTTTTGAAGAATTTACAGAAGTTACTTTCTGTTAAAAAGATGAGGTCAGCAACCTGTTTTAACTGAATTGCGCTGTTGTAATTGTTTTGAATGTAGTGGCAAACTTTATTTATTCGAAGCTCATTTTTAGTGGAAAGGATGTTGTGAAAAGTATTTGGATTTATGATTCGATTCGTTTTTTTAGCTAAGACATCTAAAATGGATATTAACTGTAATATTCGATCCATCCCTTTCGCAGTTAATAGTTCTTTTAATTGAGTCGCAATTTCTTTTTCGGGAGTAAATTGAATTCCTCTTTTTGCTTGTTCAAGCATGATTTTTAAATGTTCACTTTCTTCAAAATTTAAAAAAGATTGAATTAATTCATGAGAAAATTGAATAACAATTGCTTGCGAATTTTCAGATTGATTTGAATTTCCAGACCATGTGTGGGGAAGATTTGAGCCCAGTAAAACGAAATCTCCATTTGTGTAATTTTCATAGGTATTTCCTAAAATCCTGAATCCGTTTCCTTTAATGATATAGGTTAATTCATATTCTGGATGGTAATGCCATTTGAACTCAAAAAAAGGTACTTCAACTAAATAAGCATGAAAGCTAGCTGTTCCTTTTTCTAATTGTATGTCTTCAAGTATTGCTTTCATGGGTTTTTATTTCCTAAATAGAGACTTTATTTTAAATAAATATTCAATATAGTGTTATAAATAAACAAATTTAGCTTAATTTTTTTATTTTCAATTGAATAGTTTTGGATTTCATAAAAGCGTAAAAAATGAAAATAGTACCTGCATCAATTAAGGAATTCTTGGCGACCCCTTATTCATTATCGAATGATCAAATTGAATTTTATCAAAAAAATCGCTTCATTAAATTGAAAAGTGTTTTAAACTCAGAAACGGTTGAATATTTTAATGCAGTTATTTCACAACAAGTTGATGAAATGAATCAAGAAGAAACGACTTTAGAAGAACGGTCAACTTATGGAAAAGCTTTTTTACAATTGTTCAACTTATGGCTCGAAAATTCGATCGTTAAAGAATTAATTTTTAGTAAAAGACTCGCAAAAATAGCTGCAGATTTGATGGAAGTAAATGGTGTTCGTTTGTACCACGATCAAGCATTGTACAAAGAAGCAGGAGGAGGTATAACACCATGGCATGCTGACCAATATTATTGGCCACTCGAAACAGATAAAACTGTTACAGCATGGATGCCGCTTCAAGCAACACCTCTCGAAATGGGTCCGCTTGAATTTAGTGCTGGGAGTCATACCATTGTTGAAGGTCGTGAGTTAGAAATTGGCGATGAGAGCGAAGCATTCATACAAAAAAAATTACGTGTAACTGATTTCAAGCATGTGATAGAACCATTTGATATTGGTGAAATTAGTTTTCATTCAGGGTGGGTTTTTCACCGAGCAGGGGCAAACAATACCAACGAAATGAGAAAAGTGATGACCATCATTTACATGGAAAAAGACATGCTTTTAAAATCACCTGAAAACAGCAATCAAATTCATGATTGGAATACTTGGTGTCCAGGAGCAAAAGTTGGTGAAGTGATTAACTCTCCCATAAATCCAGTTTTATTCAGTGAATAATATGAACGTAAATTACACTTGTACTTACTGGGGTTGTGAACAGCAAACGGCTAAAGAATTTTTAGCAAACGTTGTAAATAATGGTTATCGTGGTGTTGAAATAAATTTACCTGATGATGCGCATTTTGTTGCTGAATTTATGACAGAATTAGAACGAATCAGAAAAACAATAGATCGTGATTTCATTTTTATAGCGCAACAAGTTTTGTCTAACCAAAACGAATCAGTTGAAGACTACCTCAAAAGAATTAAAAGCCGATTAGAATTTTTAGTTGACTTAAAACCAACTTTCATTAATTCGCATACAGGAAAAGACTATTATGATTTTAATGATAATTGTAGAATAATTGATTGTACAGCGGAAATAGCCAGTAAATCGGGTATTCCAATTGTTCACGAAATCCACCGTGGGCGATTTACGTTCCATTTAAAAACGCTCTTATCGTATCTCGATCGTTATCCAACATTAAAACTTGTTGCTGATTTATCACATTTTTGTGTCGTTTCTGAAAGCAATTTAGAAGATCAACAAGAATTATTAGTTAAATTATATCCCAATATCCACCACATTCATGCTCGAATTGGTTTTGAGCAAAGTCCACAAGTTAACAATCCTTTTGCGCCTGAGTGGAAAAGCTATCTTGATCGCTATCTTGGTTGGTGGGAGGAGGTGATGAAAGTTCAAACTGCATTGCATTTGCCACTAACAATCACACCAGAATTTGGGCCATTTCCGTATATGCCTGAAGCGCCATTCACAAAAGAACCGCTTTCCAATCAATGGGAAATTAACCTTCAGATGAAACACTATTTACAACAAAATCTTTTTAAAAATGGATAATACCAATAAAAACTACATTCTATTTATTGCGTTAAGTGCTGCACTTGGCGGTTTGTTATTTGGATACGACACAGCTGTAATTTCAGGAGCCATTGGAAATTTAACAGCCTATTTTCATTTAAATCCAATTGAAACAGGATGGGCAATTTCAAGTGCATTAGTTGGGTGTTTGATTGGTGCTTTTTTCTCTGATTTTCTCAGCAATAAATTTGGCAGAAGGGCAACGATGTTTATTACTGCAATTCTTTTTATTTTAAATTCCATTGGAACGGCTTTGCCAACTTCATTTTCAATGTTTGTGTTTTTTAGAATAGTTGGTGGAATTGGTGTGGGAATTGCCTCAATGGTTGTTCCAATGTACATCGCTGAAATCGCGCCTCCTAAAAGACGAGGTGCATTAGTTGGCAACTATCAATTAGCAATTGTAATCGGTATTGTAGTTGTATATTTTGTGAATTATTTAATAGCATTACAAGGAGATGCTAATTGGAATTTAACGATAGGTTGGCGCTGGATGTTTGGCTCAGAATTAGTGCCTTCTTTGCTTTTTTTACTTTTTATATTTTTCATTCCAGAAAGTCCTCGCTGGTTAATTCAAAAAGGACATACAAACAAAGCACTTGCTGTTTTACATAAAATAAATAGGGAGGAAGATGTGTCTCAGGTACAAGCCGAAATTCAAGAATCATTTCAACAAGAAGACAAAAAACAATGGAAATTATTGGTAAATCCAATTTTTAAAAAAGCTCTTTTTGTTGGAATTGGGCTGTCTGTTTTGCAACAGTTAACAGGAATTAATGCAATTTTATATTATGCACCAGAAATTTTTAAAAGCTTAGGAAGTTCAACCGATGTTTCATTATTGGAGACCAGTATTCTTGGTGTAGTAAATTTAATTTTTACCTTATTAGCAATTCGTTGGGTGGATAAAATGGGAAGAAAACCATTGCTTTTTATTGGGTCTTTTGGAATGACCACTGCATTGTTGGCCGTTGGATTATTTATTCACTTTAACGCACTTGGAAATTGGGTTTTGCCTTTTTTATTGCTGTTTATGGCATCATTTAGTATTTCTTGGGGACCTATTGTTTGGGTATTGTTGTCGGAAATCTTTCCAAGTAAAATAAGAAGTTTGGCGTTGGCAATAAGCGTATTTATCCAATGGGTTGCCAATTTTGTTGTAACACAAGTTTTTCCAAGTTTAGTTGAGAATGAGTGGTTGAAAACACATTTTAATGGCGCATTTCCATTTTATCTATTTGCATTAATTTGCCTAGTATCTTTATTGTTTGTTTGGAAAAATGTACCAGAAACTAAAAACAAAAGCCTAGAACAAATGGAAGATTTATGGAACTAAGAACCTCTTTATATCGTTTGTTGTTTTCGTTTTGTGTTTTGAATGTAAGCGCTCAAAATAATTCCAACTTTGTAAATACGTTTATTGGAACAGATGGAACGGGTCATACGTTTCCTGGGCCTTCTTTGCCATTTGGAATGGTGCAACCCGGCCCAGACAATTCGACAGAAGGGTGGAATCATACAAGTGGTTACCAATACAACGATACGTTACTTTTAGGATTTTCTCAAATGAGGCTAAGCGGAACAGGAATTGGTGAAATGGGGAACATACTTTTACTACCTTATAACGAACAAAATGCAGCGTTAAAGAATAGTTATTATAAAAATTCTGAAAAATCCCATGTTGGGTATTATGCGTTAATTAAAAAGGATGGTGTTAATGTTGAATTGAGTTGTTCGGAACGTGTCGCTTTTCACAAGTACACGTATCCCAATCAGTGGGCAAAATTATTACTCGATTTTCAACACGGTATTCAATTTTTAAACGATAGTTTGGTGTTAGAAAGTGATTTAACTATTGAAAACGATTCCACTATTTCAGGGTATTGTAAAACAAAAGGGTGGGTTACTAAAAAATATTTTTTTACAATTGCTTTTAATACGCCTTTCCATAAAATGGAAGAACTTCCAAAAGGGAAAAAGCAAAATGCGCCAAAATTTATATTGGACTTTAAATTAAAAAAAAGCAAGGTATTACAAGTGAAAATTGCACTCTCAACAGTTAGTGTAGCTGGGGCAAAATTAAATTTACAAACGGAAATCCCACATTGGAATTTTGAAAAAGTTACTCACCATGCAGAATCTGTTTGGAACGAATACCTCAATCGAATTGAAATAGAAGCACCGGCAAAACAAAAAGAAATTTTTTATACATCTATGTATCATTTGTTTTTGCAACCCTCTAACCTCGCAGATGTTGATGGCTACTACCGTGGCGCTGATGATCAAATTGCAAAGGCCCCCAACAACGAATATTATTCAACACTTTCCAATTGGGACGTTTACCGTGGCGCATTTCCTTTACTACAAATTGTTGCACCTGAAAAAATAAATGGCATCATTAATACGCTACTGATTCATCACAAAACAGCAGGATTTTTACCAATTTGGACAGCATGGGGCCAGGATAATTACTGTATGATTGGCAATCATGCAATTCCAATGATTTTAGCTGCGTATAAAAATGGGTTTAGAGGTTTTGATGCTACTGAAGCCTTCAAAGCAATGCTTGAAACATCCACCAAAAGTCACATCAATTCTGATTGGGAACTGTACAATCAATTTGGGTATTATCCCTTTGATAAATTAGATAATGAAGCAGTTTCAAGAACCTTGGAATCAGGTTATGATGATTGGTGTGTTGCTCAAATGGCATCTAATTTGAACGAGCAACAAATCCTGCTTCAATTTCAAAAAAGAGCCAATTATTACCAACATCTATTTGATAAAGAATCGCAATTATTTCGAGGGAAAGACAGTAAAGGCAATTGGCGAAGTCCGTTTGACCCTTTGACAGCTACTTCGCCCATGAACAATCCAGGCGATTATACCGAAGCGAATGCTTGGCAATACTTTTGGACTCCAGCGCAATATGATGCAGAGGGTATGAAAAATCTATTGGGAGGAACATCGGCTTTCACCAAAAAACTAACTGATTTTTTCACCATTGAAAGTAAAAATCCGAATAAATTTTTAGGACAAGAAGCGATGATTGGACAATACGCCCACGGAAACGAACCGAGTCATCACATTGTTTACCTCTATGCTTTTTCAGATTCACCAAAACTTGGTCAACAATACATTCATAAAATCATCAATGATTTTCATAATAATACGCCAAATGGGATGATTGGCAACGATGATTGTGGACAAATGTCGGCTTGGTACATCTTATCAACCTTGGGATTTTATCCAGTAAATCCTGCAAGTGGTGAATTTGTGATTGGAGCGCCCCAAGTTAAAAAAGCAACCCTGCATTTACAAAACAATAAAACGTTCAATATAAAAGCGGCTAATTTTTCAAAAGAACACATATTCCAAGAATCTCCAACATTGAATGGCATTCAACTGAAAAGGCCTTTTGTAATGTATGATGAACTTATGAATGGGGGTTCGTTAAAATTCCAGATGACCAATAAATAATTATATAAGATGAAAAGAAAACACTTATTCTTTCTGCTACTGGCGATCAACACATTGAATTTTTACGCTCAAAACCCCAACAAAGTAGAAGAAAAATTTAAAACGCTTCCTTTTGGAAGTATAAAACCATCGGGCTGGATAAAAAAACAGATGCAAAAAGACATTGATGGGTTTGTTGGGAATTTGGATAAAATTGTGCCGAGTTTAATCAATGATCCAATTTATAGTGCTGGTCGTTTGCACAAAAATTCAAAAGCGAAAGATTTAGGAAATCAGAAAGAAGGTGATGCAGCAGGCGACGAACAGTACAAATGGTGGAACAGCGAAACCCAATCCAATTGGTGGGATGGTTACATCAGAAATGTTCTGCTATTAAATGATAAAGCAGGACTTAAAAAAGTCCAAAAGCACATCCGAGAAGTTTTGAATTCACAGGATAAAGATGGTTATATTGGGATTTACGATCAAGATTTACGTTATCATTTTAATTCAGAAAATGGAGAACTTTGGTCAAAAGCAACACTATTTCGTGGTTTATTAGCGTATTACGAATTCTCAAAAGATACAAAAGTTTGGTCTGCGCTTTTGAGAGCTGTAGATAATGTAATGCTCAATTATCCGATAGGACAATCAAGTCCATTTTCTTCTGGAACTGCATTCAATGGCGGCGTTTCTCACGGTTTAACCTTTACCGATGTATTGGATAAAATGTATCAACTAACAAGCGATACTAAGTATACTGATTATGCACTTTTTTTGTACCAGGATTTTTGTAAAACCTATCAGTCTGAAAAAGATGTTCAATTGCAAAACATTTTAAATCCTGCGTTTAAGTTACAATCCCATGGTGTTCACACATATGAGCATTTGAGACCATTAATTGTTGCGGCATATGCGTCCAACAATCGTGAAATCCAACAAGCGCTTGACGTTTACATCCATCGTATTGAGCATGCCACAACGCTCACTGGTGGCGCAATTGGTGATGAATGGATTGCTGAAAGAATGGCCAATGCAACAACTACAGGTTATGAGTATTGTTCGTTGCAGGAATTAGTTGATAGCTATTCGGTTTTGTTACAAAAACAAGGAGATGCAAAAACAGCTGAAAAAATTGAAACGATTTTTTACAATGCAGCGCAAGGATCTCGAAATCCAAATCATTCTTGTATTGCGTATCTAAAAACCGACAATTCTTATGAAATGGAAGGTACAAAAAATGGAGAAATTGAACCAGACAGAAAACAAATACGCTATAAATATTCGCCAGCACACCAAGATGTTGCCGTTTGTTGTAATCCTAATGCAGGAAGAATCACACCATATTTCATTGAAAAAGCATGGATGAAAGAAAATGATTCGGCATTGGTAAATCTACTGTTAATGCCAAACGTCATTCAAACTACACTTCAAAATCAGAAAGTAACAATAGAGACAATTACAGATTTCCCTTATGCTAATACGTTTACTTATGTCATTAAAAACCCACAAAGAAGTCAGTTCAAAATAAAGATTAGAAAACCTACTTGGGCGATAGAAATCGTTTGTAATCAGAGATATTTTGTAGAAAATGATTGCTTAGTTTTTGAAGTGAATGCAAACAATAGTACAACTATTGAACTAGAATTTAAAGCCAACGTTGAAATCAAAGAAGACGTTAACAAAGAAAAGTATTTCAGTTATGGTGCAATGTTCTATGCTAAATCGATTGATGCACTAGAGTTAACTGGAAAAACGTATTACAAACAATTCACTGATATTTCATACAAGCCAATAGAAAATACTCGTTTTCAATATATTGAGGAACATAACGCACGATTCAACGCAGGAAAAATAATGGTCCATGCAAAAAACAAAAACACCAATCAAATAGAAACAATTACCTTAATTCCATTTGGAAAAACAATTTTACGTCAAGTAAGTTTTTGATATTAAAAATTAAAAAATGAAAACTCCAATTAACAAAATTCTCTACGTTGCATTCCTTATTTTAGGAATTTATCAAGCGTTTATTAATAAAGAATTTGCACAAGCTGCAGCCTCTTTTGGAATTGGTTTGGTATTTGACCCATTCAATCCTAATCAAAAATGGAACGAAAGACCTATTTGGCAAAAGGCTGTTTTAATCCTTCACCTTGCAATTGCAGCTACTTTGTTAGGCTTTGGAATAGGATTCAATGATAAGTAAAAATTATTTTTATTAAAAACGCCAACTTCAAATTGTATTCAAACGATTTAATTCTTCTTGTTTACTTTCATCCCATTGTTTAAAGTCAGCAAGTGTTTGCATGAATTTTTGCTGGATGTAATGGTTCTGGTAAATCTACTTATTAAAAGGTTTTTTTGCTAGATACAATCTCATTTGACTATGATAAACGTTTTCTTGAATGCTATAATTCTATGCCTGATTCTGAGTTGCGAGAAGTAATCGCTTTCAATAGAACAGAAGTTTCATTTTTGGCTTGAATTCAACAAATTAAATCTTAACTTTAGCAATAATCTAAAAGTATTGACGATGGAATGGTACACAAAAAACAGATGGTGGATATGGTCAGTAATGGGTGTCTACTTGGCCTATAGAATTTTTTTAAGCATTTATTACTAGAAATAAGTTCCTCAGAAATAAGTGTTTTTCTTGCAATGTGATGAAGTTCAAAATAACAAGTGGGAATAGGTCAAAGCTGCTTGAGATTGGTTCAAAAACAAAAAAGCCTCACATTTCTGTAAGGCTTTATTTTGCTCTTCCTCTTGGGCTCGAACCAAGGACCCTCTGATTAACAGTCAGATGCTCTAACCAACTGAGCTAAGGAAGAATGTTTTCATTGCTGAAAAGCGAATGCAAATATAAAGAAAGAATTTATTTTAGAAAGCGAAAAGGGATTTTTTTTCAAAACTTTTTTGTAAGTCCTTAAAAATCATCTTCATCCAAGGTGAAATCCTCGATACTCGCGTCAAATGTGTCTTCGCAATCTTCACGGTCGATTAAATCTTCACAATTTTCATCCTCACATTTGGCTGGTCGTAAGATATTTGTTTTTGATATGTTTAAACGAATTTCAGTGCGAATAAAGCCATCTTCTTGTGCATAAGCTTTTGCAAAGGGCGTGCCTTCCAAATCAACCAATGCGCCTTTCTTTAAGAAATCTAAGATGCGTAAATTGGCGCCTTCTTTTTTCCAAATCGTGCAATTGACCCAGGTCGTTTTTGTTTTCGTTTCACCGTTGCGTTTGTCTTTCCAATTTTTATTATGTGCAACAGGGAAATTGATTGCAATTACACCGCGCTCCATATTTTTCACGACAGCGTCTTTTCCTATGTTTCCAATTAATCTTGTTTCGAATACAGTAGCCATTTTGTTTGATTTATAATGTGAAAGTAAAAAAACAAATGGAATTTTACTAAAATTTAAGAACGATTTTTTGACAGAAGGTTTATTTCTAAGCTTTTCCGTCGAAAAATTGAAAAATCAATTCACCTTTTGCTTTGCCAATGCAACTAATGAGTGATTCTTTAGTGGCTTTTTTAATACTTGAAATTGTTTTGAATTGCAGCATCAATTGTTCTTTTGTCTTGGGACCAATTCCTTCGATAGTATCTAGTTCTGATGTAATCGCACTTTTACTGCGTTGGTTGCGGTGGTGCGTTATCCCAAATCGATGCGCTTCATTTCTTAAAAATTGCACCACTTTCAAACTTTCAGATCGCTTATCTAAATACAAGGGAAGCGAATCTCCTGGAAAGAAAATTTCTTCTAATCGTTTTGCAATTCCAACAATGGCAACTTGTCCGCGTAACTCTAATCGCTCCAATGATTTCAACGCAGCACCTAATTGACCTTTCCCACCATCTATAATGATTAATTGAGGCAAGGATTCGTTTTCTTCTTTTAAGCGCTTGTAACGGCGGTAAACAACTTCTTCCATTGACGCAAAATCATCAGGTCCCACAACCGTTTTGATATTAAAATGGCGGTAATCTTTTTTACTTGGCTTTGCATTTTTAAATACTACACATGCAGAAACAGGATTCGTTCCTTGAATGTTTGAGTTGTCAAAACACTCAATGTGAACGGGCAATTCTTTTAAACGAAAATCTGCTTTCAATTGCTCTAAAATGCGTTGTGAATGGCGTTCCGGATCTACAATTTTAACTTGTTTCAGTTTTTCAAGTTTATAATACTTTGCATTTCGAACGGATAAGTCAACTAAGTGTTTTTTATCGCCTTTTTGGGGAACAGTAAACGTAACTCCTGGAATGGATTGTTTTATTGCTTCGTCTGTTAACACTTCTTTGCATTGACTGTTAAACCGTTCTCTGAAATCTAGTAAGGCGAAGATGAGAAGTTCTTCGCGACTTTCATCTAATTTTTTCTTGATTTCAAGTGTATACGTATGAATGATTGCTCCGTTGTTAATGCTCAAGTAATTCACAAAACAAGCGTCGTTGTCGTCAATCAAAGTGCATACTTCCACTTCATGAATGGTAGGAGACACGATGGTAGATTTAGCTTGATAATTTTGTAAGGTGTCAATTTTAATTTTTAAAGATTGTGCTGCTTCAAAGTCTAGTTGATTCGATAAATCCAACATTCTTGCTTTTAAACGTTGAATTGCAGCGCTAATATTTCCTTTGAGTAAATGTTCAATTTGTTGGATTTGCTCGTCGTAATTGTCTGATGCTTGAAGTCCAACGCACGGTGCTAAACAATTACCTAAATGGTATTCCAAACAAACTTTGTGTTTTTGTTCAGCTATTTTTTTAGCAGATAAATCTAATGCACATGTTCGTATTGGATATACTTCTTTAATCAATCCAAGTATCGTGTGCATGACCTTTCCGCTAGGGTAGGGCCCGTAATAGTTGGAACCATCTTTGATACAGTTTCTTGTAGAAAAAATTCGAGGAAATGGTTCTTTTTTAACACAAATCCAAGGATAGGTTTTATCGTCTTTTAATTGAATGTTGTATTTAGGGCGGTATTTTTTGATAAGGTTGTTTTCCAATAAAAAGGCATCAATTTCTGAATCAACCACCATGTATTGGATATCGACAATTTGTTTGACTAAAACTATCGTTTTGCCGTTGTCGTGTGTTTTTGTAAAATAGGAAGAAACTCTTTTTTTAAGATTTTTTGCTTTGCCAACATATAAAATCTTACCCTTTCCATCAAAATATTGATAAATACCTGGAAGCTCAGGGAGCGTTTTAAGTTTTAATTGAATTTCTTCTTTTACTGAAGGCATTCAACAAAAATACGAATTAGCAGAGTAATTAACCGTTTATTTGTTGGTTATAATTTCAAACAATTCACTCAAATTAGGAGAAATTATAATTTCAATTCTTCGGTTTTTCGCTTTATCTGCTGGATCCAAAGGATGAAATTCTGATCGTCCAGCAGCCATCAATTGTGCAGGATTTAACTCTGATTCACTTATCATGATATTGACAACAGATGTCGCTCTTAAAACAGATAATTCCCAGTTTGATTTTGGATGTGTTGGGCTCACTAATTTATCCGTATCTGTGTGGCCTTCAACAATGATTTCAACTTCTTTTTCGCGTTCTAATACTTTCGCTAAATCAATTAAGGCTTTTTTTCCGTTTGGTTCAACTGTTGTACTACCTGATGCAAATAATAATTTTGCTTCTAAACTGACATAAATTTTACCATTTTTTTGTTGAACACTTAATCCTTGATTGATGAAACCTTTCAATGCATTCGCTACTTTTTGACGCAATAATTTAGTCGCTTCATCTTTACGTTGAATCATTTCTTCTAGCTCATTGACACGTTGTTCTCTGTCAGCTAATAATTGTTGTTTTGTTTTTAAGTCGTTTTCTAAAACGGTCAAAACATCTTCTTTACGTTGTAATTCTATGTTTTTAGATTCTAATTCAGCTTGTAAATTTGCGGTCTCTTTCGCACCAGCTAAGCGTAATTTGTCAAAAGCTTTTTCCAACGATTCGTTTTGTTGTGCCATTTTATCGTATTGCGTTTGCAACACTCTGAATGTGTTTCCTAACTGGTTCGTATCTGCTTTTAATTTTTTTACTTCATTTGTCAAAAGCGTATATTGTTCTTGTAGTTCTTTTGATTTTCCTTCAAAATCCAATGAACTATTTTTGTACATCGCTAAATCTTCACTGCATTTTTTTTCTTTTTCTACTAATTCATTGTATTTTTTAGCAGGAACACATGCTACTAAAAGGGCTAAACTCAATAAGGAAACGATTAATTTCATACAGCTTGTTTATAATTTATACTACAAAGATGATTTAATTTTAAGCGTAAAAGTTGCGATACAATAAGATTTATAAACAATACGTATTGAATAACCTATTCAGTGTTTTCTAAATCTAAAATTGACAACGATTTTTCCTGAATTTCAAATTCAATTGTATTTGCTTTAAATCCCTCTCCGTCAAGTTCACCGTACAATCTATCTCCAACAATTGTTACTTTTTTTGTTTTAAAATAGTTGACTTCAGGATGTGTAATTTTTAGCCCTTTTTTCAACTTTGGCAATTCACGGATGTAATCTAATAAACTTACTTTTTCGAATGTTGTTATGTGTAAAAAGCCATCATTTAATTGTGCAAATGGATTAACAGTTAATCCGTGTGCAAAGTACTTTCCATTGCATATTGCTACCATTAGCATTCTTTTTTTGTTTTTATAAGCATCCGATTCTATAACTATTTCAGGTTTTTTGAACGCTAAAAACCCTCTAACAATAGCTAAATTGTAACTTATTTTTCCTCCAATGATTGAACGTTGCCGTTCTAAAATTTCTATTACTTTTCCACCAAGTCCAACATCTGCAATGTTAACACACTGTTTTATTTCTTGGTCGAATGTTGTTTTAATGGTATCAATTTTAGTATATTTTTTAGAAACCAATGCTTGAATAAATGCTTCTGATTGTATTGGTTTGAAATTTCTTGAAAAATCATTTCCAGTACCATTCGGCAGATATCCAAAAATCACTGATTTATTAGATGCTTGTATGCCATTAACAACCTCATTGATGGTTCCATCACCACCAACTGCAATGATAATTTCAGTCTTTAGATTGCACGTTTCTTGGGCTAATTGTAAAGCTTCTTTCGCGTAGGTGGTTCTTAAAAGTGTAACATCTAACGCTGGATGTTGTAACACCTTTTGAATGAGTTCGATGTTCCTTTTTTTTAGCGTTCGATTTCCATTTACGATGAAAGTAACTTTTACCATATCTTTAAGTTCTACTTCCAAAGATACAATTTGTTATAAAACAAAAAGACACCCAATTGGATGTCTTTAAGTTACGATATGCAGTTAGTCTTGCAACATTGGGACTTCAATCCCTGGTGTTCCAAGAGCATCTTTGATTTTTGCTTCTAATTCATCCATTAATTCTGGATTATCTTTCAAAATTGCTTTAACAGCATCTCGACCTTGTCCTAATTTTGTTTCTCCGTAAGAGAACCAAGAACCACTTTTTTTTATGATATTTAAGTCAACACCTAAATCAATGATTTCGCCTAATTTAGAAATTCCTTCTCCATACATGATGTCAAATTCAGCTCTTCTAAATGGTGGTGCAACTTTGTTTTTTACAACTTTTACTTTCACGCGATTTCCCATTACTTCTTCGCCATCTTTGATTTGTGCGGCTCTTCGGATATCAATTCGGATAGAAGAATAAAATTTCAAGGCATTTCCACCAGTTGTCGTTTCTGGGTTACCAAACATAACACCAATTTTATCACGTAATTGATTGATGAAAATACAACAACATCCTGCTTTGTTTATAGATCCTGTTAATTTACGTAATGCTTTTGACATTAAACGCGCTTGTAATCCCATTTGTGAATCACCCATTTCACCTTCAATTTCAGCTTTTGGAGTCAATGCGGCAACAGAATCAATTACGATTAAATCAATTGCTCCAGATCGAATCAAATTATCCGTTATTTCCAAAGCTTGTTCTCCGTTATCAGGCTGAGAAATCAATAGATTGTCTACATCTACGCCTAATTTTTTCGCGTAAAATTGATCAAATGCATGCTCTGCATCAATGAATGCTGCAATTCCACCTTGTTTTTGAACTTCAGCAATCGCATGAATTGCCAAGGTTGTTTTACCGGATGATTCTGGCCCGTAGATTTCAACTACTCTACCTTTAGGATATCCATTGATTCCCAATGCCAAATCTAAGGTAATTGAACCTGTTGGAATTACTTCCACTTTTTCAACGGGAGAATCTCCTAATTTCATAACGGAACCTTTTCCGTATGCTTTGTCTAATTTCTCCATTGTTAATTGGAGCGCTTTTAATTTTTCTGCATTTACTTCTTTAACTGCCATATCGTTTTGTTTTAAGTGTGAAGGCTCGTAACACGTTCACATTGTTTTTAATGATGGTACAAATTTATACTGGTAGATCGTAAACTATTTACGATCTAAAAAATTATTTTATTAGCGCTAAAATTTCTTCAGCGTGTTCTTTTGTTTTTGGTTTTTCAATGATGCCAACGATCGTATGATTTTCATCCATTACAAATGTTGTGCGATGAATTCCATCGTATTCTTTTCCCATAAATTTTTTAGGTCCCCAAACCCCAAATTGTTGGATAATCGTCTTGTCTTCATCTGCAATGAGTGGAAACGGTAACGAAAATTTATCAATGAATTTTGTATGTGATGCACTTGAATCTGCACTAACACCAATAATTTGAATACCTGCTTTCGTTAATGCAGCATCATTATCTCTCAGATTGCAAGCTTGAACAGTGCAACCTGGTGTGTTATCTTTCGGGTAAAAATAGATGGCTATTTTTTTTCCTTTGTAATCTGAACGTTGAATCGTATTTCCATTCTGATCTTTCCCTGAAAAGTCGGGTGCTTTGTCTCCTATTTTTAATTGCATAATTTTGACCATTAATTAAACATTGTTTTGACGAAATATTAATCAAATATAAATTGAAATTTCATATAAACAACAACAATAGAAAAAAAAATGTTTCTAAAAATTAAAAATAGCCTTTAAAAAAACTTCTAAAGGCTATTAAAACAAAGGGTTTTAGTAAATGATTATTTTTTTGTCAAACCATTATATTTTTCTTTTAAAGCAGTGTATTTTTTTATTTCTTGACGTGTTTGATCCGCGTAAAGTGCATCTTTATTTTGTTCAAATGCTGCAACTTGATCTGTTAATTTTCCAATTTTATCATCAATAAATGAGCTAATATAGGTGCAATTTTGACCGATGAATTGTTTGGTAATCGCTGTTCCATTGACTTGTAAATAGGTATACATTTCAAATGCTGATTCTAATTCTACCAATGTTTGTCTTGTTAAATAGTACGTCATAGAATTAAGCACAATTAATTGATCGTAGCCTTGTAAGAAATTACTCTTTAATACTTTATTGAAAAATGAATAGCAATTTTTATCGCCGTTTTGTGCATAAACTTGAGCAACGATAACAAGTGTTTTTGAACTTGTTTCATTTTCCCATTGTTTTACTTTACCTACTGCCAATTGAGGGTTGATTTCTGCCAAAGCGCGCATGCTTGTTCCTAAAACTTTGTAGGATTGATCCTTTTCTAATGATTGAATAAAAAGTGCTTCACTATCATTACTATTATTAGCTATATAAGTTAACGCACTTGATCGCACAGATGAATTTGGGTCATTCAAGGCTAATTCTTTTATTTTCACTAGTGCTTTTTCCGCATTTTCATTGGTCAACTTTCCTGCTTTATCGATTGCTATACTGCGTATGTGCCAAAATGGATCATTTAATGCGTCTAAAATAAGTTGTTGTGCGACCGCGCTTTTGTCTTTTGTACCATAAATCAAGGCATTTTTACGAGCATTGTAGCGTTTTGAATGGTAATATTGATAGTGATACTGTTGAATCGCTTTTTCTTCTCTAATTTTTGCTAGTAATTGATGTTGGTAGTCAAATTCACAATTTTTTAGTGTGCCAGAAAATGGAAATGAAAAAGTTTGTTTCAAGCTATCGATGCTAATTTTATGAATGTGTTCACCTAGATCGTCATAAATGGCAACCTCAACTGGTAATTTAAATAAGGGCGAAAGCTCTAAATTTTGATTTTGTTGAATGGAAAGTGTTACGGAACTATTCGTTTGCGTTTGTTTAACATCTAAAACAGGATGTCCTGCTGCCAAAAACCATTGGTTAAAGAACCAATTCAAGTCTTCACCACAAACTTCTTCAAATGCTAAACGAAGTTGATTGAATTCAGCTGCTTTAAATTTGTTAGCAGTTAAATATAGATTCAACGCCTTGAAAAATGCTTCATCTCCAACATAAGATCGAAGCATGTGTAAAATCCGTCCGCCTTTGTTGTACGAATGTCCATCAAACATTTGTTCTCTGTTCTCGAAATCAAACCAAATTAAATTGTGGTAACCAGATGATTGTGCGGATTGATAATAACCGTCTGCTTCGATAGAAGCTTGATAATCGGCTTCGTCTTTTCCAAACCGGTATTCATCCCACAAATATTGAGAATAATTAGCAAACGATTCATTCAAGGGTAAATTCGACCACGATTCGCAGGTTACTAAATCTCCAAACCAATGGTGGAATAATTCATGTGCAATCGTCGATTGATCGTTTTCATCCAATAATTCGCGTTCATTTTTGTAGACATAATCACCAAAAATTACTGCGCCTGTATTTTCCATCGCACCTGAAACATATTCTCTTACCACAATCTGATGGTATTTATCCCACGGATATTCAACGCCCAATAGTTTTGAGAAATATCCAATCATTGCAGGTGTTTCTCCAAAAATTGCTTTTGCGTTTTTCTCATAAGCTGGTTCAACGTAATAATTGACATCCATTTTACTACCATCTTTTCGCGTGTACGTATCTTTTACAATTTTGAACTCACCAACAGCTAACATAAATAAATAGGGAGAGTGGGGTAAATCTTGTTTCCAATAATCGGTGCGTGTACCATTGTTATTTTTTGAACTAGAAACTAATTTACCATTTGAAAGTGTTACATATTTATCAGCAACGGTAATGTATGTTTCTTGCGTTGTTTTGGTATTAGGGGAATCAATCGTTGGAAACCAAACTGAACTGGCTTCTGTTTCTCCTTGTGTCCAAATTTGAGGCATTTTACTTGGATCACTTCCTGTTGGATTGATAAAGTATAAGCCTTTATCAGAAGTAATAGCTGAACTTCCACCTAATAAACGGTCATTTGGTTTTGATGTGTAATGAATGACTACCGTATATTTTTCATCCTTCGTATAATTTCTGCCCAATTTGATTTTCAAATAGGAACTATCATAGGAATAGATAAGCGTTTTTTTGTCTAATTCTACAGATTGAATATCCATTCCTTTTGCATCTAAGATCAAGCTATCTGTTGCATAAAAATAAGGTTTAGCTGTGATTGTAGCAATACCATTCATTTGTGCTTTATCCCAATTAAAGTTCACTTCTAGTTTGGTGTGAATGATATCCGTTAAAACAGTTTCACTCGCATTGTATACTTTTCTACTATTTTTTTCTTCTGTTTTAATAGTGATTGTTTCGTCTACTTTTCTCGGAGCAGTTTTTTCTACTATTGGTAAGTTGATTGTCGGTTTTGAATTTTGACACGATAGCACAGAAATGCTTGTAAAAATGAAAAGAATGGCTTTGATTCTCATTGTAATTTGCTTTAATTTTTAACAAAAATGTCGATTATTTTTTGATTTCTTTTCTAAAAATCGAAGTTAGAGCTATAGTTTCTGTTATTTTTGTAAGAAATAATAGTGAAATGACAAATCGTACATGGAATTTTGATGGTTCCGATACAGTAGGAACAGATGGTGCAGTTGTAAAATGGGACGATCATACGTATTTTACAATCACACACAAAGGAGAAAAATATTTTGGAGAATTATTGGATGATAATTCAGAAGCGAATGCCTTAACCATTAAAATTAATCAGCGTATTTTCACGATCAAAAAGAAAGGTCCGTTGGATGATTTAATTGCTGCAATGGGATTAGATGTTCCAAAAATTAAAAAATTGAAAGAATTGCATGCGCCAATGCCAGGAAGAATTGTTCAAATTTCTGTTGAAGTTGGACAAGAATTAGCCGTTGGTGATGAAATTTTATCCTTGGAAGCAATGAAAATGGAAAATGTGTTGAAAGCAGATGGAATTGGAACTGTAAAAGCGATTTTAATTACAGCCAATCAAGTGGTAGACAAAGGAGATGTATTAATCGAGTTTGAATAATTAGTAAAGTAAAATTCATAAAAAAAGCCCCAAATTTTTGGGGCTTTTTTGTTTTTATTCAATCCTTTAAGGGATTATTTTCTTTTTAATCACTTGATAAATTTCCAACGTTGTTTTGTCATACACATATATTAAGACATGCATGTTTTCAGCATTGTGGGTAGATGTTTGACCTTGTGGCGCCAATTGATTCGGAAGGATGTAACTGTAATTTAAATAGTATTTTCCATTCGTTAGCATTGAGCTTGATAAGGTTTGTCCCCAAGCTTGATTGTCTAATGTTCCTCTAAAAATATCGCGGTGAATATAATTTGGTATATCAACACTGTTAACACTTTGTTGTCCAATTATTGAGTCTTCAATGACATACACAACCATTGCTAAGTCATTGCTAAGCGTATTATCTAGTTTTTCAACTTCTGTATGTAAAAAGAAACCATGCTTTGGTGTTTCATAATAATTCAATTTTGCTTTGATTGCAACTTTTGGGGATGTTGACAATTGTGCAGCAGTTTTTGATGCCCAAACACCAGAACCAGTAAAATATTCTCCGGATTCGTTAATACGATTTACAGCACCAGCTGGATTTCCAAAAAATCCGGATCCAGCTAAGGTTGTACCAAAATAATTACCCAATTCCAATCCATTTGGATTTGTAAAATCAATGTTATAACCTATTGAAATATAAAGAGCTTGAAAACTTGTCATTCCAGATGGACCAGAATGTATACTTGCCACAAAAACGCGATTGGGAGTTGCTTCATGCAATGAATGCGCAACTGTGGCTGCAGCAGGACAACTTGTGCAATAGTGACCTGTAAAATCTTCAATCAATACGTTCCGATTGGGATTCTCATTTGGTAAAGCAGAGAAGTCTGGCCATTCGTTCGTGATATAATCGCTCCAATTACCTGGATAAATTGTCGTATCTAAATCTACATTTACAGCTGGAGGATATGGATTATCAACTTTGTCGCACGATTGGTTCAACAAGCTGAGCAAACTTAAAAGGCTAAATAAAAGTATTTTTCTCATCGCTAAATTTTAAAAACTGTGTGTTAATGAAAAAGTTAAACCATTCGATGCAGGAACAGGTCGGCAGATTCCACCAACACAAAACAAACCTGCTCGTTGACGGCCATATGAAACGGTGATTCGAGTTGCTTCACGAATGTAACCAATTGAAACGTATGGGTGATGTTCGCGTTTACTTGCTACAGGATTCCCGAAATTATATTGATCCATCACGCTTACAAACCAATTAGAATTGAATGTATATTCTACTAAAAATGTTGCCCAATCTCCTTTATCTGCTGCAACAGAAACACCATCTTTAATTTTCTTGTTAATAAACAAACCTTGAATTTCTGTTCGTATAGATTGTGAATTCGTTAATTTATAACCAGCTTCAATGATAAAAACATTTGTTTCTAAAAATCCAGTTTCTTTCGTTACAGTTGCAACGTCATTGTTTAATTTTTGATTGTAATAATTCAAAATTAAATTAAACTTTTTGCCAAATTTTTTAGTAATACTGATATTAAAATCACTCCAATACAAACTATCACTCATATCAAATAATCCACTTGTGTATGTTACACCCGTTGAATCCATTGGGTTGATTCCACTTGTGTGACGCATAGGACGATAAGCTGTTGAAAAATTAGCATTGATGGATGTTCCATATTTCCCGCCTAATAACGTTCCTTTTTTGATTGTATACATCACTTCGGCTTGAAATGCAATTTCACCAACAGGTTGAGTGGCATACGGATACAACGAAGAAACCAAGTTATACGTATGTGTTTTTGTCAATGCAGGTAAAAAATTAATCAATCCATTTTGCAATTGTTTTGTTCTGTCAGAACGGTAACTCATGTTATCAACTGATTTAGCAGAAAGTAAGATTCCAAGTCCTTTTTGGTTGAATCCTAAATTAAAAACTGCAGCATGACCAACATTGTAATTGTATGCGTTATCTTCTGATGGATCTTGTCCTTTCGTTACATATTCCCCTTCAAAAGTAAATTTCTTGTACCTTAATTTTAAACGCCCACCATAAACTCCTACGTTTTCAGGTAAAATCAACGCTGAATTATCGTCACGTTGGTATTTACTAACAAATGAACCTCCAATCGTAATGTCTAAAGGTGAATTTTTAAATTTGCTAACGACTTCGTTGACATGTATTTCACCGTCAAAACCTCGCACGATTCCAGTTCCATGTTGAATAGAACCCTCAATAAAACCTAAACGCTGATAACCGTAAACACCTTTTAAAGTAATTCCTTTTTTGGGTTTAACAATTAAACGCACCCCATCCAACATGTTATCAAAACCTAATGCTCTGTCTTCGTATGCTCTTAAAGATAATCCTGATCCAAATTGCTCGTAAATAGAACCAACAGTAATGTCAATAAAATCATTGTTATATCCAATGTAACGCATCCCTAATCCAGTTCCGTCGAAATTAGAAGGATAACCTTGGATTCTAGGCAAATAAGATTCAAAACGGATACCAGCTCTAATTTTACCATTTGTGTAAAACACATTCATGTAAGAATTTAACAAGCCTTTTGATGCAGGTTGTGTTGCGCCAATGATTGAATCTTCGTTTAAATATTGAAAGGTTGTTTCTAAATTTCCAGTGATAGTACCTTTATCTAGCTGAGAAAATGATTGAAAAGCGCTAAAAGCTATCAGCGCTGAAAGTGTAAATTTTTTCATTTAAAAAGTAAACTAGTTATTTTCCTAATTTTTTTAATTCTTCGTACAATTTTAGCTCGTCACCTGGTGCGTAATTATTGTGAGAATAAACGATATTTCCTTCTTTATCAACTAAAAATGTATGTGGCACATTATTTACACCCATTGCGCGTTTGAAATCACCATTCGGATCCATCAAAACTAGATAGTCCCAACTTTTTCCATTCACATAAACTGGAACAGAATTTTTAGTTTTTTCATCATCAACAGAAACAGCAACTAAGTGAACACCTGTTTCTGTTTGCCAATCTTCGTACAAATCTTGAATCGTATTCAATTCACGTTTACAAGGAGAACACCAAGTTGCCCAGAAGCTAATGATAACTGGTCCATCAAACCCTAATTTCCCCGTATTAACAGATTTTCCTTCCATATCTTTTAATTCTACTGAAGGTAGTTTTTTTAATGATGTTGAATGATCAGAAGTTTCTTGCGCCCATGAAAGGGTAATACTGAAAATAGCAACTAAAAATAGGATGATTTTTTTCATGTTTTTATCGTAAAAAAATTATTAAAATACTGAATCACAATAATTTGAAACGATGTTTTTATTGAATTTATTGTTTCAATTCGTTGTGTTCATATACCTTGTTGAATTCAAAGATACATTTTTTCTTAGACAGATTTAGTCAAATTATTAATTTTAGAAAAGTTAAAATTTTGTTAGTACATCATTTTTCAACTAAATTTTTATATCTTTGGTTTTTAACATGCTTATTTTAGCTGTTTAAAGCTTCACATTATGATTAAAAATATACTTACAATTGCATTTTTGTCAGTTTTAACATTGACTTCTGTTAGTGCACAAACAAGTGGCATTGAAATTCGATTAGATGGAACTGGAAATGATTTAGCAGGAACCACACATTCTGTCGCTTTAAATACTAATTCTCCTGAAATCGCTGGGAATATTCCTTTTGAAATTCATTTTGATGTTACGAATAATACAGGACAAGACCAACAATTAAGAATTACGCGTAAAAAAATAAATGTTCCAACAACTTGGGTAGATCAATTGTGTTGGCCGCCTTCTTGTTTTCCTACAGGTTCAGGTATTTCTTACATTACACCAAATACTGCTGGAAATCCAGCACCAATTATTGTAAATGGTTCTCAATTAACAACAAATGGAGAAACAGCTGAATTAAAACCACGTATTACAATTGACCAAAGCACCGCAACTTCGGCATTATATAGATTTTATGTAACAACTACAAATGGTGCTTTTTTGGATTCAATCGATTTAAGCATCAATTTTACTTTAGGAATTCAGTCGATTAAACAAGCTCCAGTGATTACTTTAGCACCAAACCCTGCAACAGAAAACATCACTGTTTCAACTGGAATAATTGATAATGCAACGGTTCAAATAATGGATGTTTTAGGAAATATTATTTACAGAGATGTTATTACAAACGGATCTAAATTAATTGATGTTTCAGATTTTAAAAATGGCGTTTACTTCGTCGTAATCGATCCAGTTGGAATGAAACCAACAAACAGAAAGTTGATCATTAAACACTGATAGATTCACACTAATATTTAAACCGCTTTTAAGCGGTTTTTTTATGTAATAAAATTAATTTGATTGTCCGAAAAGAATATAACATTGCATTGAAAGCTGCTATTGCTGCTTCAAAAGAAATTATGCGCTTTTATGCTGATGGCTTTGAAACGGAAATTAAACAAGATGGTTCGCCTGTTACGCAAGCAGATTTAGCGGCCTCAAAAATAATTGATTCCTATCTTTTACCAACAAATATTCCGATAACGGGAGAAGAAACACTTAAATCAGATTTTGAAGTTCGCAAACATTGGACTGAATGTTGGTGTGTTGACCCTTTAGATGGCACAAAGGAATTTGTAAAAAAAAATGGTGAGTTTGCAGTAAACATTGCTTTTATAAGGAATGGGAAACCATTATTTGGAGTGATTGCTTCGCCAGTCGAAGAAACGATACTATTTGGAGGTAAAGAAACAGGTGTATTTCATGCTTCATTTTCTGATATTGATATCCTCACGAGCTGGGTTCAATTAAAACAACCTGAACAGATTCAACTACCATTTATTTTGACGTGTTCTAGAAGCCATCATTCTGGACCAGTATTAAATTTGATAAATGAATTAGCCACTACTTTTGAAACCATCGAATATATAAAAAAAGGCTCGTCTTTGAAATTCTTTGATTTAGCATTTGGCCGTGCAGCAATTTACCCGCGATTTGCACCAACGATGGAATGGGATATTGCAGCAGGACAAGCAATTTTAGAAGCTTTGGGCGGTTCTGTTTTAAATGCAGTTACAGGCGAACCTTTAAATTATAATAAAGAAAATTTAACAAATCCCTATTTTATTGCTAAAATTGCACCGTTAATGGATTTGTAAATGTTTAAGAAACCACTCATTCTTCTTTTAATATTCTTGTTTCCTTCGCTTTTGTTTTGTCAACAAATACCGTTGCCTTTAAATTCATTTTTTAAAGATAAACTGTTTGATAATTCAGGTAAAACTTCATCTATAGGAAGCTCATTTTTACTTCTTAATTCATTAGAAGTTGGAATTGAAGCGTCTGTTCAAATCAAAAGTTATAGCAAAAGAAAATTGTTACAAGAGCATTTATTTGAATTAAAAGATTCAAATTATCAGTTGTTTTTATCTCCCATTTTTAATTTTTCAATCGGGCAGGATCAAACAAATTTGGTTGATCAACGCTTGTTTAGAAATACAAGAGGGTATTATCTTGCTGGAAATTTGTTAAATAAACTTTCTTTTGTTTCCACTTTTTATGAAAATCAAGCGCGTTATTCCTTGTATGAAACAGCATATTTTTTAGAACACGGTGAATTGTTTCCGTTAGATTCCGGGACTTATCAAAGTCAAAACGCTGTTATTCCGGGCGCATCTCGGACAAAACCTTTTAAAGAAAATGGCTTTGATTTCAGTTATGCTACAGGTCAAATTATCTATCAACCGTTTAACAATTTAACAATTTCAGCAGGAAATGCGCCACAATTTATTGGTGTAGGGTATCGTTCGCTTTTATTATCTGATAATAGTATACCTGCTCCGCATCTTCGTGTAAAATTTACCATCAATAAAAAATGGGAATTCAATTATATGCGCATGCGCTTGATGAATTTAGTTCGAAAATCTGCCGCATCATCTGCTGAAGCATACTACGATCCAAAAGCATTGTCTATTAATTATATTACCTATAATTTCAACCCTAATTTTTCCCTTAGTTTTTTTGAGGGCTTGATTTGGTCAATGGGTGATTCAATTCAGACAAAAGGTGTTCATCCACTTTTTTACAGTCCAATTCCATTCCTAGCTGAACTAACTATGAAGCAGCAAGATTTGAACCCTATAATTGGGTTAAATCTATCTTATTCAGGAATAAAAGCACAACAATTTTATGGTCAATTAGCATTTGGAAACCAACAGAATGCCTATGCTTTTCAACTTGGTTGGCGTTCTTATTCTAGTTTTGGTTTAAAAAATAGTATGTTGCAATTCGAATACAATCAAGCTACTGAAAAGATGTTCCAATCGGTCAATTCTAGGTTAAGTTACAGCAATGGAAATTTACCGCTTGCACATACGATGGGAAATGCATTTCAAGAACTCATTTTTCGTTTTAATGTTGACTATAAAAGGTTCTATCTTGATTTAAAGACAACCTATTATCGTTTGAATAATTATTCTTCGATTAGTTTATTACCAGTCACAAAGATAAAACCACTCATTTCTACCAATTTACTTTTTCAAGCGATTGAATTGGGCTATCGGTTTAATAAGAAAACAAATTTCTCAACTTTTGTTTCTTGGAATTACAGGAGCGATCAATCAAATCTTCTACTTCCAACAAATCAATTTTTTGTTGGGATTAAGACATCGTTGGACAATCATTATTCTGAATTTTAATGCGTAAAATAGTTTTCATATTGTTTTTTTGTAGTTCAAAATTAGTTGGACAAGGACAAATTGAACCCATTTATGAGTCTTTGCCAAATGACGCTATTGACTCATTGTCTATTTCTGTTCATTCGAGTATTTTACCTCGTTTAACAAGCTTTCAAAAAACAAATTCTGTTTCACTCGAAGGATTATTAGATGTGGCAAACAAATTTAACGAATCGTATTCCAATCGTCTTGGCGCTGGTTTTATTGTGAATGGATTTTTAGCTAAAAAGTGGCATTTAAATGTTGGAACTGTTTTTTCGGCAACAAATTCCATCGAACAATTGCATCCTAACTCATTTTTAGAAAGTAAAGTTAATAACACGCATGTTTTTTCGGACATCAGAGGAAGAATATCCTATTCTCCCAATTCACTCTTTAATTTTCAAATTGGACTGGATCATAATTTTATTGGAGAAGGCTGTCGTTCGTTGTTTTTAAGTGATTATGGAAAACCTTATCCGTTTGGGCAACTTCGTGTAAAATTTTGGCGTTTAGAATACCTTGTTTTATATCAGTTTTTTCGTGAGAAAAATATCAATAATGAATGGTTTCAAAAAAATGCAGCAACACATTATTTAAGTTTTAACGCTACAAAATGGTTGAATATTGGATTATTTGAAACGGTATTATTTCAACCTAAAGACACCATACTAAATAGAGGTTATGAACTAGAATATTTGAATCCCGTCATTTTTTATCGTCCACAAGAATACGCTTTGGGTTCTTCAGATAATGTAATTATGGGACTTAGTTTTTCTGCAAAAAGAAAAAAGCTGATGATTTACGGACAAGTTTTAATTGATGAATTTGTATTTAAGGAATTAACCGAAAATCGAGGTTGGTGGGGCAATAAATATGGGTTTCAATTAGGATTAAAAGGAAGGTTTTCTTTTGGAAAAGGAAACTACTTTTACAGAATTGAATTAAATAGTGTACGACCATATACGTATGCTCATATTGGTTCTGGACAAAATTATGGAAATCAAGGTTTCGCATTAGCCCATCCGTATGGAGCAAATTTCAAAGAGCTTTTGGGGGAACTAAAATTTCAAAGAGATAAATTCCTTATTAAAGCATTTGTAAATTATTCGCTTAGAGGATTAGATTCTTCAGCTTTGATTAATTATGGCTCAAATATTTATTCTTCTTATTCAAATCGTCCGTTTGATTATGGAAATACGATTGGACAAGGTATGCGCTTAGAGCAACTTAAAAGTGTTTTTCACTTTTCCTATTTAGTCCATAAAAAAACAAATTTGCAGTTTTTTATTGAACAGCAGTTAACTTACATTATCAAGCCTTCACTGTTTCAATATTCTATTCTTATTGGAATACGAAGTCAGTTGTGGAATGATTATCGAAATTATTAAAAGAGCGGGCTAGCCCGCTCTTTAACTGCACATCGTGGTTTGTTATAGGCCAATAATGTTTCTTAATTCTACTTCTGTAACGGTTTGTTTTTTACCTGTTTGCGACAAGAATGTTCTGGTTACTAAGCGTCCATGAATGGCTACTTTTTTGCCTTTTTCAGCATACATTTCAATGAACTGTGCCATATTTCCCCAAGCAAATATTTTATGCCATTCAGTGTTTATTTTCATTTTACCATTGTTGGCTCTAAATTCTTTATCGCTAGCCAAACTAAAGCGAGCTACTTTATTGCCATTCTGAAATGTTGTAATCTTTGTTGAAGATCCAATGTTTCCGATTAATGTAACGTGGTTTTGAAGAGATAACATAATTGAAAGTTTTTATGGTTTAAAGGATAATTAAGTCATTAATCTCAATTTCAGAGACAAATTTTTTGGTTCCTGAAACGTTGTAGAATTTATTGTTGATTCTACCTTCAATAGCTAAACTCATACCTTCAGTGCAGCATTCTTGAAGAATAGAAACCCATTTCCCCCAAGCGGTTAATCGATGCCATTGACTTTTCGATTTTGATTTACCATCGGCATCTAAATACATTTCTTTTGTAGTTAATGTAAATTGAGCAATTTTTCGCCCATTTTCACTTTCAACGATTCGAGGCGTTGATGAAACTTTTCCAATTAAATTTACGTGATTCATAGTGTTTTTTTTATGGGTTGAAATTATTTTTCGTTTGTTTCTTGTTTTGGCATTATTACCAGAAATGCGCTAGCTTCAATAATCGTAGAAAATTTCTTTTCACCACTTTTGGATTCATACGATTGGTGTACTAATTTTCCTTCCAGAATGATTTCTGTTCCTTTAGCGAGTAAAGTTTTAGCACGTTCAGCTTGAGGACCCCAGGCATTGATTGTATGCCATTGTGTATTGTCTTGCCATTTTCCTGACTTGTCTTTATACGATTCATTAGTTGCTAACGTAAAACGAGCCAATGTGCTACCTTTTTCAAATGTGGTCACTTCTGGTGCGGCACCTAATCGTCCGATCAAACTAACTTTGTTTCTTAATGTGTTCATAATGTAAATAATTAAAAGTTTGAATAAATTGTTTTTGTCGCTCATCACAATTCGTTTGTTGATTTCGACAGTGCAAAGTTGCGTC
>CANLIL010000030.1 GCA_947491305.1 Flavobacteriales bacterium | reverse complement strand
TATTCGAAACTTGTAACAAACCCACTAATTGTAACGCCTAAAATACCGTGGAACACAATGTTTTGACCTGTAAGTGTTAAATTTGGAATGCTTGTTTTTGAGTTAATCGTTGTTGCAAGCACTTTGTTATAATCTTTAGCGATACCATAAAGCGATCCGTCTGGAGAGCCAATGTAATCGCGGTAAGTTATTGGAGAAGAACTATAGACGTTCCGTATTTTTTCTTTTATCCCTGGATAACGCGCTTCAATTTTAGCAAGAATCAACGCTTCTTTTTCTTTTTTGAACACTTCATATGCTGTTCCTCTGTCCATTGGTTCAGAGATTGTATTATAGGTATTTTGCCATTCTTCAAAGGATGAACTATCCAAATAACTCATAATAGACATTGAGTCTGCATATTTTTTTGATTTGGAAGATGCTGGCGTACAAACAAACAACATTTGTGGCCATTGATCTCCTTGATTTTCAGTTAATGTCCATGTGTCATCACTAAAAAACTCATAAGAATTGTAATTTATATACTCAAAAGCATCCTTTTTAAAGGTGATGTATACCATAAATGCTGAAATTGTATTTTCCAATCGTTGAATGCGTTTGTAAAATGCAGGCTTGAAATTTTCTTTCCCAAAAATTTGTAAAGTGACAGCTGGATGAATATTTGAAATATAATTAGAAGCGGTGTAAGAGGAGCCATCTTTGCAATGTACAGATTTTATCGTTCCATTTTCGTTGAATTCAGCACCTGTAACGTGTTTATGTTTGATTATTTCTCCCTTATATTTTCGAATGGTTTTTGACATTGCTTTTGCAATCTGCGAACCGCCATCAATTGGTCGATAACTCCCTTTTAAATAGCTATTCATAATCAATGCAACTTCGTATAAAGGTGTTTTTGTTTTGCTAGCAGCATACAATGGCCCCGAGCCTAACAAAACATTTTTTAATCGCTCATTTGAGCTCAAAGAGGAAACATAATCCCATGCACCAATGGCTAATATTTCAGGATCATTGATATAGTTAGTACTTTTATCATCCCCTTCTTCCAAATTATATAATGGAAAATGCGCACAAATTTCTTTGATTTTTTTACAAAATTTATTGATTACATGTTTTTCATCGGGAAATTGTTCAATTAAATTTGCTTGAAAATTATCATAACCTTGACCATGCAAATAACTTGTTCCATCATTGAATCGAATTAAATCATATCCCTTATCATCTAAGCGTTGAAGTTTCAATTGGGGGTAGATTTCCAAATAGTTAAATAATTGGTATAAATTCTCGCCTTTGTCCAGTCCTCCAATGTAATGAACACCTGTGTCAAAAACACATTTATCTCTACTGAAGACTTGTAATGAACCTCCGATTTGATGATTTTTTTCTAAAACTAATACCTGATAACCATTTTTAGCAAGGACTGCAGCAGCTGTTAAGCCGCCCATTCCACTTCCTAGTATGATAAAATCATAGTGTTTGTTTTCTTGCATCACGCTTGTTTTTTCAAAATCCAAAGTACATTCGAAGTGAATTTAGAATGGAGCTTTTTTTCTAATGAGAAATTATTGTTTAAAGCAAATTTATTGATTTCTTCTGAAGAAATAAAGTTTAAACTGTTGGAAGTTTTATTGAATTTGAAAACTTTTGTAGAAAGCCACTCAGTTAGTTGAGTTCTTTTTAAATTAGCGGATTGTTGTACTTCCCCATCTCGAATCAATATTGTTCCACCATCTGAACAGTTTGCTCCTAATTTTACTAAAAATTCTTGTTGCTCTTTAGGTGTTAAGTAATGTAAAACATCATTTACCAATGCAAGGGTAAACGGTTTAATAGTTTGCGAACGAATATCGGCAGTTAGGAAGTGCAAATTTGTATTTAAGTGCATTCCATTTGCTGCAACAGTTATTTTTGTTTCATCATAATCACTTGCTATGATGTTTCTTTTTTTACTTTTATAATGTAAATAATAAGATAGATAACCATAACCACATCCAAAATCATATACCACTCCATCTAATCCTGCCAATGAATCATAATAGGCAAAATTCTTGCGTTCCAACCACCATTTTATTTTAACATACCATTCAATAGTAGGGTCTTTGTAGAGGTAATTTTTTAGCACCATCGACTGCCAAAAGTTCGTTCCGGTTAGCGCTAATTTTTCTTCTTCATAAGCCTTTCTCATAAGTTGAGTGGCTCTTTTTGAAAATTCAGTATAACTTTCTTCATTCGTTGTTGCTAATTCATCCATCACCACTACGATTAATTCCCCTGAATTGATCATAAAATCATTTTTAGCGTTCACTTCATGCGCGCCAAGAAGTAATAGTGGTTGAATAGGAACATTTAATGCTTTTGATAAATAAAAGGCTCCTTTGTGAAAACGTTTAATTTCCCCGTCTTTACTTCTTGTTCCTTCTGGAAAGATTGCGATTGAATAGCCATCATCTATGCGCGATTGAATAAAGGCTAAATTACTTTCAGAACCTTCTTCTGCAAATGGATAACCAGCATATCGGATGAATAATCCAAATACTGGCGAATTGTAGACCCAACTTTTAACCATAATAAGCACTCTTGGATCGATCATTAATACCATCAAAATATCTAGAAATGAACTGTGATTAGCGATGAGAATTTTAGGGGTATCTAAATTTAATTTTTCTTTCTTTATTATTTTTTTACTTACGTGAACTCCTGCATATAAGGTCGATTTCGCCAATTTTGAAATGACAAAGTTCAATGCTTTTTGTTTTCGTTTTTTAGCAATTGGAAGAGGATAAACACATACAATCAATAAAACTGTCAGGATGATACTTCCAACAATGAAATAAGTAAAAAGTAAACAACTGTAAAGTAGAATAAATAACGTTATTGGGTTTTTCTTTTGTTTGACGCGCTTTGTAACAAAGAAGTTGAAAATGAGTGGCTGAATATATAACGTAATCATTAAAATAGAAGCAATTCCAATAACACTAATTAAAGCAATAGAATGTATGGCAGGATGTTGCGCAAATAACAAGACCCCTGTTCCAATGATTGTTGTTAAACCGGATAATATAATCGCAGATTTGTATGTCTTTATGATTCCTTTACCTGTTTTATGCGCTTGAATCATCCCATCTGTTATGAAAATACTAAAGTCGTCACCTAAGCCAAAAATAAATGTTGAAATAACAATGTTTACAAAATTAAACGGAATATCAAAAAAGGATGAAATACCTAAAATCCATATCCAACCCATAATCATTGGGAAAAAAGCGAACAAGGCAAGTTCTATTCTACCATAAACAATTAATAAAGTTATGAAAACTATAAGAGCAGAAAACAAGAGTAAAAAATTGAAATCATCTTTTACATCTACTAACATTTTTTCAGCAATTTCTGTGATGTCTAATATCGTAGCTTGTGGATACTTATGTATGAAATCTTTACACTGTGCTAATGTTGAGCGATCTACAGAAACACCTGTAATAATTGTATATTCTTGCTGGTTAATATGGTATAATTTGTCTAATCCTAAATCTTCTAGCAATGCTTCTCCAACTTTCGGATCTATAGTT
Organism: Flavobacteriales bacterium; assembly: GCA_947491305.1. Lineage (GTDB taxonomy): Bacteria > Bacteroidota > Bacteroidia > Flavobacteriales_D > Crocinitomicaceae > M0103. The sequence continues at coordinate 31,762 of CANLIL010000030.1, read as the reverse complement.
GGTTTTGTTACCCATTCAGCAAACGGATCAAAGGCATTTTTTGCAAAGCCTTCTTTTTCTAATAAAAGCGGAAGTTGTTGGGCAATCTCTTGTTTGTCGTTCCAAAATGCGCTCCATTTTTCTTGGGCATTGAACCGATCTTTTTGGGAGATAAGATAAGGAGCAATTGAGAGTAATTCCGTGATTTTTAACTTGTTTTTTTCTATTGATAGCGCATTAAATAACTTGTAATTATCTGTAAATACCTTCTCTTTGGAATTTCCTGAAACGACAACATAGAATTTTTTGACCTGTGCTGGATGGATTCCAGTGTAATATTTTTCTTTTTCTTTTAATGCTTCCGAATGATAAGATAAGTTGTTTAAATCTCCGTCAAATTTGATGGTTAAATCATTAAAAATAAAAAAACTGGTAATGATGATTACAACTAACAAGCTCAATCGTGTGACTTTTTTTGACAATTCGAAGCCTGATAGAGCTTTGGATTCTTTTGGTAATTTTAGTCGAAACAGGTGTAATAAAACCGGTAAAAAGAAAACAGTAAACACAGCCGAACCACCTAATGTAAAGAGTGCAATTAATCCAAAATTTTGCAATACAACTGAATGCGTAAATAACAAAGCTGCAAGTGCCGCAATTGTAGTGAAACTTCCTATAAATAAAGGACCACTGATTGATTTAACGGTGTCAATTAAATTGCCAGTGTGTTTGTAATGGGCGAAAAAATGGAAGGAATAATCTAATACGATTCCGAGTAAAACCGATGAAGTAGCTAATGAAATTGCACTGATAGAAGGATGAAAAAACCCAATAAGTCCAGCCCCTGAAATCATACCAAAAAGTGCAGGTAGTATAAAATAAAGTGGCGCGAAAACACTTCTGAAAAAAAGCATTAAAAGCAATAAAATAGCTGCTAACCCAATAATTGTAGTTATAAAAGTGTCTTTTTTAACTTGTACAGCGTTTTCGACTGCAATTTCAAAAGTACCAAAATAGTCAAATTTCAACGATGGATTTTTGCTGTTGATGTGTTTTTTAAAACGGTCTAAATCCGTTTTTAATTGCACCAATTTTTTGGTATCTTTTTGTTTTAATTGATGGTCTGCAAAAAATAAAATACGTGTTTCATCTTTTGTAAAAATTAAGTCATCTTTGATATGATAGGCGCTAGAATCATTAATCGGGTTTAATTTTTTTAATTGTGGATTAATTACTCCTAAAGGATCTTTTGCCAAGAGGTATTTTAAAAATATGCCATTGCTAGACTTAAGTTGCTCACTCGTTTTTTTGAGTGATAAAGCAAGTGAATCGGGACTTAACTTGTCCTTGATTTTTTGATAATCTTGGCTGGTAAGCCCAGCAATACCAGCTGATTGTAAATAATTGATTAATTTTTTCTGATCAACAGATTGGTAAATTTTAATTGAGGCAATTCTTCCTTTAAAGTCATTCTTTAAGTCTGTTTCAATTTGGAGAAGTGCTTCTTCATTTTCAAGATCATCTTGTTGAACTGCAATTGAAAAAATCAGCTGTTGATTTAGTTTGTTTTTTTGGATTATTTTTTGAAAAACACTGTATTCTTTCCCTTTAGGAAAAATGGCGTAGATGTCTTCTTCAACATGTAAACGTTGTATACCACTAAATAACGTGCCAATTAATCCAATAAAACAAATGCTAAATAGGATCCAATTACGAATAAAAAATGAAACAACACGTGCTGAAAATTGACCGAACATAGCAGTAATTAATTGTTTTTAATATATGCGATCATTTCATTATATGCAGCTTTATTTTCATCTTTTAATACAATTAAAGCTGCATTGTATGCGGCTTTTACAGCAATAGGAACACCGCCACCTAGTTCTGCCCAATGCCCACCAATCGTAATGTTTTTTACAGGGGTTTTGTAATGGGCAACTTTTGATTGCATGTTTGCTTTTCCAGGACGTGTCCCCATCATTGAACCATCTTTATTTAAGGTGTATCGATGATATGTGACAGGGGTTGCAACTTCATAGAAAAGAATATGTTCTTTTAAGTTGGGACATATTTTTTCTTCAATACGGTCTAAAATTATTTGCGCAAAAGCTTCTTTGATTGCCTTGTATTGGTCCGTTCGAACATATTCACCTTTCTCATTTTTGACCGCGCCCCAATTGTTGTTATAATCCATCCAAGCGGGCACAAAAACATTCAGTGTACCATGATTTTCAGGCGCTAACGTTTTGTCGCGAACAGTTGGTGCTAAAATACTCATGAAGGATTGGTATGGATCGCCAGATGAATGCTCTTTTCTTGAAACATCGTCTTTGAAGATGAGCAACATTTCATCACCAAAGCCTAACGATTCAGCAGTACAATTCAACGCAATAGAAAGGGTTAACGACGAACTGTACAATTCTGATTGATCAATTTTTTGTTTGATTGTTTCTGGAACAGCTGTTTCAGGCAATAATTTTTTATATACTTGTTCAACATCACAAGCAGCAATCAAATGCTTTGCAGTTAAGCGATATTCTTTGTGTCTTTTTTTATAAGTTACTCCTTTAAAAGTATTGTTTTCAATATCGATTTTTGTGACGTCAGCACTTAAAATTACGGTAGATTTTTGTTCTTCAACTATTTTATTTAACCATGCTGGAATAACTAAACTTCCCCCAATTGGTGGATTTTGATAATCATTGTTGTAGGCCCAAGCAATAGGAAAAAGACAAGATAATAAATCAGATTCAGAACAAAATATTTTTAATAATTTTTCATCTTTAAAGTATTTACGAAGTCCTTTTTCAATGCCTTTTTCTCCTCCGTAAAAAACGAATTGAATCAATGGATAAATGATGCTCAATTGTTTCAATTTAAACAGCATTTTTTTAAGTCCAGAAAAGGTCTCAGGTGAAATAAAAAATGCAGGAAATTTTAAAGAGACATCAGCAACAACTTTTGCAGCTTTAAAAAACTTTTCTATGCCTTTTTTCTCGTGCGGGAAATCTTCAATTAATTTATTTTTTAAGGTGTCTGGATTGTTTGTTAACAAGAATGAATATTCATCACCAATGTGACGATGAATGTTTTTCATTTCAACTGGACGAGGAAAATCAGGCCCTAAATAATTAAAAACCTTTGTTACAGTTCCCGTTTCATTGAATTGATTTAACCAATGAATAGCAGTATCAAAAATGAAGCCTTTCCGTTCAAATCCTTGTAAATACCCCCCGATTAAATAGTGGCGCTCTAGCACACAAACTTTTAAGCCTGCTTTTGATAAAAGCGCTGCCGATGTTAGACCACTAACGCCAGATCCAATAATTATGACATCGTAGTCGTATTTTTCCATAGTACTTATCTAGTGAGTACAAATAAAACAATATTGTTGCTATTTTTCACTATTTAGTAAAAGAATCTTCATTAAAAGAAGAACAATAAATAGAATTAATTTATTATTTTAACTTTGTGTTAAATTTAAATAAAGCATTATCAATGAAAGCAATTCAAGCTCTATATGAGGCCCACAAAATAGCATTTAGCCCTTTTGTTTTTCAAACGGTTAATTGCATGTATGCATTTAATGTTTTTGAAGAATTGTTTGCAGTTAAAAATGGCTTAAGTCTTAAAGAAATATCTGAAAAAACAGCTGTTTCGTTGTATGGAGTTACTGTTTTGATTGAAATGGCTGAAATGGCTGATATTGTAAAGCAAAAAGAAACGGGATTTTACACCTTAACTGATATAGGTTATTTTTTAGCACGTGATGAAATGACCCGTGTGAATTTTAATTTTACCAATGATGTTTGTTACAACGGATTATTTAATTTGAAAGAAGCCATTCGTGACGGAAAACCTGCTGGATTAAAAGTTTTTGGTGATTGGTCAACGGTCTATGAAGGCTTGTCTCAATTACCTGAAGATGTTAAAAAAGCATGGTTTGAATTTGATCATTATTATTCGGATAATTCGTTCGACGATGCCTTAAAAATTATTTTTAAATCAAATCCAGCCTCCATTTTTGATATTGGTGGGAATACCGGAAAATGGGCAATTGCTAGCACAAAATATAATAATAATGTGCAAGTTGATATGTTTGATTTACCTGGCCAATTAGCGGTTGCAAAAAAGAACATTGATTCAATTACGGATATAAAAGACCGTGTTCATTACAATGAAATCGATATATTAAATCCATCAACTGAAATAAAAGGTGGCGCTGATGTGTATTGGATGAGTCAGTTTTTAGATTGTTTCAGTGAAAATGAAATCGAAATGATTTTATTAAAAATCAAGAAAAATGCTAAAAAAGATGCCACTATCTATATCATGGAAACGTTTATCGATAATCAAACATTTCCTGCAGCAGCATATAGTTTAGTTGCAACTTCTTTGTATTTTACAGCCATTGCAAACGGTAATAGTAAAATGTATTCGTCATCTGTTTTTAAATATATTTTAGACAAAGCAGGCTTCGAATGTGTCAACGAATACCACCTGCATCAAGATAGCTTCCATACAATTTTAGAGGTTAAATTAAAATAATTAGTGCTATATTCAACTCAAAATGAACAACATTACCTTAAAAGAAATTGAAGCGTTTGTTTTAAATAAAAAACAATTTGAAATAAATGCTGCAATGAAAGAGACGATCAACCAGTCGTTTTCTTTTTTAAAGGATTTTTCTAAAGATAAAATCATTTATGGAATCAATACAGGTTTTGGTCCGATGGCTCAATTTAAAATTGATGATTCTGAATTAAATGAATTGCAATATAATTTAATTAGAAGTCATTCTTCTGGAACTGGAAATGTTCTAGATGATGAATCTGTTCGCGCGGTATTGGTTGCGCGTGTCAACAATTTCTTACAAGGAAATTCTGGCATAAGTTATGGTGTCGTTGAACAACTACAATTGTTTTTAAACCATGAAATTTACCCCGAAATTTACGAACACGGCGGAGTAGGAGCAAGTGGTGATTTAGTTCAATTGGCGCATTTGGCATTGAATTTAATTGGTGAAGGTTATGTGCGTTACAAGAATGAACGTAGAAAAGCAAGCGATGTTTTGAACGAATTAGCTATTAAGTCGTTAGCTATTGAATTAAGAGATGGTTTAGGTTTAATGAATGGAACTTCTTGTATGACTGGAATTGGAGCCATGAATTTAATATATTCTTACCGTTTAATGAATTGGGCAATTGCTTCTTCTTCGATGATTAATGAATTGGTAGAGGCGTATGATGATTCTTTCTCCGTTGGATTAAACGAAGTGAAGCGCCACAAAGGGCAATTACATATTGCCGAAAGAATGCGTGATTTTTTAGCTTCAAGCAAGCGTATCAAACAACGCGAAGAATTATTCGCTGATAATGCTGTTTTACAGCAAACTGAAATCAAAAAGAAAGTTCAAGAATATTATTCCATTCGATGTGTGCCGCAGATTTTAGGGCCAATAAAAGAAACGTTGGACGTTGCAAAACAAGTGATTGAAAATGAAATAAATTCAACAAATGACAACCCAATTGTTCGCGCTGATGAACAGAATGTTTTTCATGGCGGAAATTTCCATGGAGATTATGTTTCGTTGGAAATGGACAAAGTGAAAATTGTTATTACGAAGTTGACGATGTTGGCCGAACGACAATTGAATTTTTTATTGAATAGCCGTTTGAATGATTATTTCCCGCCGTTTTTGAATACTCAAAAATTAGGGTTTAATTTTGGTGTTCAAGGCATGCAGTTTACAGCAACTTCTACTACGGCAGAAAGTCAAATGTTATCAAATCCAATGTACGTGCACAGCATTTCAAACAACAATGACAACCAAGACATTGTGAGCATGGGTACAAACAGCGCCTCAATTACTAAAAAGGTGGTTGAAAATGGATTTCAAGTGATGGCAATTCATATGATGGCAATATGTCAAGCAATTGATCTTTTGCCACTAGAAATGCACAAAGATTTATCTGCAAATACTAAAAATGTTTACGAACTTATCCGCACAGTATCTGCTACTATCAATGAAGATATCCCGCAATTTGAGGCAATTAAAAAAGTAACTGATTTATTAAAAAATACTTCATTTAATTTTTAATTTATACATTTGAATTTAACACAATTTTAATCTCTGATTTAAAAGAAATGAAAAGCGCATTGGTTACAGGAGCATCAAGAGGGTTGGGAAAGGCAATTGCTATTCAATTGTCGTTAGATCATAGTTTACATATTATCATCAATTATACAGCCAATCAAGCAGCTGCAGCAGCAACAATGTCTGAAATTGAGTCACATGGTGGCTCAGCAGAATTAATGCAATTTGATGTTAAAAACAATCAAGAAGTGCAGGATAAAATGCAACAATGGTTCACCAATAATCCTGAAAATAAAATAGAGGTGTTGGTAAACAATGCTGGAATTACACGTGATAATTTATTTCCATGGGTAAGTGAAAATGATTGGGACGATGTCATCAATACTTCGTTGAAAGGAATGTACAATTGTACGCAAGCTGTAATCCAAAAAATGTTGCGTAATCGCTCTGGTAGAATTATCAATGTAGCTTCTTTAAGCGGATTGAAAGGTGTTCCAGGTCAAACAAATTATTCCGCTGCAAAAGGGGGAATGATTGCTGCAACTAAGGCATTATCGCAAGAAGTGGCTAAACGAAATATTACGGTGAATGCAGTTGCTCCAGGTTTTATTCTTTCGGATATGACGAGCGACTTGCCCATCGATGAATTGAAAAAAATGGTGCCAGCCAATCGTTTTGGCACTCCTCAAGAAGTCGCTGACTTGGTGAGTTTTATTGCCTCTCCTAAGGCCGCATACATTACAGGTGAAGTCATTAATATTAATGGTGGAATTTACGCTTAATTATGGAACACAGAGTTGTAATCACAGGTATCGGTATTTATTCAAGCATCGGTGAATCTATTCCCGAAGTTTTAACTTCTTTAAAAGAAGGGAAAAGCGGAATAATTTATGATGAGCTGAGAAAAGAATTTGGTTATAGATCGTGTTTAACTGGCTTTGTAAAAGATCCAGACTTAAAACCTTTTTTATCGCGAAGAGAACGAATTGGAATGCACCAACCTGCAATGTTTGCTTACATGTCAACAAAAGAAGCTGTTGAAATGGCTGGTTTGGATGCAGATTTCTTTGAGAACAATGAAACTGGAATTATTTTCGGGAATGATTCTACAGCAGGAGCTGTTGTAGAAACAATTGACAAAGCACGTCAACGAAAAGATACAACACTGATTGGAAGTGGTGATATTTTTCAAAATATGAATTGTACGGTAAACATGAATTTATCTACGATTTATAAATTGAAAGGCATCAATTTAACAATGTCTGCAGCTTGTGCTTCAGGTTCGCATTCTATTGGGATGGGTTACTTATTGATTAAACAAGGCTTGCAAGAACGAGTAATTTGTGGGGGCGCGCAAGAAATTAACATTTATGCAATGGGCAGTTTTGACGGATTAGGAACATTTTCGATTCGCCATGACGCACCGCACAAAGCAAGCCGACCATTCGACCGCGATCGTGATGGTTTGGTTCCTTCAGGAGGCTCAGCTACGATTATCATCGAATCCTTAGAATCGGCATTGAAGCGAAATGCCAAAATATACGGGGAAATTGTTGGTTATGGCTTCTCTTCCAATGGCGATCATATTTCAAACCCTAATTTTGACGGCCAATATCGATCCTTGACAATGTCGATGAAACAGGCTGGTTTAACACCAAACGATATTGATTACATCAATGCGCATGCTACATCAACGCCTGTTGGAGACACAACAGAAGCACAAGTAATTGCAGGTGTTTTGGGCTCAAAGATTCCTGTTAGTTCAACCAAAAGCATGACAGGACATGAATGTTGGATGGCAGGCGCAAGTGAAGTTGTTTATTCATTACTAATGATGCAAAATGATTTTATTGCACCAAATATTAATTTTGAAAACCCCGATGAAGATTCATCGAAAATAAATATTGTGCCTGAGTTTCGTGAAGCAAAAATTGATTGTTTTTTATCCAATTCATTTGGTTTTGGAGGTACAAATTCATCGTTAATCATCAAAAAATTTAAACTTTAACAAAAACCATGAATAGAGCAGAAATAATTGAAACGACAAAACGTTTTTTATCTGAAGAATTTGAAGTTGATCCGAATACGATTGAACCTGAAAACAATTTGCAAGAAACGCTTGATTTAAGTAGTTTAGATTATGTTGATCTTGTGATTGTAATTGAAGAAAATTTAGGATTTAAACCTTCAGCAGAAGATTTTAAATCAGTTGCAACATTTGAAGATTTCTATCAAATGGTTGAAGTTAAAATGGCGGAATAATTTCTGATGGAAAAAAAATGGAATGGTAAAACAAAGGGTACTCTTTTAGGCTATCAATTCTTTGTATACAGCATACGTTTTTTTGGCATTCGCTTTAGTTATGCTTTTTGTCGTTTAGTGACGTTTTATTACGTTTTATTTGCAAGCAAAAATAGAAAAGCTTTGATCCATTTTTATCAAACAGGCTTTCAATTTTCATATTTAAAGTCTTTTGGTTATACGATTCGAACATTTTTCAATTTTGGTCAAGTTTTGATTGATCGCATCGCACTGAAAACCACTTTAAAAAAACACTATTCGTTTACATTTGAAAATGAAGCCGTTTTAAAAGAAATAAATACTTTAGGAAAAGGCGGGTTTTTATTTTCTGGTCACATTGGTAATTGGGAAAATGCAGGAAGTTTTATTGGTGAGAGAATTACTTCTAAAATTAATATTTTGATGTTGGACGCTGAAGTGGAAAAAATTAAAGGGTTTCTTTCTAAACAAACTGAAGCGGTAAAATTCAATTTAATTCCGCTAAAAGATGACATGTCACATTTGATTTTAATACACCAAGCTTTAAAGCGTAATGAGATGATTGCTTTGCATGCAGATCGCGTAGTGGAAGATCAAAAAAAAATACGCTTGCCTTTTTTAAATGGATTGGCTGAATTTCCTTTAGGACCATTTTTTATGGCGCATAAATTCAATGTTCCTTTAACATTTGTTTTTGCTTTAAAAGGAAAAGGATTACATTATGATTTAAGCGCTACAAATTATTTAATCAATGCTACTTCTCCGGAAGAATTAGCGCTAAAATATGTCGAAGAGCTTGAATCGAACGTTAAAAAAGCGCCAAATCAATGGTTTAATTTTTACAAATATTATGTTAGTTAACAAAGAAAATATCTTAAAATACATCCCTCAAAGAGCGCCATTTGTCATGATTGATGCTTTACTTGACGCAAATGAAACATCATTTGAGTCTTCTTTTTTAATTGAGGAAGATAATTTATTCTTAGCAAACAAGTGTTTGTCAGAATCTGCTTTAATTGAAAACATTGCTCAAACTTGTGCTGCTGGATTTGGATATGTTGCAACACAAAATGGCGAAGATGCTGGTGGAATGGGATTCATTGGTGCTATTTCAAAATTGGAGGTTTTTGCAACAGCTGAAGCAGGAAATCTAATTCAAACCTCCATCAAAGTTTTAAGTTCATTTGGTACTATACATTTAATTGAAGGGATTGCACGATGTAATGAAACGGATTTGTTAACTTGTCAATTAAAAATTGTTTTAGCATGAAAGTTCTAAAAAAATCTATTGATTTAGCAGTTCGATTTAGTGAAACAGATGCAATGGGTGTTGTTTGGCATGGCAATTATTTAAAGTTTTTTGAAGACGCTCGTGAATGTCTGGGGAAAGAATACAACTTAGATAATTTAGCCATCTTCAATCAAGGTTATTTTACACCCATTGTTCACAGTGAAATAGATCATAAAGCACCAATTTATTATGGTGAAAACCTTCGAGTTACGGCTATCTTAGAATTTCGTTCTGCTGCTAAGATTGTGTTTCGTTACGAAGTATTGAATTTATCTACGAATAAATTGGCGGCTATTGGTCAAACAATTCAAGTTTTCTTATCTGCCAAAGAACGAACGTTGGAATTAAACAAACCCGATTTTTATGCCAATTGGGAAGAACAACAACCTTGGATCAATGCGTAATGTTTATTTAAAATATGGCACATTAATCAGTCCGATTGGAAATGGGATAAACGCGCATTTTAATGCTTTTATCACCAATACTTCTGGATTAAATTGGGTGGATTCAATTGGATTTAATAAAGAAAATTTACCGCTTGGAAAAATAAGCATACCTGAAAATAATTCACTGCAATTTATGTTAAATTCTGCATGTGAAGCGTTAATAAAAGAGCATACTTCTGATCGATTAAATAGTCCTAAAACTTGTTTTATTATCAGCTCAACAAAGGCTGATTTATCGCAATTACCAAATGACACATTTGAACCCTTGAGAACGATTCTTAAGGCACATTTTCCAACATCAAATGAACCAATAATTATTTCAAATGCCTGTATTTCTGGCGTTGTTGCACTTAATTTAGCAGCTCAATACATTCAGTCTGAACGCTACGATGATTCCTTTGTTATAGGCATTGATGCAATTTCTGATTTCGTTATTTATGGCTTTCAAAGTTTGTTTGCATTAAGTGATGAAATGTGTCAACCCTTTGATAAGACTAGAAAAGGCATCAATTTAGGCGAAGCTTGTGGCATTATTCATTTAACTTCAAGAAAAGAGAAAGCGTTTTGTGTCGAATACGTGAGTGGAAAAACATCGAATGATGCCAATCATATTTCTGGACCTTCTAGAACTGGAGAAGGGTTGTTCAGAGCTGTTTCAAACGCCTTAAAAGAAGCCGAGATATCAGCAACAGATATCGATTTTATATCTGCACATGGAACGGGTACTATTTTCAACGATGATATGGAAAGTATTGCATTTAACCGCTTGGGAATGCAAGGAATTCCTCTCAATAGCATGAAAGGATATTTTGGCCATACATTAGGCGCTGCAGGGGTTATTGAAACCTTAATTTGTATGCTTTCTATGGAACATTCAATGCTTTTTAAAAGTCTTGGTTTTGATGAACAAGGAACGCCAGAATCGCTCAATATTCTTTCTGAAAACCAAGAGAAAAAGTGCCAATATGTCTTAAAAACTGCTTCAGGCTTTGGTGGTGGAAATGCAGTATTAATTTTAAAATCAGTGCGATGAAAATTAATACACATAGCTACTTATCTCAATTAGGTGCAGCAGTGAATGGAAAAGAACGTTATTCTTTTCAAGAAAATGATAATTGGACAAAAGAACTTTATGTTCATTTAAAATTAGATTATCCAAAATTCCATAAAATGGATGGCTTGTCTAAAATGGCTTTATTAGCTGTTGAATTAATAGCTGAAGCATTGCCGAATCAGGAGATTACCGAAGAGGGATTACATTTGGTTTTTTCAAATGCAGGTTCAAGTAGTGATTTTGATGCTAAATTTATTAATTCCTACACTGAATTAAATATGCCAAGTCCTTCTTTATTTGTCTACACGCTGCCAAATATTGTAACAGGAGAATTAGCTATAAAGTACAAATGGTATGGCGAAAGTTGTTTTTTCATTCAAAAAAAATTCAATGCTTCTTTTTTTGAAGAACAATTAAAATTTGCCTTTCAAAAGGGCGCTTCCTATTGCTTATGTGCATGGGTGGAAGATCATCCTTTAAAAACTAAAGAATGTTTTGTATTTTTAGTTGAAAATTCAACCAATCTTTCGTTAACAGAAGAAGTAGAAAAAATTTATAAACAATATAAAAATGAGTGAGTTAAAAGAAAAATTGAAAGCACAAATCATTGAACAATTGAACATTGAAGACATGCAAGTGGCTGATATTGATGACGACGTACAATTATTCAATGAAAATGGCTTAGGATTAGATTCAATTGATGCCTTAGAATTGATTGTTTTATTAGACAGTCAATATGGAATTAAAATTGAAAATCCTGCTGAAGGTAGAATGATTTTTGAATCAATCAATACCTTGGCAGCTTATATTGAGAAAAATAGCTAATGTCAACTAAAATTTATATTACTGGATACGGAGCAATTGCTGCTTTGGGCAATAATGTTGCTGAAATAAAAGCATCCTTATTTGCTCAAAAAACAGGCATTCGTCAAGGTGAAAAACCCTATTCAGAAAAATATAAAGTTGGTGAAATTCGCTTTTCAAATGCTGAATTGATCGAACATTTTGATTTAAAAAATGATGCATCAAGAACTGCGCTTTTGGGAATGGTTGCAGCAAAAGAGGCCTTTAAAAATCATGTGTTACACCCAGATATTCGAACTGGATTAATCTCTGGAACGTCGGTAGGTGGGATGGATGTTAGTGAAAAAGAGTATTTAAAATTTTTGAATGGGGAAGTAGACAATAAAGAGGTGTACCGCAATCACCCAAGTGGAACAACAACGCAACAAATTGCAGCTTCGTTAGGGATTGACGCTTATTTCAATACAATCTCAACAGCTTGTTCTTCAGCTACCAACGCAATCATGATGGGTGCTCGTTTGATTCAATCCGGTCAATTAGATCGTGTTATTGTTGGTGGAACCGATGGCTTGAGTCAGTTTACAATTGCTGGATTTAATTCTTTGATGATTTTTGACGAAGAATGGTGTCGACCTTTCGACGAAACCCGTAAAGGATTAAATTTAGGTGAGGGGGCAGGTTTTATTGTATTGGAAGGTGAAAATTCGCTTTCTAAAACAGCTAAAACACCTTTAGCGCTTGTTACTGGTTGGAGCAATGCTTGTGATGCTTACCACCAAACCGCATCTTCGCCTGATGGGTCAGGCGCAGTACTTTCAATGACGGAAGCACTTTCTGTTGCTGGTTTACAAGCATCACATATTGATTATGTAAATGCACATGGTACCGCAACTCCCAATAATGACTTGTCGGAATCGCATGCTTTAATAAGAGTTTTTGGCGAACAAGTCCCTCCTTTTAGTTCCACTAAATCATATACTGGTCATACTTTAGCTGCTTCTGGTGGAATAGAAGCAATTATTTCAATTTTGAGCATTCAAGAAGGCATTCTTTTTCCAAATTTGAATTTTTCTACTTCGATTGCTGAAACAAATTTAACACCTATTCTAACAGTTACAAAAGCACCTGTAACGCATGTATTATCCAATGCATTTGGTTTTGGAGGAAATAATTCAACGCTAATTTTTAGTAAAATTTGATATGGCATTTATTCATTCCATCACCTCAATAGCGCACCAAGATACGTTTGCAAAAAAGAACATTTGGGACACGATTTCTATTTTAGATGAAACGAGTTCCTTGGTGCATCCTGATTATAAAGAATATATTGCTCCTGCTGCATTGAGACGTTTAAGTCCAATTTTGAGAATGGCTATTGCTGCATCCAACTATTGCCAAACAACGTGTGACTCTCCATTTGAAGCTATTAGTGTTGGTACGGCATTGGGTTGTTTAACGGATACCGAAAAGTTTTTGAAAACGATTCATACCACTTCGGGGAGTATTTTATCGCCTACAGCATTTATTCAATCAACACACAACACAATTGCAGGTCAAATATCATTAGAATTAAAGAACCATGCTTATAACATGACGCATACACAAAATAGTTTGTCGTTTGAACTTGCCCTTCATGATGCTTTATTATGTGTAAATGCAGGTAAATCTAATGTGCTGGCTGGTGCTGCTGATGAAGCAATTGATTTTTTAAATCGTTTGAATGATTCATTGATTCATGCTCCTGTTGCATTTACTTCTGGCGCTACTTTTTTAGTCGTTGATCAAAAAACAAGCCCCATTGAATTGCTAGCAGTTGACTTGCACTTTTCCGCAACGAATTATAAGGATTCCATCTCAAAATTTTTAAAACAGAATGGCGTTTTATTCACTGAAATGGATGCTGTTTTTGTCGCAAATAACGCTGATTTTTCACCCCAAGAAAATGTGGTAAATTACATTAATTACTCTGGGTTTTATCATACTGCTTCTGCATTTGGCATGCACATGGCGCACGATTGGTTATTGAAGGAAGATAAAAAATACGCACTTATTGTAAATAATTTAGTAGCTGACAAATTAGGTTTGATACTGCTAAAAAAAACGAATAAATGAAACATAAAATCAATGTGTTTTTAGTAATTTTTAGTGCCCTAATATGTGCTTTTGTTGCGCCAAATACTTCGATTAGAAATGAATGGTTATTATACATTGGGCTTTGTTTTTTCTTTGTGCTTTCTGCAGGAGTGCTATTTATGCGCATGAATTATTTTGTTAAGTCTATTTCGCGAATTCAAAAACCAGCTATTTTACTCACGTTTGATGATGGTCCTCATCCAGAAAATACGCCTAAAATTTTAGCTGTTTTGAAAGAACACAATTGCAAAGCACTCTTTTTTTTAATTGGATCAAAAGCGCAGCAATTTCCTGACTTAGTGGAACAAATTCAACGAGAAGGGCATTTAATTGGAAATCATACACAACACCATTCGCCATTTTTTGCCATGATGTCTAGAAAAAAAGTAAAAGATGAGGTGCTTTCTGGTCAACAAACTTTGCAACAACTTTGCAACAAGAAAATTAATCTTTTACGCCCACCTGTTGGTTTTACTAATCCAAAAATTGCATACGTAATTAATCAATTGAATTTGCAATCAATTGGTTGGAACAAAAGATCGTTTGATACTGTTTTTAAAACACCTCAACGGCTTGTTAACCGCTTACAATTTTTAGCAAAACCGGGGTCGATTATTTTAATGCATGATAATTTAAATGTTACAGCAAAGGCTCTTCCAGTATTTATGGAAAAAAGCGCCAAAAAAAACCTAGAATTTGTAAACGAATCAACCATTAATTCTTTATTTCAATGAAACAGTTAGTTGTCCTATTATCAATTCTATTTTCTTTCTCTAGTGTTGTTGCTCAGGAGTATAAATCATGCGAAAACAGTGCATATTGCAAAAAGTTCATCAAAGATAAACAAGCTTCTACAAGTACGATTTCTGCAGATTTTACAGAATCATCGTATTCCTCTATGTTGAAAGAAGCGCAAAAATCTTCGGGAGAATTGTGGTTTAAACAACCTGGGAAAATTCGTTTTGAACACGTGTCTCCAAAGAAAACGGTATTGTTAATTAACAATCAATCCATTAAGTATTTTGACAATGGGAAAGAAATTAAAAATGTTGCCGCATTAAAAGTTATTCGTAAAATTCAAGATTTAATGGTGAAAATGTTCTCTGGTGCTTTTTTTGAATCAAAAGAATTCACCTTGAGTTATTATGAAAACCCAACCAATTACAAAATTAATCTAACACCAAAGAATAAACGAATGTCTAAATACATGAGTGTCATTCAACTTGTTTTTTCAAAAAAAGACGGCACCTTGAAAGAATTAACAATAAAGGAAAATGAAACAGATAAGTTGGTATATACTTTTTCAAACATTCAACTAAACAAGGCGATTTTAGATATTAAATTCTCAACTTTATAAGATGCTATTAAAAAATAATTTTTATACGGTTTTAGCGCAAGAAAAAACGGAAAATGGTTTAAACTGCCGCTTGAAATTAAACAGTAACCATTTAATTTTTGAAGGACATTTCCCTTCTAATCCAGTTACACCAGGAGTGGTTGAAATGGAAATGGTGAAAGAAATGGTTGGTGATTTTTTGGGAAGGTCAGCGCAGTTAAAAAAAATGTCTTCATGTAAATTATTGGCAATTTTGAATCCAACTGAACACCCAGAAATTTCAATTGTAATTGAATGTTCAACTACTGAAGACGGATTTTTAAAGGTAAATGCACAACTTCATTCAACAGAACTAGTATTTATGAAAATGACAGCTTTTTACCTATAAGGATAAAAAAGTTATTTAGATGCTCGGGTTTTTTCTAAACAAAGAAAAAAGTATAAAACTGATCATCCAAGAACACAAAAAAGCTGTTACTGATAAGATAATCGCACCACTTGTATATTGAACCATATTCATTTTTATGGTAGTAAAATCTGTTTTTAAAAGTGCGGAATGATTCACTTCACCAGTTAACAACAATTGCCCAAACACCAAACTTAGATATAGAATAAATGGAATCATTGGAGGAATGGATATGTTTGCCGCTGCAATGAATAACACTTTATTTAACCGAAAAAAGTAGGCTAAAGGAATACCAACTAATAACTGAAATCCCCAAATCGGAAAAATTCCCATAAAAATTCCAAAAGCAATTGATGTTGCTTTTTTGGCATTGGATTCATCGGCTTTTAGCACTTCAGCTTTTATCTTTTTCAATGTTGCAATGGAAAGAAATTTTTTGGGGAAATAATACAAGATTGCGAGGGTGACTAAAATAGAATTCAACACACTTATTCTGAAAAAATCTCTCCCTGGTCGAAAATGAGAAACACGTTCAGCTGGGTCGTACAATACATTGATTGGTACTGGAATGAATTTTATGTTTTTCCATGCCAAACGAACAATTACTTCAATCTCTAATTCAAATTTTGATGTGAATAACCGCATTTTTTTTAATGGATTTAAAGGGTACAAACGATAGCCCGTTTGTGTATCGGGCAACGTGATCCCTGTTTCCACTAAAAACCAAAAATTAGAGAATTTATTGCCAAATGAACTTTTTTGAGGCACTCCTTCTTGTTCTAAATTTCGTGAACCCATAACAACACATGATGGGTTTTCTTCTGCGATTTTCAAAAGTTTGGGTAAATCAGTTGGAAAATGTTGCCCATCTGAATCAATCGTTATTGCATTGTCAAATCCTAATTCAATTGCTCGTTTAAACCCTTTTCTTAGAGAAAATCCTTTGCCTTGATTTTTTTCGTTATGAAGTATTTCAATGGAGTGCTGGTATTTTTCTAAAATTGACACTGTTGCATCTGTTGAGCCATCGTTTACAACTATGATTCGTTTGCCTTCTACTTCATTTAATATCCCAAGAAGCACCCGTTCAAGTGTTTTAGAATTGTTATAGGTTGGCATAATTACGCACGCATTGATTCGCTTAAAAGCTTCTGTTGAATTCATTGTATACAAAAATAATGATTCTACCCAATAAAGTAAATTTCTTAACCAAATTTGACCTAAATTAGCAAGTATTAATGTATTTTTGTTGTTCATTTATCTCGCTTATTACATGCAGTTGTTGTTCGGTTTTTTGTTGTTTGTCGCTTCTTTTTCTAAAGCAGAATATTTTAAAATAATTGCAGGTTCAGAAGCTTCTGCTATGACAGCTTTACAAAGTAAAATTGAAAAAGGCTTGAATGGCGCTGAAAAAGACGCATACACAGGAGCACTGAAAATGAAACAAGCGGAAACCCAAAAAACGCCAAAAGAAAAATTAGGGTTTTTTAAAGAAGGAAAAACACTGTTAGAATCTGCAATTGCAACAAACCCTAAAAATGCAGAATATCGTTTTCTACGCATTATGATTCAAGAAAATGCGCCAAAAATATTAAAGTACCATCACAATTTGAAAGAAGATGGAATTTTTGTGAAAGAACATTATTTATCCCTTTCATCAGAAATCAAAAACGCAGTAATTGCATACAGCAAAACCTCCAATAATTTAAAATTGTAAGTTGTTTATGAAAAAAATATTGGTTATTCATTATTCTCAATCTGGACAATTAACAGAAATTCTTCATAATTTTTCTCGTTCTTTTCAATCGGATGATGTTGATTTTGTTGAGATTAAGCCTTCAAAAGCTTATACGTTTCCTTGGACTTCTGCTTCATTTTACAAAGAAATGCCTTCATCAGTATTAGAGATTGAAACCGCTTTAGAATCGATTCAATTCAAATACGATTCCTACGATTTAATAGTATTGGGATATCAACCGTGGTTTTTATCGCCATCCATTCCGACAACATCACTTTTAAAGCATGAACCGTTTCTAAAATTGATAATAAACACACCTGTTGTAACTGTTATAGGCGCAAGAAACATGTGGTTAAATGCGCAAGAAAGTGTTAAAAAAAGGATTCAAGATGCAGGCGGAAAGTTGATTGGAAACGTTCCATTAATTGATAAAAACCCTAATTTAATAAGTGCAATAACAATTTTACATTGGATGTCAACGGGTAAAAAAACAAAAAAATGGGGAATTTTTCCCTTTCCTGGCATTAGCGATCAAGACATTAAAAATAGCACTATTTGGGGGGATTTATTGTACAGACATTTTTCAACAGAACAACTGTCAACGTTCCAAAAAACGCTAATCGAACAAAAAGGCATTGTCATCAGTGATTCGATCCTTTTTATTGAAGAACGTGCTAAAAAAATATTTAAAATCTGGGCCAAAGGAATCGTTAAGAAACGCAACCCAACGAATTGGCTTATTGCTTTTCGTTTTTATTTACTGTTTGCGTTGTTTTGTGTTGCGCCAATATTATTAATAATTAACACATTATTAATTGCGCCATTGACAAGGAATGTCATTAAAAGAAAAAAGTCTTATTTTTATAATACAGAATTAAAAAAATTATGAATTTGAACGAAGTATACATCACAAGAACAGCTTCTTTTTTTCCAAATGAACCCGTTTCAAATGACGAAATGGAAACATTTTTAGGCGTCATTAATGATCAAACTTCCAAATCTAGACGAATTGTATTAAGAAACAATAAAATCCTCAATCGATTTTACGCCATTCAACCGGATGGAACTCCGACACATACCAATTCAGAAATGGTTGCATTGGCAGTAAGAAAGTTATTTGAAAATCGTCCAGAAGAATTAAAAGAAGTGGATTTATTATCGTGTGGGACTTCAAGTCCAGATCAAATGATGCCTTCGCACGCAGTGATGGTACATGGATGGCTTCCAGATTCTAACACGATAGAAGTTGTTTCTCCTTCAGGCGTTTGTTGTTCAGGAATGCATGCCTTCAAATATGCGTATATGGCGATTAAACTAGGCGAAAAAAGCAAAGCAATTTCAAGTGGCTCCGAACGTCTGTCACGTATTTTAAGAGCTGATCAGTTTGAATTAGAGGTGAAACGCTTAGTTGAATTAGAAGAAAATCCATTTTTAGCATTTGAAAAAGATTTTTTAAGATGGATGCTTTCTGATGGCGCAGCTACTTTTTTATTAGAAAACAAGAAAAGTGAGACAGGTGTTTCTCTTCGCGTTGATTGGATTGAAGGATTCTCTTTTGCCAATGAAGCTGAAGCTTGTATGTACATGGCCGCTGATAAAAATTCGGATGGAACCTTGAAAAGTTACATGGATTATACTCCTACTGAAGTTTATGAAAAATCGATATTGAGCATCAAGCAAGATGTGAAATTATTAGGTGAAAACATCGTAAAATTGGGCTTTAAAAAATTGAAAGAAACAATTGTAAAAAAAGGAGTTGACGTGAATGAAGTGGCTTATTTTTTACCGCATATGTCTAGTCACTTTTTTGAAGATAAAATCTACGATGCTCTAAAAGAATACGATATTGAAATCCCAAAAGAAAAATGGTTTACCAATTTATCTTACCAAGGAAATGTGGGAGCAGCATCAATTTATATGATGGTAGATGGTTTATTGAACAGTGGAAAGCTGAAAGTAGGCGATCAAATCTTACTAGCTGTTCCTGAAAGCTCACGTTTTTCATATGTATTTAGTTTATTAACTGTTTGCTAATTCCTTTTTGATGAAAAAACAAGATTTACCTCAAGATAAAAGTGCCCTTGATAATTTCACAAGAGAGGTTTGTTATGTTAAAAACGAAGCTGGAAATTACGAAACCGACCTAAGTACTGGTTGGGAAGCAAAAAAAGTTGCTTTGGACAATGCTTGGGACGATATTAATGATCGTATCAAAGAAGCGCAACAAAATGTTCGTGCTGGAATAAGCAGCCCAATCGCTTTTTTTATGGAAGAAAAATTAATGGATTTTACTGTACTAAGTGGCTATACAGGATTTTGGAAATGGCAAATTAAACGCCATTTAAAACCAACAGTATTCCAAAAATTATCAACTAAAAAATTAGAAAAATACGCTACAGCGTTTGAATTATCTGTATCGGAATTGAAGAATTACAATGGAAGCGAAGCAATTTAACCACCATCAAACTGCACATTGTGAAAATGGTGTAACAGTTAGCTTATTGAAACATCATGGTTTTGATAAAATTACCGAACCTCTAGCTTTTGGGATTGGCTCAGGATTGTTTTACATTCAGATTCCATTTATGAAAGTCAACAATGGACCTGCAATATCATTCAGAACAATGCCAGGCGCCATTTTTAAAAGAACGTGTAAAGCTTTGGGAATAAAGGTTGAAAAAAAGAAATTTAATTCACCTGAAAAAGCAGCACTTTATTTGGAAGAAAAAGTTGCCAATAACATTCCTGTAGGCTGTCAAGTTGGGGTTTTTCACCTTAATTATTTCCCAAAAGAATACCGCTTTCATTTTAATGCACATAATTTAATTGTGTATGGCAAAAATGAAAACTCCTATTTAATAAGCGATCCAGTGATGGAAACTACAACATCTTTAACTGAGGAAGAATTGTCTAAAGTGCGTTTTGCAAAAGGTGCACTTGCTCCAAAAGGCCATGTTTATTATCCTATCCATGTTGGACAAATTTCGCATGAAACGCTTAAAAAAGCAATCATTAAAGGAATTAAACGAAATTGTAGAGACATGCTGAATATACCAGGAAGCTTTGCTGGTGTTGCTGGAATTCAACATACCGCTAAGAAAATTCGAAAATGGCGTTCGCAGCTGGGAGAGAAACAAGCAGCATTGTATTTAGGACAAATTATTCGTATGCAAGAAGAAATTGGCACTGGTGGCGGTGGTTTTCGCTTTCTTTATGCAGCATTTTTAGAGGAAGCAGCAGCCATTCTTGACGAAAAAGAATTATTAGAAGTTTCTGAACATTTGACCAAAGCAGGAGATTTATGGAGAGACAGTGCGGTTTTAATGGCTGGAATTTTTAAAGGAAGGCTCAAAACGCAACAAGATTTTGAACGATGTGCTGATTTATTGGATCAAATTAGCGCGGTTGAAAAAGCTGCATTTACGCAATTGTCAAAAATAAAATTTAAGTGATGGAAGCTCCAAACAAATCAGTAATAATTGAAATTACTAATTTGTTAAAAAAATACCCCAAATCCGAGGTTAATTCGCTAAATAACATTGATTTTTGCGTTTTTAAAGGGGAAAAAGTAGGATTATTTGGTCCAAATGGTGCTGGGAAAACAACTTTTATTTCCTTGCTTTGTGCCCTTTTTGAACCATCTAAAGGTACAATTAAGTTCACATTAAATAACCAACATTTTAATCCAAAAGCATTTAGAAAACACATTGGTTTTGTGCCGCAAGAATTTGCTTTTTACGAAGAATTGACGGCATACCAAAACCTCTCATATTTTGGAGCTTTGTGCGAAATACCATCTGACATTCTGAAAGAAAAAATTAACACATTGCTTTCAAAATTAGGATTGAGCCATGTGAAAAATGCAAAATTAACAACCTTCTCAGGTGGAATGAAGCGCAGAATTAATTTAGCAATCGGCTTATTAAACGATCCGGAAATCCTATTTTTAGATGAACCAACGGTAGGCGTTGACATACAAAGTAAAACAGCAATTTTTTCTTTATTAAATGAATTAAATTCTCAAGGTAAAACGATCGTTTATACGTCCCATCACCTAAAAGAAGCAGAAGATTTTTGTAATCGTATTGCCTTGATTGATACAGGAAGCATCATCGCTTGTGATACGCTTGAAAATTTATTAATCGAAAATAACGTGCTGGATTTGGAACAATTATTATTAACATTAACTGGTAATCAACTGCGCGACTAATGAAACAGCTATTGGCATCCATCAAGAAAGAATTTTTTATTTTATTAAATGATAAGATAGGCTTGGCCTTGTTGTTTATAATGCCAGTGCTGTTGGTTTTAATCATTACAATTGTTCAAGACAGCGCGTTCAAAGTTGTCAATGAAAATAAATTTTCTTTATTAATTGTCAATAAAGATTCTGGAAATTCTGGAGATTCACTGATATCGTTGCTTGAAAAATCAGGTAATTTTGAGTTAACAATTAAAAACACCACTAAAAAGTCTGATTTTTCAAAAGTAACATTAGCCAACAAACATTTATTTGGCATTTATATTCCAACTAATTTTTCTGCTAATTTGTCTGGTTCTGCAGCACTACTCTCACAAACGATGTTGTCTGCATTTGGTGCAATTGAAGAAGAACCAATCGTAACTGCCCAAAGAAATCAACCCCTAGAAGTTGTTTACGATCCTATTTTACAAGAAAACATCAGATTTACTTTTTCTTCTAGTTTGGCTACTATTTTAAAAGGATTGGAAAATAAAATTGTACTTGAAAGCTTATTTAAAGAGATGGATTTTCAAGAAATACCAGCTGAAATACGAAAGCAAATTTCTCATCAAAGTTGGATTAAAGAATCGATTGCTCAAGAAAATAAAACTGCGGTATTGCCTAATTCAACACAACACAATGTTCCTGCTTGGACAATTTTCGCTATGTTTTTTATGGTTATATCGCTTGGAGGTAACATTGTGAAAGAAAGAAATGCAGGAAGTTTTATTCGTTTGCAAACCATTCCATCTGCATTTATTGCTGCTGTTTACAGTAAAATCTTTGTTTTTTTCATAGTAGCCTTACTCCAAATTCTTTTACTTTTTGCAATGGGGCGTTTTCTTTTTCCAATTATTGGGCTACCTGTTTTGACCATTAATAGTTCGATGTTAGCCTTAGTGCTGTTTTCAGTTTTAGCTGCTTTTTCAGCTATAAGTTATGCGATGTGTGTTGGGACATATGCTAAAACACAAGAACAATCCAATGGTTTTGGCGCAGTATCCATCATTATTTTTGCAGCAATAGGCGGCATTTGGGTGCCTACGTTTGTGATGCCAGATTACATGCAATCTCTTGCCTTAATTTCACCACTTCATTGGTGTTTAGATGGCTATTATACGTTGTTTTTGAAAAATGGCGGCTGGAAAGATTTACTCGCTCCAATTAGTTATTTGCTTACTTTCTCTAGCATTTGTCAACTTTTAATGTTGCTTAAATTAAAAAAACAACATTATATTTAATGCGTATTGGTAATAATCTCTAATTTTGAAAAAAAAAGTATATGACAACAAATGAATTAACGTTAGAATTTAAAAATCATTTAATAACTTACCTGAATTTGTTAGATATTTCGATTGATGACATTAAAGACGACGAACCATTATTTGGGGGCGATTTAGGCTTAGATTCTATTGATTCTGTTGAATTAATTGTTTTATTGGACAGAGAATACGGCATTAAAATTAAAAATCCAGCCGATGGAAGACAAATTTTAGTTGACGTTAATACAATTGTTGCATACATCGAGGAAAACCGAACAAAATAACGATGTCAAAGGTATTTGTTACAGGATTTGGAGCAATATCTGCCATCGGAAATTCAGCTTTAGAAGCTAGATCATCCTTGATAAATGGTACATCTGGCATTAAAAAAGCGCGTTTTTTCAAATCTAATTATGTTAATTCTTTACTTTTTGGTGAAATCCCACTTAATGATGAGGATTTTATTAATTTGACGAATTCTCCTAAAAATAGTGGATTAACCCGTACTTCTTTAATTGCTTTAGCTGCATTTCAACAAGCCATTACTTCAGCCAATTTATCAGAGGAAGCACTTTCTTCTTTTACAACAGGATTTATTTCTGCTTCAACAGTTGGCGGAATGTGTTATACGGATAAATTATATGAAGATGCAAATTTACAAGGTGAAGCTTCTGAATTTGTTGGATCTTACGAAGCATCTGATCACACCTTTCAAATTGCCAATCGTTACACTATAAAGGGTTACACGGATACAATAAATACTGCATGTTCTTCCTCTGCAAATGCAATATTATTAGGTGCAAGATTGATTCAAAGTGGTCGATTAGAACGTGTAATTGTTGGCGGCGCGGATAGTCTTGCAAAATATACGGTCAATGGTTTTAATGCATTAATGATTTTAAGTGACGAAGCGTGTGCTCCTTTTTCAACAGATAGAAAAGGGTTGAATCTAGGCGAAGCAGGCGCTTATTTGGTACTTGAAAATGAAGCGTGTGCCAACAAGAAAAAAAAATATGCTGAAGTTATTGGGTTTGGCAACTCAAATGATGCTTTTCATCCTTCAGCAACATCACCAGATGCTGTAGGTCCTGTTTTAGCCATGCAAAAAGCACTTCAAGTTGCTGGTTTAACAGCTGGCCAAATCAATTATATCAATGCTCACGGAACGGGAACTATTAATAACGATGAAACAGAATCAACTGCATTTGCTACTGTTTTTGAGAACAACCCACCTCCCTATAATTCTACAAAATCGTATACTGGTCACACATTAGCTGCTTCTGGAGCATTGGAGGCAATCTTTTCTGTTTTAAGCATGGAAAATAATGAATTGTACCCAAGTTTAAATTGTCAGGATCCGATAAATACTTTTCCATTTCAACCGATTCAAACCTATTGTGAGCAGCAGCCAATTCATTACATAATGTCTAATTCTTTTGGATTTGGCGGAAATTGTACCTCTTTAATTTTTTCAAAATGTATGTAATTGATCAACAGGCAATTTCAGCTCAAAAAACACATGATTTATCTTTTGAAAAAGGGGATTATGCTATTTATTCTGCAGCAACTTTACCGATTGTTGAACCAGCTTATGCTGAATTTATACCACTTAATTTATTAAGAAGAATGGGTAAAGCCGTTAAAATGGGTATAGCTGCAGCGCTTCCAATCGTTAATAGAAACCAAAAAGTAGATGGTATCATTATTGGCACTGCAAATGGTGGTTTAGAAAATTGCATTGATTTTTTGAATCAAATTGTAGCGTACGATGAAGGAGTTTTAACTCCAACAAATTTTGTGCAAAGTACGCCCAACGCATTGGCAGGGCAGTTGGCTTTAATGACAAAAAACACAGGTTATAATTCAACACATGTAAACGGATCTTTGTCTTTTGAAAATGCACTCGTTGATGCAAAATTATTCTTTGAAGCGACAACCAATAAAACATCTTTATTAGTAGGTTCCGTTGAAGAAATTTCTTCGTATAACTATCATATTGACTTACTATCAGGGCGCTATAAAAAAGAAATTATAAGTAACGATCAATTAATTCAATCGAATACTGAAGGCAGTATTTGTGGCGAAGGAGCAAGTTTTTTCCTGCTTTCGAATAGCCCTGAACATGCCGTTGCTGAAATTGTAGACACGACACAAATCATCCATCCTTCAACAGCTGATTTAACAGTTTTAATGAATGCGTTTTTTGAAAAAAATCAACTCTCAATGGATGCAATTGATTTGATCCTGTTAGGAAAAAATGGTGACAACAGACTTGATTTTTGGTACGACGATTTCCATCAAATTTTTCCTGCAACACCTGCAATTAATTTTAAGCAATTAACAGGTGACTACAGAACCATTTCAGGATTTGCGACCTATTTAGGTGTACAAATTCTTAACGGAAAAATTAATGGAGCACATCCTGCATTTAACACTGAATTCCCAACAAATTGTAATCATATTTTGATTTACAATCATTTTGATGGCATTCGTCACGGTTTTATACTTATAAAAAAAGGGACACGTTAATGTCCCTATGCAATTTTGTTCGTTTTGCTTCTTAACAAAACTCTTTGTAAGCTTCTGCAAGATTATCTGCAATCATTTGCGCTGTTCCACCTTCAATATGATGACGCTCTAAAAAGTGAACCAATTTCCCATCCTTAAATAAGGCAATTGATGGCGATGATGGAGGATACGGTAAAAAATAGTTGCGCGCTTGTGTTGTCGCTTCTCCATCAACTCCTGCAAAAACAGTTGCTAATTGAGTTGGAACTTTATCATTTTTTAAAGATAATTTAACTCCTGGACGCATATTTCCTGCGGCACAACCACAAACTGAATTTACAACAACAAGCATTGTTCCTGTTGCGTTTGGTATTGTTTGATCTACTTCTTCTGAACTGGTTAATTGCTTAAAACCAACGTTGGTAAGATCGTCTTTCATTGGTTGAACTAATTCTGCTGGATACATATTTCTTTGATTTGAATGTTTAAGTTACAAAAATACAAATTTCAATTACCACTTATTTTATTTTATGGTTTTTTATCTAAAAACCGATCTGCCCGAAGCTCTTTATCTATTGGGCTGCCTTTTAAAAGATGCGCAACAAACTCAGCGGCTAAAAAAGGAGCGAGTAAATAACCTTTAGCGCCCAAACCATTAAAAACAAACAAGTTAGAATGTTTTTCGTGGGCACCCATTACAGGTCTTCTGTCTAATATTGTTGGACGTATCCCTGCATTGTGGGCAACAATTGAAAAGGGTTCTCTTGAAATAAATTTATAATTGGAAGAGATTTCTTCTTTTCCTTCTTCTGATGGAAATGTATTGTAGGTGTTCCACGCATAGGTCGAACCAATTCTAAACGTATTGTTTCCAATTGGTAATACAAAACATTTCCGATTCAAGGACTCGTCTTCGGGTAAATTATCTGTTTGTATGGTTAATATTTCGCCTTTTGTTGGGTTTATTGGAATCCAATTAAACCAAGGATTGTTTTTAATCGCAACACCTTCACAAAAAATTACGCCATCATATACAATACCTTTGTATGATCCAGTTGTTGGATTTAATGCGTTGTAATCAAACGATTGTTCGAGGTAAGAATTGAGTGATTTTAACCAATTTTTTGCGCCTTCAACAAATGGAATTGCAGAAATGTAAGCCGCGTTTTTTACCCGTCCCGAACCAAATTCATTAATGGCTTTTTTATAGTTCAAATCTACTTCCGATAACGGGGCTAAATAATCAGAAAACGCCGGTAGATTCTCTTTCTCAATCCAGAAATCCCGCTCTTGTTGCGATGAAAATAAACGACGAATCGTAATTTCATGGTAGATTTTTTCACCTATAATTTCGCCAAATTGCTGGTAAAATTTTTTCGCAAATGGAAGAAATTCATCCACCCGCCAAGATTTTGTCATGCGTCGGAAAACAATTGGATTAATCATTCCCGCCGCAACATTTGTGCTCACATTTTGATTGTTATCGATGATCGTAACGCGATGATTTAAATCGAGTAACTGTTTCCCAATACACAATCCCGCAACACCTGCACCTACAATTAAAAAATGTTGTTGTTTCTCCATTATTTTGTGATAGCCAAACTTACAATACTGACGCGAAGTTCGGGTTTATTTTCTTGAATAACACGCACAAGGGCTTCCAAAGTAGCACCAGTTGTAATCACATCATCAATTAATAAAATATGTGTAGGCTCAATCGAAGGGTTATGTAATGTAAAGTTTTGAGACACGTTATCCCAACGCGCAAAACGCCCTTTTTTGGTTTGACTCTCCGTGTGATGCATTTTGTTAATGAAATGATTTGAATAGGGCGTTTTCAAAA
This sequence comes from Flavobacteriales bacterium, assembly GCA_947491305.1. Classification (GTDB taxonomy): domain Bacteria; phylum Bacteroidota; class Bacteroidia; order Flavobacteriales_D; family Crocinitomicaceae; genus M0103. The sequence goes on along the minus strand of CANLIL010000030.1, from coordinate 4,342 downwards.
ACTCAGACAAACCAATAGCCAACTGCTCACTTTGATTGTAGCCTCGAATAAATTTTTTCTTGGGGTGAATCGGGACAGGTACGATTAAATCAACTGTCGAAAAGGCGGCTATTTCGTTTATTTTTTGACCAATCATTTTCCCGAATTCTATACCAACTGCAGGGCGCGATTGATATTTCAATGCATGTAAAATTTTTTGTGTCGATTTTTCTTTTTCAAAATACAACAATGCAAATGTGTTTTCTAATTGAACCCTTCCCCAAAATAATTTATCCAAATCAGTCGGCTCTTTGTATTTTTCAAAATGTGTAAATAATAAATCTTGTGAACATATTGAACAGATAGAATGCGAAGATTTACTCAGTTCACCTTGACAAATTAAACAGACTTCTGGAAATATTAAATGAGTGATTGATTGACTCCATTTCAACCAAATTTTTAGTCCAAAAACGCGCTTTTCAGCCATGGTATTCGCTTCCATATTCTATAAACATTTCGTTGTTTAAAATAACAAAAAATTATTCTTGCATACCACCTTTTTCTAGTTTAATTTTATACAAAAGTTAACAAGTCCTTTGAATTCAGCACATTGATTAAATCTTCTACATTCGTTATAGTTAGGAGTTTTTAGTTTGTGAATATCTTTAATTTCTGTGTTGATAAACTTGTTATCGTTTGCAGACAAAGGGATTGCGATTTACATTGTTAATAACATTCGTTTATTGTGAATTTCTTTAAGTTGCGAATGGGAAGAATTTTAACAAAATTTGTATGCCTCTAAACAATGAGAATTAGTCAAACGTTTACAACTAGTTTTAAACAAAAAAGAGGAAGCAAAAATTTTTATGTAGTTAAAAAAGTAAGAAACCAGACATTTCTTACCTTGCATTATATACTTTAAAAAATAAAGAACAAAATGGCAAAAGCAGAACCAATTTTAGAATCAAACAACAACCGATTTGTATTGTTCCCAATTCAACACGACGATATTTGGTCTTTTTATAAAAAGGCAGAAGCGAGTTTTTGGACAGCTGAAGAAATCGATTTGGCGCCAGATTTAATTGATTGGGAAACTAAATTAAATGACGATGAGCGCCATTTTATCAAGCACATTCTTGCCTTTTTCGCTGCGTCGGATGGTATTGTTAACGAAAATTTAGCAGAACATTTTTTATCGGAAGTTCAATACACGGAAGCTAAATTCTTTTACGGATTTCAAATAGCAATCGAAAATATTCACTCTGAAACCTATTCGTTGTTGATTGATACGTACATCAAAAACACGGCAGATAAAGCAAATTTATTCAATGCAATCGACACAATTGATTGTGTGCGTAAAAAAGCAGAGTGGGCATTGCGTTGGATTGATAATGGTTCTTTTGCGGAACGTCTAGTTGCTTTTGCTGCTGTTGAAGGAATTTTCTTCTCTGGTTCATTTTGTTCAATTTTCTGGTTGAAAAAACGTGGATTAATGCCTGGTCTTGCATTTTCAAATGAATTAATCTCAAGAGATGAAGGATTGCATTGTGATTTCGCATGTTTGTTATACAACAACCATTTGGTAAACAAATTATCGAAAGAGCAAGTGAAAGCAATCATCATGGATGCAGTTGAAATTGAAAAAGAATTTGTAACTGACGCTTTGCCAGTAAGATTAATTGGAATGAACAGCGATCTTATGGCGCAATACATTGAATTTGTAGCGGATCGTTTGTTGAAAGAATTAGGAAATGAAAAAGTGTACAATGCTACAAATCCTTTTGATTTCATGGAAATGATCTCCATTCAAGGTAAAACAAATTTCTTCGAAAAACGCGTTGCTGAATACCAAAAAGCAGGTGTAATGTCAGGAACAGACAACCATGCTTTTACGCTAAGCGAAGACTTTTAAAATAAAATTAGGTAATATTTAGGTATAATAAAAAAACAAGGGCGACATGTATGTAGTAAAACGCGACGGTAGAAAAGAGGCCGTAAAATTCGATAAAATCACAGCTCGAATAATTAAAATGTGTTACGGATTAGATCCGTTGGTTTCTCCTGAAGCTGTAGCAATGAAGGTGATTGAAGGTATTTATGATGGGGTTACAACAACCGTTTTAGATAACTTAGCTGCTGAAGTAGCAGCGTCAAAAACAATTGATCATCCTGATTATGCGCTATTAGCGTCGCGTATAGCCGTTTCAAACTTACACAAGGAAACAAAGAAAACGTTTTCTGAGGTAATCGATGATATGCACCATTACATTGATCCCAAAACAGGACAAAATGCTTCGTTGATTGCTGACGATGTTTATGATATCATTGTTGAAAATCGTGACTTGTTAGATTCAAGCATCATTTACGACCGCGATTTCCGTTACGATTATTTTGGATTCAAAACATTAACACGTTCTTATTTAATGAAATTAAATGGAATAATTGTTGAACGCCCTCAACAAATGTTAATGCGTGTTGCTGTTGGAATCCATAAGAAAGATGTTCAATCTGCTATTAAAACATACAATTTAATGTCGGAAGGTTGGTTTACACATGCAACCCCAACATTATTCAATTCTGGTACGCCTAAACCACAAATGTCTTCTTGTTTCTTGTTGACAATGAAAGACGATAGCATCAGTGGAATTTATGACACGTTGAAATCTTGTGCGCAAATTTCTCAATCAGCTGGTGGAATTGGTTTAGCAATTCACAACATTCGTGCTACTGGATCATACATCAAAGGAACAAATGGTACTTCTAATGGTATTGTTCCAATGCTACGTGTTTTCAATGATACAGCGCGTTACGTTGATCAAGGTGGAGGCAAGCGTAAAGGTTCTTTCGCAATGTACATCGAACCATGGCATGCAGATGTTTTTGATTTCTTAGATTTGAAAAAGAACCATGGTAAAGAAGAATCACGTGCGCGTGACCTTTTCTTCGCATTGTGGATTCCAGATTTGTTCATGAAACGTGTGAAAGAAAATGGCGATTGGACGTTAATGTGTCCACACGAATGTCCAGGTTTATCAGATACACACAGTGCAGAATTTGAAAAATTATATACAAGTTACGAAAAAGCTGGAAAAGGCCGTAAAACAATTAAAGCGCAAGAATTGTGGTTCAAAATTTTGGAATCTCAAATTGAAACAGGAACACCTTACATGTTGTACAAAGATGCTGCAAATGCAAAGTCTAACCAACAAAATTTAGGCACAATTAAATCTTCTAATTTATGTACGGAGATCATTGAATATACTGCGCCAGATGAGGTGGCTGTTTGTAACTTGGCTTCGTTAGCTTTGCCAAAATACGTAACTGAAAACGGAACATTTGATCACGATAAATTATTCGAGGTAACGTACCAAGCAACGTTGAATTTGAACCGAATTATCGATGAAAATTATTACCCAGTTGAAGAAGCGAAAAACTCCAATATGCGTCACCGACCAATTGGATTAGGCGTTCAAGGTTTAGCAGATGCATTTATTTTAATGGGATTGCCGTTTGAATCGGATGAAGCTCGTGCGTTGAACAGAGAGATTTTCGAAACGATTTATTACGCTTCGATGTCTGCTTCTAAAGATTTGTCAAAAGAATTAGGCCCTTATGAATCGTATGCTGGATCTCCAGTTTCAAAAGGAATTTTCCAATTTGATATGTGGAATGTAACACCAACAGATCGTTGGGAATGGAATGTATTACGTGAAGAAGTAATCAAACACGGAGTTCGTAATTCATTGTTATTGGCACCAATGCCAACGGCTTCAACGGCTCAGATTTTAGGAAACAACGAATGTTTTGAACCATATACATCGAATATTTATTCACGTAGTGTACTATCAGGTGTATTCATCATTGTAAACAAACACTTATTAAAAGATTTAGTGCGTGAAGGTTTATGGAACAAAGATGTGCGTCAAAAAATCATGACAGCGAATGGTTCGATTCAAAACATCAACGAAATTCCACAACGCTTAAAAGATTTATACAAAACAGCGTGGGAAATTTCCCAAAAAGCAATTATTGATCAAGCTGCTGACCGTGGCGCATACATTTGTCAATCACAATCGTTAAATATTTTCATGGAAAATGCCAATTTTGGTAAATTAACATCGATGCATTTCTACGGATGGGAAAAAGGATTGAAAACTGGAATGTACTATTTACGTACAAAAGCAGCTACTGACGCCATTAAATTCACAGTTGACAAAACGGTTGAAGAAGAACCTGCAGTTAGCGCTAAAGCGTTAGAAGAAGATGCTGCTGCCATCGCTTGCTCTTTAGAAAACCCAGACTCTTGTGAGATGTGTTCCGGCTAGAAGCACGCTAGTGGTTATGGGCGGTACTAAATCCGACG
>CANLIL010000029.1 GCA_947491305.1 Flavobacteriales bacterium | reverse complement strand
TGGAAATAGTATACAGAACCATCGAATTTGTTGACATTTTTTCCAACAACAAGTACTTTTTGGTTAAATCAAAAAATGCAAATTTAATGTGTTGAATACTTGTGTTTTCATAATCTGCAACCTCATTGTTTTCGATATTCACCATTTGAAAACTCGGATAATTGAAGGAAATATTATAGGGCAAATGCTCTTTAAATGCCCCTCCAGCAATGTGTAAATGATAAAAATCTAAATTAATGTCTCCAACTTTGTGCCATTTTTTTGTTTTAAAATGAAACGCCCAACAATCATACCTAAATAGCGAATGAATCCCATCTGAATTTCCCCCACCAAATATATACAATACGCCCTTATTGTATTGATAAAACTGCGCGCCTCTCTCTGGTGGTTTAATCGGTGTAATGACTTGAAACCATTCTTTTGATACATCATCAAAATAAACCAAAATGTTTTTAAATGTAAATAAGCCGTATCCACCAAATGCATAGATTCGATTGTTGTGTTCGAAAAGCGAATGATGGTATTGATTCTCCTGTTTGAAGGAATGATCTATTCGCTGAAGCGTATCATTTTTTAACTCATATACTTCACCAATGGCTTTGTAAACAAAAAACAAACGGCCATTAGACAGTGTAATTGGACGAAACGATTCTTTGAATGTTTCGAAATTTGTATGATCTCCCTTAAAAATAAAAGGATGTTTTTTCCATTTTTTTGCAGCTGCTAATTTGGAGTAATAAAACGTAGAATCGTCGAATACCAAAAATGAATTCGTTTTCTTATTCAAACAATAAATGGCAGTTTTTGACACCGTTAATCGCTCTGATTGCGCCTGCAAAAAAATAGGCGAAACCATAATTAGTAAAAGGAAAATTAAACGGTAAATTGTACGCATCTAGCAATATTTTTAACGAAGATGTGCAACAAAATACAAAAAATACCAATAAAGTATGCGAAACTGTAACTTCGCGCATTTAAAAAGAGCACGTTTATTTCGCTAACTTATTCATAAATAATGATCTACAGCTTCAGTGTTTAGTTAATTGCTTTAAACTGTTTTTTGGGTTTTAACCCCTTAACTTTTTGATAAAAAAAATGCGCGACGTTTCCATCTCGCATTAAAACTTAAACGTAACTTATGATACAATCAACTACCTTGTTTGATAAGCATGCACTGCTAAATCAATCAATTTGTTTGAATATCCCCATTCATTGTCGTACCAACTCACCACCTTTACAAAATGGTCGTTTAACGAAATACCCGCCTTCGCATCAAAAATTGAGGTGCGTGGATCGGATATAAAATCTTGTGATACAACAGCATCTTCGGTATAACCTAAAATACCTTTTAATTCATTTTCAGAAGCTGCTTTCATGGCTGCGCAAATCGCTTCATACGAAGCTGATTTTTGCAAACGAACCGTTAAATCAACTACTGAAACATCTGGAACCGGCACACGAAATGACATCCCAGTTAATTTGCCTTTCAATGCTGGAATCACCAACGCAACTGCTTTTGCAGCTCCGGTAGATGAAGGAATGATGTTTTGAAAAGCACCCCTTCCTCCTCTCCAATCTTTTGTGGAAGGACCGTCGACCGTTTTTTGTGTCGCCGTAACTGCGTGAATTGTACTCATCAACCCTTCTTCAATCCCAAACGCATCGTTCAATACTTTTGCTAAGGGCGCCAAACAATTCGTTGTACAAGAAGCATTGGAAATAATGTGTTGCGTTGGTAATAACTCCAAATGATTTACGCCCATTACAAACGTTGGCGTGTCATCTTTTGTTGGAGCAGAAAGAATGACTTTCTTCGCGCCTGCTGTTAGGTGTTTTTGAGCATCTTCTTGCGTTAAAAACAAACCTGTGCATTCCAATACAATATCCACATCCAAGGCGCCCCAATTCAATTGTGCTGGATCACGCTCTGCTGTTACACGGATTTTTTGATTATTGATATAAAGTTCATTTTCTTTTACTTCGACCGAACCTTTAAAAATTCCATGCGTTGAATCGTATTTTAATTGATACGCAATGTAATCAATGTCTAATAAATCGTTGATAGCAACAACTTCTATGTCTGCCCGACTCGCAATCACTCGGCACGCCAAGCGACCAATTCTTCCAAAACCATTGATAGCTATTTTCATCTTCTTGTTTTTAGTAAGTGTTCAAACAAATATACGGTAATATTTTTACTTAGTGTCATTTTTACGCTAAGTAACGAAAATTTAACCTTTTTTATACATTGAGGAGATGAGAAGCTTGCTAAGGTTTTGAAAATCAATTAAAAAATCAGCAAAAAAAAGCGTGAACCAAGATCCACGCTTTCAAAAAATGAGTTTCAGTGAACGTTATTCTTTCACGAATTTGATCGTCACTGGAGTTCCTCCATTTATTAAAGAAACAAAATACGTTCCAGCTGCTAATTTTTGTGTATCCAAGAATACTAAATTAGAACCGTTTTGTGCTAAAATATTGTGGGATTGAATGGTTTTACCAAAGACATCTTGAATTGCAACGGTAATAGCTTGCGTGTTAATGCTAGAAAACGAAAGCGTTACTTCTTCATCTGCAGGATTTGGGTATAAATTCACCCCATTCATTTGCAGCGTTTCATCAATTCCAGAAACAACATTGTCAGAAGGCGAACCTGAGTAAATGTTAATATTATCAAGGTATAAGTTATTTCCACCATTGCCATCAAATTTGAATTTGTAACGGAAATTATCCACCCAATATTCTGACGTTACATTCGTCATGTGAACAGTTGTCCAATCTTCAGGCGTTGCAGGGATCCATGGGGATGGCACTACTATAGTTGACAATTGACTTCCCGTTAACGTTTTACGTTGCGCCCAAGAAACACCACAATCTTTCGATAAATAAACTTTCAAAGACTCGAAATTAGCAGTTGCTTTCTTACGGTAAGAAAAACGGAAACTCAAAGTCGCAGATGAAGTAATCGAAGATAAATCCACTGCTGCAGAAATTAGTTCATCGGATTGACTACCGTTTGAATTGTAATTGTTTAAGTAGGCAGATTTTGCTGAAGACAAGCCTGTTGTTCCAATTTGAAATGAAATAAAATCTGTTGGATTTACAATTTCCCAATTCGGGGTATTAGATAAATCTGTGTAATTTTCAAAGGTTTCTAAGAATGGTAAATAACCAAATTTTGGTAACACATGAATGTATTGTGTTTTGGTTTCTGTTTGCGTGGTTGTACCGTCTGTAGCTGTTAAAGTAACCGTATAAATTCCTGGAGTATCATATGAAACCTGCGGATTTTGAGCTGTTGAAGTTGCTGGAGTTCCGTTTTGGAAAGTCCACGACCAACCCGTTGCAGCATTATACGTTCCATCCGTAAATTGCAATAATTCACCCACACAAATCGATGTTTTATTCACTGTAAAATCAGCTTTACACAAATTCACGTTCCCATCAGCGCCTGTAGCAGCTAAATTTGATGTTGTCCACAAGTTATTTCTTCCTGCAACAGATGATGTAAGTGCTGCACGCATGCGTGTTTTTTGTCCTGTAGTAAACATTTTTGAACAGTACGAATAATCCATGTAATTTTCAACATTGTCACGCATTGGGAAACCCCAATAAGGATCGTCAGAATTACACGTATTAGAATTTATTAAACAACCTGTTACGCCGATACAATTTGGTGTGTCAGTTACAGCATCGTCTGTAGAGCAACTCGATGCATTTCCAGGATTGTTGTTCCCTCCCCATGTGTGATCTAAATTTAACCAATGACCGCATTCGTGGGTTAAGGTTCTGCTTGTATTCAATGAAGAAGTTCCAATTGAACCAACGTAATTATGTAAAACCCAAATTCCACCAATTGACATATTTGTTCCTTGCCAACCTCCTGGTTTATACGTATATCCTGCCGCACCACCAATATTTCCGCAGATAAAAATATTTAAATACTTGTTGCTTGGCCATTCCCCTTGAAAAACATCATTTCCTGTTTTTATTGCGCCCACTTGATCCCCACCATCATTGCCTTGGTAACTTAACGAAGAATACGTGCGTGTAATCCCTTTAAAACAAGCCCCATTTGGTGCTTTCGTAGCTAATACAAACTCCACTTCAATATCAGAAGGCATTCCTTGAAAATCTACATGTACGTTTGCAGCATCTGCATTTTGTTTTCTATAATCTCTGTTTAAGATGAATAAGGCATCTTTAATTTGTGCGTCGCTGATGTTTTCAGCACCATTTATATGCAACACATGAAAAACAATTGGAATTTTATAAATTATTCCTTTCGTTGAAGCTGAATTCAATGCTTCATGTTGACGAATTACTTCATCGTTTTGCAAGCTTTGAACATACGCAGGATTCGCTAAATTTTTAACGTGTAATTTATGTTGGTAACAATACTCAACTGATTCCCCATCACGTGCGTTCGTTGCGTCAAAAAAAGTGCTTTGAGCACTTAAATTCAATGCGTTAAACAAAAAAGAAACGACTACAAAAAAGAAAAATTTGTTCATATAAAAATTATGTATGTATAAATGACGGCACAAAATACGAAATGGTTTAAACAATAAAAAATTTCAATCGAAATAAATTAATACGCTTTTAATGTTTGGATAACACAATCGTTTGATGCATTTTCGATTAATAAACAAATTTTAGCAGCAGTTTGTTCGGCAGAGGCTAATTCATTTGTATTTTTCAGTTGAACAAAATTCGCATGACTAGAAAAATCTGTTTCAGATGCCGCTCTAATTTTTTCTTGCATGGGCGAATCAATCACACCCGGCGCGATCGAAAAAACACGTAAATTCCTTCCGCGCTCTTTTTCTTCTAAATCAATTGTTTCTGAAAAACGATCCAATGCAATTTTTGAAGCGCAATAACTAGCCCAAGCAGGAATTGCTCTGTTGGCAGCTCCTGAACTAATGTTCACAATAGTTTGTGGTGTTGTTAAAGGAACTTGTTTTAAAAATTGTTGACACAAAATCATTGGAGCAATGGCGTTTATGGTCATCACACGTTCAATGTCAGATTCAGTTTGCTCGCTAATTCGTTTGATAGCGCCGATTTGTCCAGCATTATTAATCAATACCACGTCTGTGTGTGATGTTACAAATTGAATCGTTTCAAGTGCTTTTACATCGGATAAATCCAACGAAATAAACGTGAAATTAGCGTGCTCAAAAGCATGGCTTCTTCCGATTCCTGTTACAGAATGACCGTCGGATAAATACTTTTTTGCCAAAGCTTCTCCTATTCCAGAAGATACGCCAGTGATGAAAATGTGCATTTTAATGGTATTAAAAAAGCTCCCAATGTGAGAGCTTTTAAATGAATTTTTTTGTTTATGCTAATGCATTTTTTAAATCATCAATCAAATCGTCAACGTCTTCAACTCCAACGCTTAATCGAATCAATGAATCAACAACGCCTGTTTTTTCTCTTACCTCTTTTGGAATCGAAGCATGTGTCATAGTTGCTGGATGACCAATCAAGGATTCTACTCCTCCCAATGATTCGGCCAAAGCAAACAATTCTAATTTTTTTACGATGGCTAAAGCGTCTTCCAATTTATTTCCTTTTAAGGTAAATGAAATCATTCCACCAAATCCACGCATTTGTTCTTTCGCAACTTCGTGATTCGGATGTGTTGTGAACCCTGGCCAGTAAACCTTTTCAATTTTAGGATGCGTCGCTAAAAAGTGTGCAATTTTTTCTCCATTCTCACAATGACGTTGCATGCGCAAGTGCAAAGTTTTAATTCCTCGTAAAACTAAAAATGAATCCATTGGTGCCGTAACAGCTCCCGATGAATTTTGAATGCGGTACATTTCTTTCGATATTTCTTCATCGTTGCAAACCAAGGCACCCATCACAACATCCGAGTGTCCGCCCAAGTATTTCGTTACAGAATGCATCACGATATCAGCGCCTAAATCCAAGGGATTTTGCAAATAAGGTGTCGCAAAGGTATTGTCAACAGCTAACATGGCATTCGCTTTTTTAGCGATTTGAGCCATGGCTTTGATATCGATAATATTCATCATCGGATTCGTTGGTGTTTCCACCCAAATCAATTTCGTATTCGCATTTACCAACGCTTCTACCGCTGCTGGATGTTGCATGTCAACAAAATGAAATTTAATGCCATATTTTGCGAAAATTGTATTGAAAATTCGGTAAGAACCACCATAAAGATCGCTCGTAGAAATCACTTCATCACCAGGATTCAGCATTTTAATCACACAATCAATTGCAGCTAAACCTGAACCAAAACACGCGCCATAATTTCCGTTTTCAATCGCAGCAATGTTTTTTTCAAGTGCATGGCGGGTAGGATTTTGCGTACGCGAATATTCGTACCCTTTGTGATTGCCAACTCCATCTTGAACATACGTTGATGTTTGGTAAATTGGGGTCATAATTGCGCCTGTTGCTTCGTCAGGATGAACACCTGCATGAATGGCTTTTGTTCCAAATTTCATATGTGTAATTTTAATTTCTTTGTGTACAAAAATAGCATCATTTCACCACAATCCTAGCAGTTTGACGTGTTTTCTGTTCCAAAATAATTTCTTTGTTTGCTGTAACGCGATCAATCGTAGCTTGGTCGTAATGACGAATGGTAATTAAGGTTAATCCTTCATTGAATTTCACCGAATACGTATCTTTAAACAACTCAAGCACCTGATGAATGTCCACTTTGGAACGATCTATCAAAATTGAAAAATCCAACGCTGAATTTTGCATTAAGTTAATTTTTGCATTGATTTTTGCCAAACGACTGAAAATATCGCTTAAATTTTCTTCAACTATGAAAGAAAAGTTAGTTGTTGTAAACGAAAACAAAACTTGGTCTTTTTTGAAGATAAACGATGGGATTAAAGCATCGTTCTCTGAATTTTTTTGAATGATTGTTCCTGGAGCCATTGGGTCCAAAAAGGATTTCACATACAACGGAATGTCTTTATTTTGAAGCGGTTTGATTGTTTTTGGGTGAATTACAGAAGCACCGTAATACGACAATTCGATTGCTTCTTTGAAAGATATTTGGTCTAATTTAATGGTGTTTTCAAAGTACTTTGGATCGGCATTCAACATTCCTGGCACATCTTTCCAAATCGTGACACTTTCCGCATTGGTACAATACGCAAAAATTCCAGCAGTATAATCAGAGCCTTCACGACCCAACGTAGTGGTGAAGCCTTCGGGCGTGTGACCAATGAAACCTTGCGTTACTTGAATGTTCACTTCTGAAAAAAGTGGCAAAAAATGTTCTTGAATCAAGGATGCTGTTTTGTTCCAATCAACAGTTCCTTCTTGGTATAAATGGTCTGTTCGAATCAATTTTCGTGCGTCAGCCCAAACCGCTGGAAATCCTTTTTCTCTTAAAAAAGCAGCTAAAATAACCGATGAAAACACTTCGCCAATCGAAACAATTTGATCGTATTCAAAACTATAATTATCTGAAAAAGGCTGGTCAAAACGCAATCGAAGCGCTTCAAAAATAGCCTCCATTTCAGCATAAACAGCATAATGGCGTTCTGGGAATAATTCGCCTAAAATAGTTTCGTGAAAAACGAGCAAATCATCAACTAAAGCCATAAATATTTTACGGTCTTTTGTTGCCAATGCATGAACAATTTCTTCTAATTTGTTCGTGGTTTTACCCATTGCAGAGACCACAATTGTGATTTTTTGTCCATCGTATAACGAAACGATTTCAGCAACATTGCGAACAGCTGCCGCATTTTTCACGGATGCTCCACCAAACTTAAAAATTTTCATGCATATTATTTTGTACAAAAATAACTAAAAACAAGTTTATCGGACAGTAAAAAAAAGGGAAACAGCAAGGGAAATGATTAACTAAACTTATCAGTTAAAATACGCATTTCAATAACAGGCGAAATGTTTTCGTATAAAATATTGTAAACGGCATCTAATATTGGCATTTCGACATTGAACTTTTTATTGATTTCCATCACGCATTTTGTAGCGTAATAGCCTTCAGCAATCATGTCCATCTCTAATTGTGCCGCTTTTACAGAATAGCCTTTTCCAATCATAAAACCAAAGGTTCTATTTCTAGAAAATTTCGAATAGGCTGTCACCAATAAATCCCCTAAATAAGCACTAGATTTTACATCGCGGTGAATTGGACTTACCTCATCGATGAAATTTTCAATTTCTTGAATGGCGTTTGAAATCAATACTGATTGAAAATTATCTCCGTAACCTAATCCAGAACAAATTCCAGAAGCCAAGGCATACACGTTTTTCAAAACGGCTGAAAGTTCTGTTCCAAATAAGTCATCTGAAACGGTTGTTTTGATGTAACGACACGCTAATAATTTCGCCATTTCTTCGGCTACATTGTCGTCTTGACTTGCAATGGTTAAATAAGAAAGGCGTTCTAAGGCAACTTCTTCAGCATGGCAAGGACCACAAATAATTCCAATGTTTTTATACTTCGTTCCAAATGTTTTGTGAATAAAACGGGCAGGAATGGCATTGTATTCTGGAATAATTCCTTTCACGGCAGAAAAAACAATTTTATTTGCCATAATTTCTGTTGGAAAACCTTCAAACATTTTTGTTAAAAAAGCAGAAGGCGTCGCGATAATAACGATGTCAGCGTCTTGAATTGAAGCGACTAAATCAGTGCTAACGTTGACTTTATTTAAATCAAATTCAACCGATTGCAAATAATTTGGATTGTGACGAAAATTAAGAATGTGATCTACAGCTGCTTGGTTACGCATCCACCAATTAACTTGTGGAACATTGTTACATAAAATTTTGACCAAAGCTGTTGCCCAACTTCCACCGCCAATCACTGCTATTTTTCGTTGTTTCTCCATGTAGTATTGTTGCGCAAATGTAATTAATTTTTTTAAACTGCTTCAATGTGTACTTTTTACACTATTAAATAAAGTCGTAGTTTACCGCATTTATTTTTTTGCCATTTGCTGGTGCAGCTCATACATTAAACGTTCAAATTCATCATCTGCTCGGGAGTCATTGTGAAAACGAAAATCGGCGTCTTGCTCAAACGGTTGTAAGTAATTTTTATAACACGGTAAAACATGATTGTTCCATTGGTATAAAATTGCTTCTCTTGAATAACCACGTGTTTCTTGATCTCTATACAAACGACGGTCTAATTGCGTGGCTAAATCAACTTCCATGAAAATTGTAAAATCTAATTGCCCACGAATTTCTTCGTAATGAAACAAAAACAAGCCTTCAACAATGACCAAATCGGAAGGGTGAATCGTTACCAAGGTGTTTTTATCAGGCGGAGAATTGAAATGGTATTCTTTGACTTCGATTGATTCTCCTTTTAATAAAGTCGATAAATCCGAGTGTAAGCGTGAACGATCAAGAGCTGTGGGTAAATCAAAATTTACTTCACCATTTTCATCCAATACTTGTTTTGAGATTGGATGGTAATAATTATCCATCGAAAAAATAGACGGTTTTAAATGATTTAATTCAGACGAAATACGTTTTAAAAGTGTTGTTTTCCCAGAACCACTTCCTCCACAAATACCAATGATCATGCTCGTTTATCTTATTATTAATGCAGTTGCTTTTTAAAATTACTTCCTAAAAGAATCCTTCAAATATAGGGCAAATTTTTTGTGTGCTAAAATTCGAGCTGACTTTGGCCTTGTTTTTCGTTGAAAAAAGTAAAAAATACCTTATTTTCGTAAACTACAATTTTTAAACAAAACAGTATGCGTAATTTTTTAACATTAAGTGTGTGTTTTCTTTTAGCTTTTCAACAAGCATGGGCGCAACAAGGTGATGGTGGCTTGCCTAAAAGCACACTTTTTTCACAGGTTCAAGCACTTGCTTCTGTTTCGTTTAATGAGCCATCAATTGCCAATCTTAGAGCAGAAGACAGTATTGTCGATGCTGAAAAAACAGGTCCATGGCGCTTTGGGTTTAACAATTATACGCAGTTAAATTTAACGAATAGTGGAACGTGGACAAATTTACCAAACGGCGATCAACTTTGGCAATTGAAAATTGTGTGCGAAGCAGCTTTAACCGTCAACCTAACCTTAGAAAATGTTCAACTTCCTGAAGGAAATGAATTGTATGTTTACAACGAAAACAAATCATTTATTTTAGGAAAATTTACTGAAAATCATTTGTATGAAGGTCAATTAGGAACGGAATTAATTCCAGGAAACACCGCCATTGTTGAATATTACGTTCCTGCAAGTAATGTGAATTTATCGAAAGGATTAACGATTCATACGGTGACGCATGGTTACCGAACAGCTAAAGAGTTTCAAACAAAAGCGTTTGGAAGTTCGGGCAATTGCAACATGAACGTGAATTGCCCAGATGGAAGTGCATGGGTAAATCAACGCAACAGTTCCATAATGTTAGTTTCTGGCAGCAACGGATTTTGCTCTGGTGCGCTCGTTAACAATGTTCTTCAAAACAAAAAACCGTACGTGTTAACTGCCAACCATTGTTATAGTAATCCTGCAACCTGGATTTTCAGATTTAGTTGGCAATCACTTGACTGTTTAGACCCAATTACTGCTCCATCGTTTGAATCAATTTCTGGTGCTGTTTTACGCGCAAAACGCACGCCATCCGATTTTTGCTTGGTAGAAATTACCGGCGGCTTGGTCAACAATACGGTTCCTGCAATTTGCAATCCTTATTTTTCTGGCTGGGACAATACTGGGGCAATTCCACAAAACACAACGTGCATTCATCATCCATCGGGTGACATTAAAAAAATATCGTTCCATGATCAATCCCCTACTATTTCACAAGGAATGAATTCTTCGGAAGCGAATGCTACTTGGTCTGTTAAATGGGACCGTAACACAACAACAGAAGGTGGTTCTTCAGGTTCACCATTGTTTGATGAAAATCATCGAATAATTGGTCAATTGTGGGGTGGTGGCGCTTCGTGTAATAACTTAACTGCAACTGATTTTTATGGACGGTTCTCTAAATCGTGGTTACCAAATGCAAGTGATAGTAACAATCAGTTAAAATATTGGTTAGACCCAACAAACACAGGTGCGCAATTTTTAAATGGTTTAGATCCAGTAAATCCAATTACTATTAATTTTGATGGACAACTTTCAAATCCATCAGGAATAAAAGGAATCAACTGCACCGATACAATTTATCCTTCTTTTAGCTTGTCAAATATTGGAGCAACAACCATCACCACTTTGCCAATTCAATACAGTTTTGATGGAGGTGCTGTTCAAACATACAATTGGACGGGAATACTGCCACAATGGCAAAGTACGGTCATTAATCTGCCTTTTTCAATCCTACCAAATGGCAATCATTCATTTACTGCTACCATACAATCTAGCTTAGATTTGAATGCAAGTAATAATTCTGTGACTGGAAATTTCTCTACTCTAAACAATGGAAACATTGTTACGATGAACTTAAACCTAGATTGTTATGCTTCAGAAACTTCTTGGAAATTGTTAGCGAGTAATGGCGCAATTCTATACAGCGGAAATGGATACAGCAATAATAATCCAATTGCAGTTACCAAAGAATTTTGTTTAACATCAACCTGTTATACGTATAGAATTTACGACAAATATGGTGATGGAATGTCGAGTTGCTCGGCACAAAATAGCGGAAACGGTGATTTAAACTTAACATTTAACGATTCTGTAATTGGAGAAATTTTGGAAGCAAATGCAGATTTTGGAGATTCATTATCCATCCCGTTTTGTTTAAGTGGAACTGTTGATATAGGTGAACTCGTTGAAAATGAAATTAACGTATATCCAAATCCTACAACAAATTGGCTTACTGTTGAAACAAAATTCCCCGCAGATAAAATTTGTATTACAACAATAACTGGAGATGAATTGATAACGATTGAACCAGCAACTTTGAAAACAACTCTATCGCTTGAAGCTTATTCAGCAGGCGTATATTTCATTGTTATTCATTCCAAATCAGGGAAAATAACGAAGCAACTTATTAAAAAATAAAACAAGGAAATTTTCCTTATAAATCTAATGTATGTTATCTAAAGACATCGACAAAAAATTATTTTTATTGGACGCGTATGCGTTGATTTACAGAGCTTATTTTGCATTTGCAAAAAACCCTAGAGTTAACTCAAAAGGACAAAATACCTCTGCCGCATTTGGGTTTACCAATGTTTTAATCGATGTTATAAAAAACGAAAAACCAACACATATTGCAGTTGTATTTGATCCTCCAGGAGGTTCAACACACCGTCAAGAAGATTTTGCCCTCTACAAAGCACACCGCGAAGAAATGCCGGAAGACATTCGATCGATGATTGAGCCAATAAAAAATATTGTCCGCGCATTTAACATTCCAATGCTGGAAGTTGCAGGCTTCGAAGCAGATGATGTGATCGGAACGCTAGCAAAAGTTGCTGAGAAAAAAGGCTACACAACCTATATGATGACGCCGGATAAAGATTATGCGCAATTGGTTTCTGAGCATATTTTTATGTTTAAACCAGGAAGAGGCGGTAATCCACCAGAAATCTGGGGCGTACCTGAAGTGTGTGCAAAATTTGAAGTTCAAGACCCGATTCAAGTCATTGATATTTTAGGATTATGGGGAGATGCAGCAGATAACATTCCTGGAATTCCTGGAATTGGAGAAAAAACAGCGAAACTATTGATCCAGAAATATGGAACAATGGAAAACATCTTCAAAAATGTGGACGATTTAAAAGGAAAACAAAAAGAAAATGTCATCAATTTTGAAGCGCAAGGATTGGTTTCTAAAATGCTGGCAACAATAATTATTGATGTTGAAGTTCCTTTTGATGATGCGCATTTGTTAGTCTGCGATGTCGATACAGAAAAAGTGAAAGATATTTTTACGGAATTGGAATTTCGGAATTTAGCGCGCCGCGTTATTGGTGAAGACATTGTAATTACCGCTCAACCTTCCATTAATAATGGAGAAAATGCACAGCTAGATTTATTTGGTATGCAAAGTATGTTGGTCGAACAAAATCCGACACCAACTGCTGAATACAAAACCATTGCTACTGAAAAGCCAAGCTACCATTTAATTACAAACCCTGAAGAACGAAAAGAATTGTTAGCGCTTTTATTGGCCCAAAAACACGTGTGTTTTGATACTGAAACAACCAGTATAGATGCCTTGCATGCGGATTTAGTTGGACTTTCCTTTTCTTACAAAGCACGCGAAGCATTTTATGTAGCTGTACCGGCGAATTTTGAAGCTGCAAAATCAATTGTGGAAGAATTTTTGCCATTTTTCCAGCATCCAACGATTGAAAAAATCGCTCACAACATAAAATACGATTTAAAAGTATTGAATCGCTATGGAATAAAAGTGGAAACTCCATTGTTTGATACCATGATTGCGCATTATTTGATCAATCCAGAATCGAAGCAAAACATGGATTTCTTAGCTGAATTTTACTTGAACTATCAACCGATTTCTATCGAAACATTGATTGGTAAAAAAGGAAAAGGCCAAGGAAATATGGGCGATTTAAAGCCAGAAGATATTTCTGACTACGCCTGTGAAGATGCGGATATTACCTTTCAACTAAAACAATTATTTGAACCTGAAATTCAAAAAGACCATTTGAAAGAACTGTTCTATGAAATGGAAATGCCTTTAGTAGAAGTTTTGAAAGAAATAGAACAAGAGGGAATTGCCATTGATGTTGCTGGATTAAATGAATATTCGAAACAATTAGAAATCACTTTAATTGAATTAGAAAAAGGAATCAAAGCAGAAGCTGGAATGGATTTCAATGTTGATTCACCGAAACAATTGGGAGAAATTTTATTTGACGTATTAAAAATATCCGCAAAAGCGAAAAAAACCAAAACAGGGCAATATGCTACTTCCGAAGATATTCTTCAAAAACACGAGAAAGACCACCCAATTATACCGATGATTTTGCAATACCGTCAATTGCGCAAATTGAAAAGTACGTATGTGGATCCGTTACCAACCATGACAGATAAAATTGACGGGCGCATACATACTAGTTTTATGCAAACAGTAACGGCAACGGGACGTTTAAGTTCAAATAATCCTAATTTGCAAAACATTCCTATTCGAACAGAAAATGGTCGTGAAATAAGAAAGTCATTCATTCCTAGAAATGCAGATTTTACCTTAATGGCAGTCGATTACTCACAAATTGAATTAAGAATTATAGCCGCTTTAAGTAAAGATGCCGCAATGATCGAAGCGTTCAAAAGTGGACACGATATTCACAAAGCAACCGCTGCAAAAGTATTTCATGTGCAACTAGACGAAGTGACACGTGAACAAAGAAGCGCTGCAAAAGCAGTCAATTTTGGAATTATTTATGGTCAATCTGCTTTTGGTTTGTCACAAAATTTAGGCATTTCAAGAACAGAAGCGAAAGGAATCATTGATAGTTATTTTGAACAATATGCAACCATAAAAAACTACATGGATGGCGCCGTAACACAAGCACGCGAAAAAGGATACGTTGAAACCATTATGCAACGTCGTCGTTATTTACCAGACATCAATTCCTCGAATGCTGTTGTACGCGGTTTTGCGGAGCGAAATGCAGTCAACGCGCCGATTCAAGGTTCAGCAGCTGACATCATCAAAATGGCAATGGTCGCAGTTTACCGTGCGATGCAACAACAAGATTTGAAATCTAAAATGATTTTACAAGTACACGATGAGTTAGTGTTTGATGTCCACAATTCAGAAAAAGATTTGATGAAAAAGCTGGTGAAAGAAGCAATGGAAAATGCCATTCAATTAGAAGTTCCGATGGAAGTTGAACTGCAATTTGGAGATAATTGGTTAGACGCGCATTAATTTTCGTGAATAATTACGTGAAATTCAGCTGCCAGGATCTGCTGGTTAAAACACGAACAAACGTAATTAACTCTTCTCCTTTATGAAGTTTGGTGTACGCTTTGTCAAAATACAATTTGCTATCTTCTATTCTTGGCGCTAACTGAAAAGGGAAAACTGGTGATTGAGTTTGTTGAATAGTTTCTAATTGCAAGAAAAATAAACGCAACAAACGAATCGCTTCATTCGAACTCAATTTGAAATCGGCAGCATTAACAGAGGAGAAAAAATGAATTTTTTTCCGCGCCCTAGTTAACAAAACATTTAAACGTTTCGTCCCATTCTTAGAATTTATTGGCCCAAATCGTAGCGCAAATTCACCTGCTTCGTTTCTAGCATATCCGAAACTAATAATTAATCGGTCGCATTCTTCACCTTGCACATTTTCCAGCGCTTTAAAAAATAAAGTATTTGATTCAATTCTATCCGCTAATTTGAGTTGAATATCAGGAGATAAATGGCGGTAAATCGCTGCTAATTGCGTCTCTGAAAAGGCAACTATTCCAATTGTTTCAGAACGGTCAATCTGAGTCGAAATATGCTGTGCAACAGCTTGCGCTTCAAGATTGTTTTCCCGCTCAATGAAACGACCTTCTGGTAAATAATGCCATTCGATGGGTTGTTCTTCTTGTTGATAGGTTGGAAAAGCAATTAATTGATTGTGGTAAAAATGTTGATTTGAAAATTGAATTAATCCAGGATGCTCACTTCGATAATGGTGATGCAATGCAACATTTTTCCAATGAAACGAAGCTTGGTGCAATACACTGACTAAATCTTCAGATTGAGTTTTAAAAAAAGTATGCGGCCCCATTTGATGAGCGTCACCAGCAACTAAAATTCGTTTAGAACGGTGAATGGTTCCCAACGCATTAGCAAGAGGAATTTGACTCGCTTCATCAAAAATTGCCACATCAAAGAGTTCTTTTTGTAGCGGAAAACATTTGGCAACTTGAACAGGGTTACTCAACCAAATCGGTTTCAACAATTGAATCCACTCCAACGCATCTGATGCAAATAATTCACGTAAACTTGGAAAATTTTTCGAGCGTGCAAATAATTTAATCAGCTGTGATTTTCCATTTTTTAAGCGCTTTTTTTGGGCTTTTTGCGCAAGCGATAATTGGGAGGTTTGAGTTTGTAAAAGGGTGTGATAAGCAGCAAATTTTTTAGCTCTTTTTGATAAAATAATTTGCGCAAATTGTTCCGCTTCATGCGCTTGTATTTCACAAATTTCAGCGCTCAATTTGACTAAATCTTGCACTTGAAAATGACTAAAATTTGGAAACTGAAACGTAAATTTAGTCCATGAACTTTTTAAAATATCTGTTTTTAATTGTGCAAAATTTGAACGCGATTTTAAAGCTTTTAAAATAGTTGTGTTCCAATTTTGGAGTTCTTTTTTGTACGTGCACAAGTCCTCAAATTTTAATAGAAATTGTTCCAAAAATGGAAGCAATCGATCAACATCATCAAAATTAAAATGCACTTTCAAATCCGAATAAAATGAATTCAACGTTGAATTATATGCTGCATATTTTTCCTGTTCTTCGTGGGATAATTTGACGCGAATATTCGTTTCAAAATCAGAATATAAATGTAGCTGGTGCGCCAATTGATCTATTTCAGATTCTGGATAATTTACTCCAATTTCGCAAAATTCAATTGTTAATTGAGCTATTTCATTCTTTTTAGCATTAATTAGTTGTTGGAGTTGAAGCAATTCTTTTGCTTGATCGATTGGAAAAACAGAATAAGTTGCCCACATTTTTTTAGCCTTAATTCTTGAAAAGATGGACGATTTTTTTAGCATTAAAAGCAGCGACTCACCCATTGAAAAATTTGGAGTTTGTTTCCAATTTGGACTATTTTTTTCCAATACTGAAAATTCCTTATGCAGCTTGTTCCATTTTTTTTGAAGGCGTAAAAACGATTTTTGTTCTTTCGAATTGTGCGTTAAAATCGCTTCAAATTTTCTAAAAAATGGGTTACTGAAATTTTGACAAAGTGCGGCTTTTTTAAGTGCCAATTGCACATCGCTCCACGTTTGAATTTCAAAAATTTCTTGCAACTTTTTTAAGGTCAAAATCCACGCTCTAACTTTGGTGTCTAATTGAAAAAAAATCGCGTTTCTAAAAACGGAAAAAGATGTCGAACCAACATAAAATGCCAAGTCATTTTCATACAATTCTTTGACGATTTCTTCGTACAAAATCCACTCGTCAACTGCCGGTAAATTAGAGTCAAAAATTGCTTGCTCGAATGAACTGTTTTTTGCTACTTGTTGAAATTGGTCATAAGAAATTCCACCTATTAAAGTTGGGTGATTTAACAAATCCAAAAAGTAATTGAGTTGGTTTATTTTTTGAGAAGAGTCCGCAACAAAAATTGGCGCATTAGTGTGTGATTGTTGTTCCAAATCAATCCATTCTTGTTTCAATGAAACAATGAATTCTTTACTTACAATTTCTGAACTTGCGATAAAACACAATTGATCTAATTTAAATTGCTGGAGTTTTTTTTGAAGTACTTCGAGCGCTACACGTTTTTCAGATACGACCAATAATTGTTTTTCTTGACCAACTAATTTTCCAATTAAAGTTCCAAGCACTTGCGACTTTCCTGTTCCAGGAGGACCTTGAACAACACAATTATCTATGGAAATTTGATCAAATACAGCTAATTGATCTACATCTGCTGGAAACAACAAGCCGTCAGGTAAATCTAATTTTTCTGGTTCTCCAGTTACTGCTTCACCAAATAATGACGCAATCGATGCAGAAGGCTCTTGTTGCAATAATGCTTCCAATTCCTTCACCAATTCATACCGATGGTGATGAAAATTTCCAATTGCAAAAAATGATTGAATACTAATTGGCAACTTATTTAACTGAATAAATGAATCAATCGTTTCGTATGAATTAATATCTGAAGGTAACTCAAGTTCCCATTCATCTTTAAATACTTGATGGATGAATGGATTAATAAAACAATCGTCAGCATCCATTTGAAAGGTAAACTCTTGGGTTACTTTATTTAAAGTGACTTCCAAGGGTGTTAAAAACAAGGGTGTTAGAATTTCGGAATTTTTATAATTCCATTTAAATGCAAGTCGTGCATAACACAATGGAAAAATCCCGCTTTCCTTCTGAACTTTCGTTGCAAAAGAGACAATTTTCTTGACTTTTTCTCTTGGGAAAGGTTCAGCTAGTTCAACCTCACTTTTTAACGTTAATATTGAATCTGACAAACAATTCACCAACACATCATTCGCATTGAATTGGCGCGTTTCTATAAGTAATGTACGAATTGTATGTTCAAGTTCAGTCTTCACGATGCTAAAATACAAATTATCACGAAGCTAGAAATTGTATTTGGGATTAATACTTCGCTTAAAAATCCATTTTTTGAATTGAAAATACCTTAAACAAGGTACTGCAAAATACTATTCTTTGCCTTAATTTTGCACATGCAAAAATTGCTTTCAACAATTCGTCCTGGTCAACACGTAACCGTAGCTTCAATTCAAGATTCATTCTTGAAACCAAAGTTGATGGAAATGGGTTTGGTAATTGGAAAAGAAATTGAAGTGCTTTTTTGTGCGCCACTGGGTGACCCTATTGCAATTGATGTTCAGGGTTACGTTCTTTCACTTCGCTTAGAAGAAGCAGCATTAATTCAAGTGAATGTTGCCGGGCAATCGAAAGATTTTTCCTAAATTTGATCCAATGAAAATCGCCCTTTTAGGAAATCCAAATACGGGAAAAAGTTCCATTTTTAATTTATTAACGGGAATGCGCCAACACGTTGGAAATTTTCCGGGTGTTACCGTTGATAAAAAAGAGGGAACTGTAAAAATAAAAGGGGAAACCTATTCTATCATTGATTTTCCAGGTACATACAGCGTTTATCCACGATCTAAAGACGAACAAGTTGTTTATGATGTATTATCAAATTCAGCACATAAAGACTATCCATCGGTTGCACTTGTAGTAGCTGATGCAACAAACATCGAGCGAAATTTATTGTTATTTTCTCAGATATATGATTTGAATATTCCGTGTGTTTTAGCATTGAATATGCGCGATTTAGCAAAAGGAAAAGGCATTGAAATCGACATAACAGCATTAGAAGTAGCATTCCCTGCTGCTAAAATTGTAGAAACAAATGCGAGAGCAGGTTTTGGGAAAGACCGTTTATTAAATGCGCTGGAAACGGCTGATCGAAAATCAGTACATGCGCCATTTTTGCCAAATGCAAAGTTAGCAGCTGTTGAAGATTATAAAGCGCAAGAAGCAGAAGCAGCAGCTCGTTTCGAACACATTCAATTGTTGGTTCAAAAAATAAAAAAAGTTACCCTTCCAAAAAAACAATCGTTTGACACAAAATTGGACCGAATATTAGTTCATCCAATATTCGGATACGTCATTTTTTCAGCAATTCTATTGATAATTTTTCAATTCATTTTTGCAGTCGCTACGATTCCGATGGACTTAATTGACGGTTCTTTTTCAAAATTTAGTGCTTACATAAGTAGTTTATTGCCTCAAGGAATTTTAAGTGATTTAATTGCACAAGGTATCATTCCAGGAATTGGGGGCGTTGTTGTTTTTGTGCCGCAAATTGCATTGTTGTTCTTTTTCATTTCTTTATTGGAAGAAAGTGGCTATTTAGCGCGCGTTGTATTTATCATGGATCGAATTATGCGTCCATTAGGATTGAATGGGAAAAGTGTTGTTCCATTGATGTCAAGTGTTGCATGCGCTATTCCAGGAGTGATGGCAACACGCACAATTTCAGATTGGAAAGAACGATTAATAACGATTTTGGTCGCTCCATTAATGAGTTGCAGTGCTCGAATTCCTGTATATACTTTATTAATTGCATTAGTGATTCCAAACAAAACATTATTTCATTTCTTCAACTTGCAAGGATTGGTTTTATTTGGTTTGTACGCATTAGGATTATTCGCTGCTTTATTAATTGCATTTATTTTAAAACAAACCATTAAAACAAAAGAAAAAGGTTATTTATTACTTGAATTACCAAGCTTTAAACCGCCGCAATGGAAAAATGTTGGAATGGTTGTTTGGGAAAAATTACGTGTTTTCGTAACGGATGCAGGTAAAGTAATTTTAGCCATATCAATCATTCTTTGGGCAATGGCAACATTTGGACCAAGCAATCAAATGCAACTTGCAGAAAAGAATGTACGCCAAAGCGCAAAACATAGCACTTTATCGAAAGCGGAAACAGAACAAAAAGTAGCGGCCATTCGCTTGGAAAATTCATATATTGGTATCTTAGGAAAAACAATTGAACCTGTAATTCGTCCTTTGGGATACGATTGGAAAATTGGGATTTCGCTGATTACATCTTTTGCGGCGCGCGAAGTTTTTGTGGGTTCATTGGCAACAATTTATGCGGTACAAGATGATGGCGGTGAAAACAAACGTTTAATTGATCGTTTGCGCGAAGATAAGCGCGCGGATGGAAAGCCAACGTATACGCTAGCATCAGGAGTTTCTTTAATGATTTTCTATGTTTTCGCGATGCAATGCATGGCTACGTTAGCAGTTGTGAAACGTGAAACAAAATCCTGGAAATGGCCGCTGATTCAAATTGGATTTATGGCGGCGCTTGCATATACCGGCGCTTGGATTGCTTACACTTTATTAGCTTAAAATGGTACAAAAAATAATAGTTATTTCCATTATTGCAAGTGCAGTGTTTTTCATCGGACGAAAATTATACCGACATTTCTTTAATGAAAAAAAAGGCTGTGATGGCTGTGGACTATCGTAAATTAACCTGCGTTTTGAATCGTATCAGCAACAAGCGATTTTAATTGTAAAAGCTGTTGTGCTTCATTAACAATTGACGCAGGATCAAATCCACAATCTGCCCACAATTCTTCTTGTGTACCATGGTGAATGTATTCATCCGGAATTCCTAAACGAACAACTTCTGCTTGGTATTTTTGATCGACCATGAATTCAATTACTGCTGAACCAAAACCGCCCATCAAACAACCATCTTCGACCGTTATTACTTTCTTGAATTTAGAAAACACTTCGTGTAACATCAACTCATCTATCGGCTTCACAAATCGCATGTCGTAATGTGCTACCGAAGCGCCCATTTCTTTCAATTGATCGATGGCTTTCTGCGCAAAATTTCCTGGATGACCAATGGTTAAAATAGCTAAATCTTCCCCATTAGTTACTTTTCTTCCAGTTCCAATCTTAACAGCTTTTAAAGGAGTTTTCCATTCCAACATAACTCCGTTTCCACGTGGGTAACGAATTGAGAATGGCCCTACATTTTCTTGCTGTGCCGTGAACATCAAATTACGTAACTCTTGTTCGTTCATTGGCGCTGAAACAATCATATTTGGAATGCTTCTCATGTAAGCAAGATCATATGCGCCATGGTGTGTTGCACCGTCAGCACCCACTAATCCGCCTCGGTCCAAACAAAATACAACGTTTAATTTTTGCAAGGCAACATCGTGCAATACTTGATCGTATGCACGTTGCATAAACGACGAATAAATGTTACAAAAAGGTACCAAACCTTGAGTTGCCAAACCAGCCGAAAAAGTCACTGCGTGTTGCTCTGCAATACCAACATCAAACGCACGATCTGGCATTGCTTGCATCATAATGTTCAACGAACAACCTGATGGCATAGCAGGTGTAACTCCCATAATCTTTGGGTTTTGCTCTGCCAATTCAACAATCGTATGACCAAAAACATCTTGGTACTTTGGAGGCTCAGGAGATTTTGGTACAATTTTTACAATTTCCCCTGTTTCTTTATTAAATACGCCAGGAGCATGCCATTTTGTTGGATTTCCTTCTTCAGAATATTTATACCCTGCTCCTTTTCGAGTGATGCAATGTAAAATTTTTGGCCCAGGAATAGCTTTTAAATCTTCCAATACTTTTGCTAAACCGATTGCATCATGGCCATCTACAGGACCAAAATACCTAAAATTCAATGCTTCAAACAAATTACTTTGTTTCAATAAAGAACCTTTTAATGCATGCGTAATTTTAGAAGCAACTGTTTGAGCATCCGGACCAAACTTGGATATTTTTCCTAATAATTTCCAAACCTCATCTTTTACTTTATTGTACGTATGTGAAGTTGTAATGTCTGTTAAATATTCTTTTAAAGCGCCAACATTTGGGTCAATAGACATGCAATTGTCGTTTAAAATCACCAATAAATTAGCGTCTTTTTCAAAACCAGCATGATTCATTCCTTCGAAGGCTAAACCTGCTGTCATAGCGCCATCTCCAATAACAGCAATGTGCTGACGATTTTTTTCTCCTTTGTATTTATTCGCAACGGCCATTCCTAAAGCTGCTGAAATAGACGTTGAAGAGTGACCTACACCAAAGGTATCAAATTCACTTTCTGAACGTTTTGGGAAACCAGAAATACCACCTTTTAATCGATTGGTATGAAAAACATCTCTTCTTCCGGTTAATATTTTATGCCCATAAGCTTGGTGACCAACGTCCCACACTAATTGATCATAAGGTGTGTCAAACACATAATGTAAAGCAACTGTCAATTCTACAACACCTAAACTTGCTCCAAAGTGACTATTTCCAATTTCAGAAATCACATCAACAATGTAATTTCTTACATCATCCGAAACATGTTGTAAATCATCTACGGCAAATTTTGCGCGCAAATCAGCTGGAATGTCGATTTGTTCTAAATAAGGTCCTGCTTTAAAATGTGCCATAGTATTCAGTGTGAAAAATCAAATTTAATGCTTCTGCTCAATAGTAACAAACAATCAAGTGTTTTATTTTGTTCTGAAAAAATTAATTTACACTAAATCTTCAAAAAAATCATTCCCTTTATCATCCGTAATAATGAACGCTGGGAAATTTTTAATGGTGATTTTACGGACTGCTTCCATACCCATTTCTTCAAAATCAACGATCTCAACTGAGGTAATGCTGTCTTTTGCTAAAATTGCGGCTGGACCTCCAACTGAACCTAAGTAAAAGCCTCCGTAATTTTGACATGCGTTTTTAACAGCTGCTGAACGATTACCTTTTGCCAACATAATCATGCTTCCACCCAATGCTTGGAATTGATCAACGTATGCATCCATTCTTCCTGCTGTTGTTGGACCGAAACTTCCAGATGGCATTCCTTCAGGAGTTTTTGCAGGTCCAGCATAATAAATTGGATGATTTTTGAAATAGTCAGGCATTGGTTTGCCAGCATCAATTAATTCTTTGATTTTCGCATGCGCCATATCGCGGGCAACAATTAATGTTCCGTTTAATTTCAAGCGCGTTTTGATTGGGTATTGACTTAAATCCGCCAACACATCTGCCATTGGACGGTCTAAATTAATCTCAACAGGCGCTTGCAAATGTGGTGGAAATTCTGGTAAAAATTTGCGTGGATTTTTTTCTAATTGCTCAACAAACAAACCTTCTTTGGTAATTTTTGCTTTAATATTACGATCTGCCGAACAAGAAACCCCTAATCCAACAGGACACGATGCGGCGTGACGTGGCAAACGAATAACGCGCACATCATGGGTAAAATATTTACCCCCAAACTGTGCTCCGATTTTACTTTCTTGACAAATTAATTGCACGCGTTTTTCCCATTCTAAATCGCGAAATGCTTGTCCGCCCATGTTTCCTTCAGTAGGCAATTCATCGAAATATCCTGCGGATGCTTTTTTAACAGCTGCTAAATTTGCTTCTGCTGATGTGCCTCCAATAACTAATGCTAAATGGTACGGAGGACAAGCAGCAGTTCCTAAATCCATTATTTTTTCACGGATAAACGTTTCTAATGAAGCATCGTTTAACAATGATTTTGTTTTTTGATATAAGAAGGTTTTATTGGCAGAGCCTCCCCCTTTTGCTAAGAATAAGAATTCAAAGGAATTCCCTTTTTTAGCGTAAATATCTATTTGAGCAGGTAAATTTGAACCAGAATTTTTTTCGTCGAACATAGACAGTGCAACAACTTGTGAGTAGCGCAAATTGCGTTCTTGATACGTGTTGAAAATTCCTTTCGAAATAGGAATAGCATCATCCACACCTGTAAATACATTTTCCCCTTTTTTGGCCATAACAATCGCCGTCCCTGTGTCTTGACAAGAAGGCAACTGACCTTCAGCCGCAACAACAGCGTTTTGCAATAAATTATACGCTACAAAACGATCGTTATCCGTTGCTTCAGGATCTTCTAATATGTTGTTTAAAAGTTGCAAATGTGAAGGACGTAAGTAAAAAGAAACGTCACTCATCGCTTCTTGTGTCAATACTTCCAAGGCTTTTGGATCAATTGTAAGAATTTCACGATCACCTAATTGCTCAACTTTTACAAAGTCAGAAGAAATTTTGCGGTATTCCGTTTTATCTGATAAAATTGGATACGGATCTTGGTAAAAAAAGTCTGCCATTTTACTCTAATTTTTTTACAAAGATACACAGAAATATATGCTTCTCTTTAAGGATTTTTGAAATTTATACACCTTTTTTAAACGAAAAAAGGCTTGAATGAATCAAGCCTTTAAAAATTGAATTTGTATTAATTTAAAATGTGTAGCGCAAGCCTCCTGTAGAAACTAAACCAACTGTTGTAAACGTTTTAATCTCTGGAATTGCAACAAAATTAATCGATGGTTTTAATTCATACGTTAAATGAAGGTGCTTCCAGAATTCACGTTTTTTACCAATTCTAAAATCTATTCCTAGTGGCGCATAAATAGTTGATGTCAAATAGTTTTTGTTTTCAAAAATTTCTGTTTGACGTGAAGCAATTGTGTTTCCATTATTTTTTGGGCGATCTATGCTTTCAACGGTGTAATCAACGCGCGTTGTAGATTCAATTGTATAACCTAAACTTGCGCCAACCCCAGCATACAAAGACCAACGAGCCGCTTCATTTGACCTGAAAATCAACGACGCCTCTAAACGCAATTGCTTAGAAAGATTGGTCATTGAATAACGGTACAATGTATCGTGTGTTAAAACTGTTTGTGTGCCTGTCTGTGTTGATGTCAACGTGTCGTAAGCATATTTAATGACTTTTTCATGCGCCATGTTTAAATTATTATTGGTCAAATAGCTCACGCCTAAACGTAAAGTTGGATTACTTTTCTTAAATTTTATTCCGACCGATAAGGCGTGAAATGAACCTCCAGTCGCTGGTCGATTTACCAACGAATACGAAGAAAAGTCTGTTCCCAATAAAATAGAATTTGGTGCTAAACTTTGAAAATCAAGTAAGTTCGTGCGCGGCATTGGATTTAGTTGAAAACCGTTTTGCAATTGAACTTCGGTGATGTGAAACGAACATTTTTTATCCGTTTTTGTTGGTGTTGCTTCTTGAGCAAAAAGAGGGGTTAAGTTTAATGCACTTGCGGCAAATAAGACAATGGTGTGTTTTTTCATGTGTTTGTTTTTTTTATTAACTGATGATTTCATATTATTATTGTAGTAAAAGTTGTAATATATGTTAAAAAACAATCAAAACGACGATCACTAATTCAAAGATGTAATTAATCTTAAAAAGGTTGGTTTGTAACTAAAAAATAATTTCTGGGTGTTCCTTCAGAAAAAAACAATATTTCCTCCATAATTTCTATCTTTACACGTTCAAATTGATCAAAAGCATGACAAACAAATATCCAGAATACAAAGGTTTAAATTTGCCTAATGTGGCGAAAATGGTGTTAGAAAAGTGGCAAAACGAAGCTGTTTTTGAACAATCTATCGCAACACGTGAGGGAAAAACACCTTTTATTTTCTTTGAAGGTCCGCCATCTGCCAATGGATTACCTGGTATTCACCACGTGATGGGTCGTGCTATTAAAGATATTTTTTGTCGCTACAAAACACTAAAAGGATTTCAAGTTAAACGAAAAGCTGGGTGGGATACGCATGGTTTACCTGTCGAATTAGGCGTAGAAAAAGAACTTGGCATCACCAAAGAAGATATTGGAACAAAAATTTCTGTTGAAGATTACAACAAAGCCTGTAAAGAAGCAGTCATGCGCTACACTGACATTTGGAATGATCTAACGCTGAAAATGGGCTATTGGGTCGATATGGAAGATCCATACGTTACCTATGATTCAAAATACATGGAATCTGTTTGGTGGTTAATTGGTCAATTGTTTGAAAAGAATTTATTGTACAAAGGGTATACCATTCAACCTTATTCACCTGCGGCTGGAACAGGCTTGTCGTCGCATGAATTGAACCAACCTGGTTGCTACCAAGATGTTACAGATACAACTGTTGTGGCTCAGTTTAAAATTAAAAACGAAAATAAATACTTTTTAGCCTGGACAACTACTCCTTGGACATTGCCATCTAATACAGCTTTGTGTGTTGGCCCTAAAATTGATTACGTAACTGTTCAATCTTTCAACCAATATACCTTTGAACCAATTACTGTTATTTTAGCTAAAAACTTAGTAAATTATCAGTTCGGAAAAGGATTTGTTGCTTGCGAAACACGTGAAGAATTATCTTCTTATACTGCTGGCGACAAAACAATTCCATACTGTATCATCGATGAATGCCAAGGTAAAGATTTAATTGGAATCGAATACGAACAATTGTTGCCCTTTACCGTTCCAGCTGAACACCCTGAACAAGCATTTCGTGTCATCGGAGGCGATTTTGTGACAACGGAAGATGGAACCGGTATCGTACACATTGCCCCTACTTTTGGGGCAGATGATGCGCGCGTTGCAGCTGAAGCTGGTGTGCCTGGAATGTTAGTGAAAGACGATAAAGGAAACCTCGTTCCTTTGGTTGATTTACAAGGAAAATTTAGACCAGAAATGGGTGAATTTGCCGGTAAATTTGTAAAAAATGAATACTATGCTGATCAAGAAAAACCAGAGAAATCGGTGGATGTTGAGTTAGCTATTTTATTGAAAACAGAAAACAAAGCTTTTAAAGTTGAAAAATACGTTCACAGCTACCCACATTGCTGGAGAACTGATAAACCCGTTTTATATTATCCGTTAGATTCTTGGTTCATTCGCGTAACAGATGTGAAGGACCGAATGATGGACTTAAACACAACAATCAACTGGAAACCTGAATCTACAGGTTCTGGTAGATTTGGAAAATGGCTGGAAAATGTAAATGATTGGAACTTGTCTCGTTCCCGTTATTGGGGGATTCCAATTCCAATTTGGTCAACGGAAGAAGGGGATGAACGCATGTGTATTTCTTCAGCTGAACAACTTAAAAATGAATGCGCGAAAGCTGTAAATGCAGGTTTCATGTCTAGCAACCCATTCGAACATTTTACAGTGGGTGATTTTTCAAAAGAAAATTACGACAGCATCGATTTCCATAAAAATTACATGGACAAAATTACGTTAGTTTCGCCATCAGGTAAGCCAATGAAACGCGAAAGTGATTTGATTGATGTTTGGTTCGATTCTGGCTCAATGCCTTATGCACAATGGCATTATCCGTTTGAAAACAAAGAATTGATTGACAATCAAACTTCATATCCTGCTGATTTTATTGCGGAAGGTGTTGACCAAACAAGAGGTTGGTTTTATACTTTACACGCGATTGCAACCATGGTATTTGATTCTGTTGCATATAAAAACGTGATTTCGAATGGCTTAGTTTTGGATAAAAACGGCCAAAAAATGTCGAAACGCCTTGGAAACGGAATCGATCCGTTTTCAACGCTCGATAAATATGGCGCTGATGCTACACGTTGGTACATGATTACAAATGCGCAACCATGGGATAATTTAAAATTTGATTTAGACGGTATTACTGAAATTCAACGAAAATTCTTTGGTACGCTTTACAACACCTATTCTTTCTTTTCATTGTATGCCAATATTGATGGATTCGACTATTCTGAAAAAGAAATTGAGTTGGAAAATCGTCCGGAAATTGACCGTTGGATTCTCTCAAAATTACACTCATTGATTCAAGATGTAGATCATTCATTTGATGAATTTGAACCTACAAAAGCTGGAAGATTAATTCAAGATTTCGTTACTGATCAATTGTCAAATTGGTACGTTCGTTTATGTAGAAGACGATTTTGGAAAAGCGACGATGCGCAAGATAAATTGTCAGCATACCAAACTTTGTACACGTGTTTGGAAACCATTTCTATTTTAGGTTCTCCAATAGCGCCATTCTTTATGGACCAACTGTTCAACGATTTGAATTTGGTTACCAAACGTTTTGCTGTTTCATCGGTTCATTTAGCTGATTTTCCAAAAGTTAATAAAGCGTTTATTAACGAAGCACTTGAGGCACAAATGGACATTGCACAACGCACCTCATCTTTAATTTTAGGATTGCGTAAAAAAGAGAAAATTAGAGTGCGTCAACCCTTGCAAAAAATAATGGTGCCTATTTTAGACAAAGCATTTGCGAACAATATTTTACATGTTAAGGATTTAATTCTATCTGAAGTAAATGTAAAAGAACTAGAATTGTTGGAAGAAGGCAATAGCATGTTGGTGAAAAGTATCAAACCAAATTTTAAAACAATTGGCCCGAAATACGGCAAACAAATGAAAGCAATTTCAGAGTTGGTGAAAGACTTTACCAACGATACCATTGCAGCTATTGAAAGTAATAGAGGCTGGAATGGAACAATTGAAGGCGTTGAAATTTCGTTAGATTTAGCAGATTTTGAAATCGTTGCGCAAGACATTCCAGGTTGGTTAGTTGCTTCTGAAGGAAGTTTAACCGTTGCGTTGGATAGCACGATTTCTGAAAGCTTAAAAGCGGAAGGAATTGCCCGTGAGTTGGTCAACAGAGTTCAAAATTTACGAAAAGATTCAGGTTTAGATGTAACAGATCGCATTGCGTTAAAAATAGATACTTCCGAAGCAATCCAAGTAGCAATTTCTGAAAATCAAGTGTATGTTTGTGCTGAAGTTTTAGCCGATAGCATCTCCTTTGAATCCTTGATAAGCGGTTTGTTAACTGATCTTGAGGCACCTGAAGATGCGCGTATAGAATTAATAAAACTTTAAAAAAGCCTGGTTCTCTAATTTGCTAGCGCAGGTTCATCTTTTATCGTTTTCCTTTTAATGCATCAGCACGATTTCGTGACAATTCAAATGAAGGATCGTATTTCAAGGCTTTCGCATACGATTGTAAGGCAAGTGT
The DNA here is from genome assembly GCA_947491305.1 of Flavobacteriales bacterium. Taxonomy (GTDB): domain Bacteria; phylum Bacteroidota; class Bacteroidia; order Flavobacteriales_D; family Crocinitomicaceae; genus M0103. The sequence goes on along the minus strand of CANLIL010000029.1, from coordinate 6,551 downwards.
GATATCTTTTTGACTTTCATAACACGTTCCTAAATTGTGCCAAGCTTCAACAAAACGCGGCTCAAGTTCCAATGCAGAATTGTAATAATACATCGCACTATCAATTCGGTTAAGGTCGTATTGTTGAATGACACCTATTTGATTTAAAGCTTGGTGATAATCTGGTTTCAACTGCAACATGCGTTTGTAATGTGCCATAGCTTTATATGTTTGACCAAAAACTTGTTCTGCATATGCTAAAGAGTAAATAACATCTACATTTTTAGGTTGTAATTCAGCGGCTGTTGTGTAATATTCTAAACAAATTTTGTCGCTTTCTGCTTGATACAAAGAACCCAACATCAAATATGCTTCAAAAAATTTTGGATCTTGTTGCACCGCCGTTTCATACGATGATTTCGCTAAGTCGATTTTATTTAAGACCAAGTAATTAGATCCTTTCATCACATATGCGTCTCGGTAACGTGGATTTATTTTTAATGCTTGATTGATGTATAAAAATGATTTGTCAAAATCCATTTGTTGGCTATACGTCGAAGCCAAACTCACGTAAATCTTTGGTTCTTTCGGCATTTTTTTTAATAAAAAAGCATAGAATTTTTGAGCACGTGCAACATCACCGGGAGTTCTGTTTGGTCGATTATTCAACGCATCAGCATATAACAAACGTGCGTCATTGTTAGTACTGTCTAAACGAAAGGCTTTAGCTCCGTCCGACAAGGCTAATTCTAAGCGGTAATTTTTAATCATTTTATTCCCATGAAGCACTAATAATTCAACACTATCTGGATAGACTTTTAATAAACTATCTAAATTTTGAGTTGTTGAAGTGACAACATCTTCTTTCTTTCCACATGAAAAAAGTAAAAACGGCACTAAAAAAATTAAATACTTCATACAATAAAATCGTTACATAGAATTTCAACAAAGTTAATTGAAAATCTAAATTAATAGGATAACGAAATGTAAACCGTCCTTCTTATTGAGCGGAAGGGAACATTAACTCATTTTACCAATTGCACAAGAAACGTAAGATTTTGCTTGTTTATACAATGTATTGTGGCCTTTTTCAGGATAACCCATGTGTGCTAATTGTGCAATTAATGCATTTCTTTCGTGCGTGCCAGACACCGAAATAGTTTCTGTTTCAAGTTCAATCGCAACAGTTTCAACGCCATCAATTTTCAATAACGCGTTAGTAATTCCTTTCACACAACCCGCACATTTAATGTTTTCTACTATTATTTTTTCAGTTTCCATAACTTTTTTCTACTAATTAATGGTATTCAAGCGCTTGAATTGTGACGTATGTTACCGAAAAATAAATAAATTCACAAAGTCACCCAACCAATTAATCCATTTTTACATCTACCTTTGTGAAGGATTTAAACCTTTGAATAAGCGTGCATCGTCAAGAAAACGAAATAGATTTAATCGCAAAATGTATCCAGCGCGACCGAAAGGCTTGTGCTGAATTGTATGCAACTTATAGTAATTGGTTATATGCAGTTTGTTTGCGTTACATTTCAGATAAGGACGAGGCAAAAGATGTTTTACAAGATGCGTTTGTATTGATTTTTAACAATTTACATCAATATTCAGGCACGCATTCTTTTAAAGGTTGGATGAAGAAAATTACTGTAAATACAGCGTTAGGGAGTTTTCGTAAAAAAAATGCTGCAGTATTGAAAGATACTAAAAGCGTGGACGATATTTTTCTCATTGACACAACACTTATTGAAGCATTAAACCTAGAAGAAATTACCTATTATTTAAATAAATTGCCAAATGGCAGAAAGCAAATATTTTCAGCATATTACATAGAAGGTTATACACACAAAGAAATTGCACAGGAATTAGGAATTAGTGAAGGCACTTCTAAATCGCAATTACACGATGCTAAAAAAGAATTAAAAAAATTAATAGAATTAGCAAATAAAGCATAAGATGGAACGAAACGAACCACAACAGAACGATGCAGATTTAAGAGCGCTTTTTCAATCAAAATTTGAAAATGAAGAACAGGCTGTTCCTTCACAATCGTGGGCTACTATTGAAAAAAAATTATTTCGAAACAACCGCTTCCGTTTTTATTTTTTCGGTTTATCCGGACTGTTAGTTGTGTCAACTTTTATTGGTATTCAGTTAAATAATACGAAACAAACTAATCTTAATAACACTGAAGTAAGTACTTCAATCATTCAAAAACAAACTACTGAAACTAAAACAAACTTCACAATTGCCAAAAAACAATCGATTCAAGAAAAAGCAAGTATAAATAACAATCAGCAACAATCATTAACGGTTGGACCCGTTTCAAAGCTTGAACTAAAAAATTCTATTGGAACAATCCAACCTAAAAAATTGAGAGCAGCTAATGAAACTTTGTCTGCTGAAATTTTAACAAGTAATGCCTCAAACAAAGAAGAAAATCAAACTAAAAATGAACAAACAACTATAAATACACTACAGGCTGAGCTTGAAAATAGACCGCTTCTTTATTTGAAACTAACTCCGTTAATGCAAATTGCACACGCTACTTTTGATTTAATAACGCGCAATAGACCGTTAGAAAAAATAAGAAAAAAACACTCGTTTTATGCTGGTGTGGCAATTGGTGGAGGCGTTAGAATTCAAGAAATCAATGGGGATTTTAATAGTAATCACCCGAACACAAAAGATTTAGTCGATCGCGCCATTCCCATGCGAAACAAACACATCGGTATGGATTTCGGTTATCAATTAACGAAAAAATTATCTTTAGAAACAGGGCTTATATTTAATCGATATACGTTTGAAAGTAAGTGGTTCACGAAAGAAATTGAAGACAAAGCAGACAATGATTCGTATGAATTTTCTACTAATGATGGTAATTTAAAAATTGCAGCAGTAGAACTAAACGATTACTTTCAAACGACGAGTTATACCCTATTAAACGTAAAAGTAAACCACACTTCTAGTTCCCTGCTATTGCCTGTAATTGTTCGATACGACTTTACCGTAAAGAAATTTCATCCCTACTTAAAATTGGGTGTTGCGCTTGAGCGAATTACTAACAATGTCTCTTTGTTGAATATTGAAAAGGACGGAAATGAACGAACATTCACCTTTAAAGGAAATGAAATTATCCGTAAAAACTCGTTCAATGCATTTGTAGGTATGGGTGGAACGTATGTTTTGAGTCCATCTTGGCGTTTAAATGCAGAATTAAATTATTACAGATCCTTTACAAAAATTGTTGAAACCTCAAAAATGTCAATAAATTCAACTAATTTGCAATTAAAAGTTGGATTAAATTATATTTTTTAATTTTATACCCAACCTTTTTTTAAGAACTTACATCTTTAGAAAAGAACACACTTAAATTATAACTTATGAAAAAACAGTGGATGAACAAAACGTTAGTAGGAATGATGCTTTTAACGTTAGTGCTTGGAATTCAAGCTTGTAAAAAGAAAGACAACGATTACGATAATAGTAATACGCCTTCAATCAATAGAACCGTTGATAATGCGTATGACGAAATGTCAACAATTGCGGACCAAGCAATTAAAGGGAATTTGGACTTTTACAAACATGGCGAAGTTATTGTTGTGTCCGGAAATGACAAACCAGTAGATATTGAAAAAGCGGCATGTAATGTTGTAATTACAATTGATACAGTTGGAGTTGGACATACAGTAACAGTTGACTGGGGAACAGTTAATTGCGATTGTAATGATGGAAAACAACGCCGAGGAAAGTTGGTAATTACATTTACTGGATCATTCTATACAGTTGGAACTGTTAAAACAATTACACCAGTTGATTACTATGTAAATGACAATCATATTGAAGGAACAAAAACAGTTACTAATATGGGGTTAAATAGTTCTAATCAACCATATTTCAATGTACAAGTTAACGGTTTAGTTACGTTGACTTCTGGTGAAGTAGTAACATATACTGCAACGCGCGTTAGAACAGTTATAGCTGGTTACACAACTCCAACACATTGGGATAATGAATATTCAATTACAGGTTCTGCAAATGCTTCTATTTCAAACGGTGGAGGTTGGACATCAGTAATTACAAATCCGTTACACAAAATCTTTGGTTGTGGTAAATTTGTTAGTGGTACAATCAATTTTACACCGATAAACAAACCATTACGTGTAATTGATTATGGTACTGGTACATGTGATGATACATTTACAGTAACTGTTAACGGAGTTACGTACACAATCAATTAAAATAACTAATTTTTTTAGAGCCTGGGATTTCATTCTCAGGCTTTTTTTATACCTTAGAATAAAATTTAACTAATATGAAACTGTCCAATACCCTTTTTTTTCTATTTATTATTAGCGCAAGCTTTGCTCAAACTTGGAGCAACGATGTGGCAAGTATTGTTTACGATAAATGTACAAAATGCCACCATCAAGGAGGTATTGGAGGCTTTTCACTAATGACACATGCAGAAATTACACCGATGGCAACTGCCGTCAGCCATGCTATAAATGATGGGCATATGCCACCGTGGCCACCTAACAATAATTACCAAACTTACATTCACAATCGCGCGTTATCCGCAACTGAAAAAACAACACTTTCTTCCTGGATTTTAAATGGAATGCCACTCGGGAATGCCAACGCAATTCCCCCTGCTCCAGTTTATTCATCCGCTGCGATATTTGGTGCAGGTGATTTAACGGTTCAAATTCCAACATATACGAGTAAAGCAACAAGTACAAAAGATGATTACGCTTGTTTTGCAGTTCCATCAGGTTTATTGCAAAATCGCGTTATAAAAGCCGTTGAAATCATTCCAGGAAATCGCGAAATAGTTCACCATGCATTGATTTATTTGGATCCAAATGGCGTAGAATCTACAGATTCAATAGGTGGAAATTGTGCAAGTCCAAGCAATGCCAATACGAAATTAATTGCTGGCTATACACCCGGAGCTACTCCAATGCTATTGCCTTCCATTGCGCCATTAAAATTGGGCATCAACATCAGTGCTGGTTCACAAATTTATTTTGCCATGCATTATCCTGCTGGAAGTTTTGGACAAAAAGATAGTACAAAAGTTATTTTCCACTTTTATCCGGTTGGAACTACTGGTATTCGACAAGTAATGGCGAGTCCAATAATTGAAAATTGGGCATTTTCCTTGCCGCCAAATCAAGAAACAACAGTAAATGCACAGTATCCAGCTTCAGGCGGTTTAACAAATAATGTGTCGATATTAAGTGTCTTTCCTCACATGCATTTATTGGGAAAATCAATAAAATCGTTTGGTATTAAACCTAATGGCGATACGTTAAAATTAATTGATATACCGCATTGGGATTTTCATTGGCAAGATTTTTATTTTTTCCAGTCCATTCAAAAAGCGCCAATTGGAACTACTATTTATGGCTCCGGGATTTATGATAATACCAGTAATAACATGCACAATCCTAATAATCCTCCGATTACCGTTAATGCGGGATTTAACACATCAGATGAAATGTTCTTGGTCTATTTTCATTACATGTTGTATCAAAACGGTGATGAAAACTACAACATAGAAGATTATATGAATTTAAGCGCAGAAGAATTATTGTCGAATACTGATGCTCCGGTTTTAGTTTACCCAAATCCATTTGAGAAAGAGGTTTCTATAGACGTAAAATCACTGAAAGCTGGAGATATTTTATCGGCATATATTTATGACAGTCAGGGTAAATTAATTAAAAAACTGAGCGATAATTTCGAGCTACAGCAAGACGGATATACGATCAATTGGGATGGTAACACTGAAGAAAATGTACTTGTTAAAAAAGGTGTTTATTATATTTCCCTTAGGATAAATGGCGTTGAAAGTTCAAAACAATTGGTGAAGTTTTAACTAGAGCAAAGATAAAGCCACGAAGGCACATATGAACACGAATAGATTAGTGACAATTCGTGTATTAGTGGCTAAAAACATATTAAAGAAATGCCACGAATGAACGAATGAACACGAATAGATTAGTGACAATTCGTGTATTGGTGGCTAAATAATTAATATACTATTCTTTTATATTCCAGTTTTCCACGACCGAAATTTACTAGCAATGCAAGTCTATTATCAGATACTTTTAAATAATTAATACACTGAGCAATGTGTTCGTCAGTAACATAAGAAACACACTTTACTTCTAAAATAATTTTATCGTGAACTACAAAGTCAGCATAAAAAAAATGTTTTAATACTTCATTTCTAAACTCAACGATATATTTCTTTTCCCGTTCAAAAAAAATACCATCCTCAAAAAAAACTTTTTCAAGGGCATCTTTGTATACGATTTCCAAAAAACCATGGCCTAGTTCTGAATGAACTTCCATACATTTTCCAATAATTTCATAGGCTTCATGACTGTAAATCAAATCTTTCATAATTAACGTTTTATTGAAGATAATAAAAAGATATTTATAGCATACTTGAAAACTAATAAATAAAGAAATCTCAATTAATTAGTTCCCATTCGTGGTTTAGTGGCAATAAATAAAGCCCCGCAAGCACAAATGAACACGAAGAAATT